>NZ_LIRK01000168.1 GCF_001419765.1 Streptomyces torulosus
GGGGAGCACCGTCGGGAGGGGGGAGGCGGTGCGGATCCCGTGGGGGTGTCTTCGGATGAGGGAGGCCGGCCGGTGCCGGTCAGCAGTCCTCCAGTACGACCTTGGAGGTGCCGTCCGCGAGTCCGGGCGTGCCCGCGGCGCCCGCCAGGATCACCGGACCCTCGACGACCTCCTCGGCGACGAAGTTCTGCTCCGGGGTGGCGTTGGTGACGGTCGTCGCCTCGCGGGCGTCGATGTGCACGCGCCATTCGCCTGTCATGCGCTGCATCTTCGGCGTGAACGTCACGTGCATGACCTTGCCGACGGGCACCTCCCGCTGCTCCGACTCGCTGGCCGTGGCCGTCTTGACGGTCATGTCCAGGGTTCCCTTGTGCTTCACCCAGGAGCCGCTGAGAGCGCCGAACAGGCCGCCGAGCGCGCCCTGCTGGGTGACGGTGTACTTGCCCTGACCCTGGCCGACCGCCTTCGAGAACTCGGTCGTCACCTTCGCCGGCGCGGTGGCGTTCGGCTCGCAGTTCGGGAAGTCGACGGTCACCTTCTCGGTGGGTCCGTCGAATGTCTCGAACTTGGTCTCGACGAAATCACAGGTGTCGGACAGGAAGCCGTCTCCGAGCCCTCCTCCGAAATCAGCGGTGGACTGCTTCTTCCCGTTCAGGACGGCAGTCCTCTCGCACATCCCCATGATCTGCTCCGGGGTCCGTTCCTCGGCGGCGTTGGCCGAAGGAAGCAGTACGGCGGCAGCGGCCGCGCCCGTCACGAGTGAGGCTCCGATCGCGACGTACCGGACCTTCTTGTTCTTGAACCGCCTCTTCGCCATCTTGCGTTCACTCCTTGGGGGGGGGCTTTACCTTCCGATGGAGGATTATTGGGCTCTGCAAAGACTCTCGACAGAGTCAAATATCCCTACTGGCGGGTTACTTGAGTCGCATATGCAAGCGGTCTGTGCGTACCTGACGGATCGTCAGTTCAGCGGTACGCTGACCTCGGCCAACGCCGCGCGAAGGGAGTCCACATGGGCAAGCTCGACGGACGTGTCGTCCTCGTCACAGGCGCCGCACGGGGGCAGGGGGAACAGGAGGCCCGGCTGTTCCGGGAGGAAGGGGCGCGGGTCGTCGTGGCCGACGTCCTCGACGACCAGGGCGAGGCCCTCGCCAAGGAGATCGGCGCCCTCTACGTCCATCTGGATGTGGGTCGCGAGGAGGACTGGACGGCCGCCGCGGCCGCCGCCAAGGATGCGTACGGCCGGGTCGACGGGCTGGTCAACAACGCCGGAGTCCTGCGCTTCAACGCTCTCGTCGACACCTCCCTCGACGAGTTCATGCAGGTCGTGCAGGTCAACCAGGTCGGCGTCTTCCTCGGGATCAGGACCCTCGCCCCCGAGATCGAGGCGGCCGGCGGCGGCACCATCGTCAACACCGCGTCGTACACGGGCCTGACCGGCATGGCGTACGTCGGCGCCTACGCCGCCACCAAGCACGCCATCGTCGGCCTGACCCGGGTAGCCGCGCTGGAGTTGGCGCGCAAGGGCATCCGGGTCAACGCCGTCTGTCCCGGTGCCGTCGACACCGCGATGACCGATCCGGGTGAGGGGGTGTCCGCCGAGACCGTCGACAAGCTCTACCGCAAGCGAATCCCGCTCGGCCGGATCGGAAGGCCCGAGGAGGTGGCCCGTCTGGCGCTGTTCCTGTCCTGCGAGGACTCGTCGTACATCACCGGTCAGCCCTTCGTGGTCGACGGCGGATGGCTCGCCGGGGTCAGTCTCCTCTGAACTCCTGCTGACAGTCCATCAGCTATTGACGCTCCACGGGGCCGGTGGAACAGTCGGCCGTATCAGAATCTGACGCCTCGTCAGAAAGGCTGTGCCGCCGGCGCGGCCACGGGCTGTGGGGACGGTGAACCTCCGTGGAATTCGGGCTCTTTGTACAGGGGTACGTGGGCAAGCGGGCCGAGACCGACCCGCTCGCGGAGCACAGGGCGCTGATGGAGGAGACCGAGTACGTCATCCAGGCGGACGCGTCCGGCTTCAAGTACGCCTGGGCCTCCGAGCACCACTTCCTGGAGGAGTACTCGCATCTCTCCGCCAACGACGTCTTCCTCGGCTACCTCGCGCACGCCACCGAGCGGATCCATCTCGGCTCCGGCATCTTCAACCCGCTCGCCCAGGTCAACCACCCGGTGAAGGTGGCCGAGAAGGTTGCCATGCTCGACCACCTCTCCGAGGGCCGCTTCGAGTTCGGCAGCGGCCGCGGCGCCGGCTCCCACGAGATCCTCGGGTTCATCCCCGGCGTCACCGACATGAACTACACCAAGGAGATCTGGGAAGAGACCATCGCCGAGTTCCCCAAGATGTGGCTCCAGGACGAGTACGTCGGCTTCCAGGGCAAACACTGGTCGCTGCCGCCGCGCAAGATCCTGCCCAAGCCGTATGGGAAGTCCCACCCGGCGATGTGGTACGCCGCCGGGTCGCCGCCGTCGTACGCCATGGCCGCGCGCAAGGGGCTCGGTGTGCTCGGCTTCAGCGTGCAGAAGGTCTCCGACATGGAGTGGGTGCTGGAGCAGTACAAGACCGCGGTCGTCGACGCCGAACCCATCGGGGACTTCGTCAACGACAACGTCATGGTGACGACCACGGCGATCTGCGCGCCGACGCACGAGGAGGCCGTACGGATCGCCGTGGAGGGCGGCCTGCACTACCTGCCGTCGCTGGTGTTCCGCTACCACGACACGTTCCCGCGCCCCGAGGGGTTCCCGGTGTGGCCCGAGACGCTGCCGCCGTACGACGAGGAGTTCATCGAGCTGCTCATCGCCGAGGAACTGCTGATCTGCGGGGACCCGGACGAGGTCCTCACCCAGTGCAAGCGGTGGGAGCAGGCCGGCGCGGACCAGCTGAGCTTCGGGCTGCCGGTGGGGGTGCCCAAGGAGGAGACGCTGCAGACGATCCGGCTCGTCGGGGAGCACGTCATCCCGAAGATCGACACGGACCCCGTGCACCGGACGTCGCGGTTCCGGGCGGCCGGGTGAGGCTGCCCCCGACGGCACGGGCGGCACGGGCGGCACGGGCGGCACGGGCGGCACGGGCGGCACGGGCGGCACGGGCGGCACCCACCCAGTCACCAGTACCCGGAAGGAGCGAGGCATGCTCGACCATGTCATCCAAGGCGTGACCGTCGTCGACGGAACCGGCGCGGCCGCCTACACCGCCGACGTCGGCCTGCGCGACGGCCGTATCGCCGTCATCGGCACCGTCACCGAACAGGCCCGTACCTCCGAGGACGCGGCCGGGCTCGTCCTCGCCCCCGGCTTCGTCGACCCGCACACCCACTACGACGCGCAGCTGTTCTGGGACCCGTACGCGACACCCTCCCTCAACCACGGGGTGACCACGGTCGCCGGCGGGAACTGCGGATTCACCCTGGCGCCGCTCCACCCCGACCGGCCCGAGGACGCCGACTACACCCGGCGGATGATGTCCAAGGTCGAGGGGATGTCGCTGGTCGCGCTGGAGGAGGGCGCGCCCTGGAACTGGCACGGGTTCGGCGAGTACCTGGACGCCCTCGACGGGCGGATCGCGGTGAACGCCGGGTTCATGGTGGGGCACTGCGCGCTGCGCCGGTACGTGATGGGGCCGGACGCGATCGGCGGGCAGCCCACCGAGGCACAACTGGCCGACATGGTCCGGCTGCTGCACGAGGCGATGGAGGCGGGCGCCTGGGGCCTGTCGACCACCCAGTCCTCCTCGCACAGCGACGGCGACGGCAGCCCGGTGGCGTCCCGGCACGCCCGGCCGGCCGAGCTGATCGCCCTGTCGAGGGCCGTGGGCGAGCACGAGGGCACCCAGATCGAGGCGATCGTCGCGGGCTGCCTCAACCAGTTCAGCGACGACGAGATCGACCTCTTCGTCGAGATGAGCTCGGTCGCGGGACGCCCCCTGAACTGGAACGTCCTCACGATCGACGCGGCCGTCCCCGAGCGGGTGCCGCGGCAGCTGGAGGCCAGCGAGCGGGCCCGCAAGGCCGGCGGCAGGGTGGTCGCCCTGACCATGCCGATCCTCACTCCCATGAACATGTCGCTCGGCACGTTCTGCGCGCTCAACCTGATCCCCGGCTGGGGCCCGGTCCTCGGTCTGCCCGTGCCCGAGCGGATCGAGCGGCTCCGCGCCCCGGAGGTCCGCGCCGAACTGCTGCGGCGCGCCGAGAGCAAGGAGGCGGGCGTCTTCCGCCGGCTCGCCAACTTCGGCCGGTACGTCATCGGCGACACCTACAGCGCCGCGAACGAGGGCCTCACCGGACGGGTCGTGCGGGACATCGCCGCCGAACGCGGCCAGGACCCCTTCCACTGCCTGGTGGAGATCTGCGCCGCCGACGACCTCCGTACGGTGCTGTGGCCCATGCCCACCGACAACGACCCCGCGTCCTGGGCGCTGCGCGCCGAGACCTGGCGGCACGAGGACGTCCTCCTCGGCGGCTCCGACGCAGGCGCCCACCTGGACCGCATGTGCGGCGCCCCCTACACCACCCGGTTCCTCGGGGACTGTCTGCGCGGCCGGAAGCTCGTCGGCCTCGAACAGGCGGTGAAGATGCTGACCGACGACCCCGCGCGGCTGTTCGGGCTCCGCGAACGCGGGCGGATCGCGGAGGGCTGGCATGCCGACCTCGTCCTCTTCGACCCGGAGCGGATCGACGCCGGCAAGGCCACCCTGGTGCACGACCTGCCGGGTGACAGCCCACGCCTGGACTCCAAGGCCCTCGGCGTGCGGGCGGTCTGGGTCAACGGAGTCGAGACCATCCGCGACGACGTGGTGACCGGGGCCGTGCCCGGCACGGTGCTCCGCTCGGGCCGCGACACCCGCACGGTGAGCACGAGGTGAGCGCCGGGGCGGGCTCCCCGGAGCGGCAGCGGCTGTTCATCGGCGGCTCCTGGATGGAGCCCGACGACGGGCACTACGAGGTGATCGACCCGGCCACCGAGGAGGTCGTCGGGCTGGCGCCGGAGGCCTCGCGGGACCAGGTGCACGCGGCCGCCGCCGCGGCCCGCGAGGCCCTCGGCGCGTGGTCGCGCACCTCCCCCGACGAGCGGGCCGCCGTCCTGGCCCGCACGGCGGAGCTGATCCGCGCCCGGCTCGTCCCGTACGCCGACCTCGCCGGGGCCGAGTCCGGCGCGACGACCGGCACCGCGCGGGGCATGCAGGTCGCTGTGGCCGCCGCCCGCTTCCAGCGCTACGCCCGGCCGGAACCGACGGAGGAACCCATCGCCCCCCAGGTCAACGAGGCGGGCCCGTTCGGACGGGCGGCCGTGATGGGCGCCCTCGCCGTACGGCAGCCGGTGGGCGTCGTCACCTGCATCACCTCGTACAACAACCCGTGGGCCAACCCGGCGGGCAAGATCGCGCCCGCCCTCGCCATGGGCAACACGGTCGTCGTGAAACCCGCGCCCCAGGACCCCCTGTCCGTGTACCGCATGGCGGAGGCCCTGGAGGAGGCCGGGATCCCGCCCGGTGTGGTGAACGTGGTGAGCGGGACCGGCCCGCGGGCCGGCGAGGCGGCCGTGGACTCGCCCGACGTCGACATGGTGAGCTTCACCGGCTCCACGGCGGTCGGCCGGCGCATCGCGGAGGTCTGCGGGCGCGACATGAAACGCCAGCTGATGGAGCTGGGCGGCAAGGGCGCGGCGATCGTCTTCGACGACGCGGACGTGCCGTCGGCGGTGGCCGGGATCGGCACCACCTTCTCCTTCTACAGCGGACAGATCTGCACCGCGCCGACGAGGGTCCTCGCCCAGCGGGGCGTCTACGACCAGGTGGTGACGCGGCTCGCCGCGTACGCGGACCGTCTGCCGGTCGGCGACCCCCGCGCCCGGGGCACGGTCGTCGGCCCCGTGATCTCGGCGGCCCACCGTGACCGCGTCGAGTCGTACGTCGAACTGGGCCGCAAGGAGGGCGCCCGCGTGGTCACCGGCGGCGAACGCCCGCCGCTCGACCGGGGCTTCTACGTCGCCCCCACCCTCCTCGCCGACTGCACCCCCGACATGCGGGTCGTCCGGGAGGAGATCTTCGGCCCGGTCGTGGTCGTCCTCCCCTTCGACGACGAGGAGGACGCCGTGCGGCTCGCCGACGCCACCGACTACGGCCTCATCGACTACGTCTGGTCCGGAGACGTGGCCCGCGCCTTCCGCGTGGCCCGACGCCTGCGCGCGGGCGGCGTCGGCGTGAACACCGTCGGCCGCAACATGGAGGCGCCGTTCGGCGGCTTCAAGAAGAGCGGGGTGGGACGCGACGTGGGCTCGTACGCCCTGCACGCCTACAGCGAGTTGCAGGCGATCGTCTGGGCGGGGTGAGGGAGCGGACCGGACGACGGTCATCGGCGGTCGTCTCGGCGGTCGTCTCGACGATCGCGAGCGGTCGGCTACGCGCTCACGAGCGGTCGGCTACGCGGTTACCAGTGGTCGACCACGTGGCCGCCAACGGCCAACTACGTGCTCTTCCGCCGGACTTGTCGGGCCGCAATGATGTTCGAATGCAGCGAGTGTCGAAGTCATGGCGTTGGCCGGTGGGCGGGCTCGTGGTGGCCGGTGTGGGCGCCCTGTTCGTACCGATCGGCGGACTGATCTGGGTCCATCTGCTCATCTCCCTGGGGGCGGTCGTCGCCCTCGTCCGGATGGCGAACCGGGAGGTGCCGTTCCCGGTGGCGCTGGCGCAGCTGCGCCTCGGCGGCGACGATCCGGCCGTACTGCGCGCCCGCGCCCTGTCGGCCGCCATGTCCCTGCAGAGGGGACGGCCCGACATCGCCCTGTACCGGCTGAACTCCGTCCTGCCGGACATGACGCGCGTCCTGGGCGCCGCCCACCCCGACACCCTCTCGACCCGTCTGCTCAGCTTCCAGATCCGGGGCGAGACGGGCAACCTGCCCGACCGTCTCACCGCGATACGCGAACTGATCGGAGAGATCACCCCTGTCCTCGGCCCCGGCCACCCCGACGCCCTGGCCGCCCGGCAGTGCCTCGCGGAATGGCTCGGCCAGGACGGCCGCACCGAGGAGGCGGAGGCGGCGTACGAGGACGTCGTCACCGCGGGCACCGAGCACCTCGGTGCCGACCACAACCTCGTCCTGATCGCCCGCAGCTCCCTCACGATCCTGCGCTACGACCGCACCGGCCCCGACAACGGGGCGGCCGTCGACGACATGACCGCGATCGTCGCCGCGATGGAACGCACCCTGGGCGCCGCCCACCCGACCGCCGCCGGCACCCGCCGACTCCTCACCCAGTGGCAGAACGCGCAGGCGGGCAGCGGCGCGTGACGCGTAGGGTCCGTGTGCGGACGGGGGAGGGTGCGGGTGAGGACGATGGCGACGACTCGGCCGCGACCATCCCCGTGCGGACCTCGGAGGGGCGCGAGGGCATGACGACGATCCGGCCGCTCCTCTACCTCGACGTGGACGGGCCGCTGAACCCCTACGCCGCGAAGCCCGAGCGGCGGCCCGCCGGTTACACCACCTATCGGATGAAGCCGGACGGCTGGATCGCCCGGCACCCCGGTCGGCCCCCGGCGGCGGTGAAGCCGCTGCGGGTCTGGCTCAACGAGGCCCACGGCCCCGAACTCCGCGCCCTGGCCGCACGGTTCGAACTGACCTGGGCGACGACCTGGGTCGGCGAGGCCAACACGTTCATCGCTCCCGTCCTCGGCCTGCCGGAGTTGCCCGTCGTGGAGTGGCCGGACGGTGCACCGCCGCCCGGGACCGACGGTTCGGGCCTCTTCTGGAAGACCCGCCACCTCGTCGCCCACGCCGCCGGACGCCCCTTCGCCTGGGTCGACGACGAACTCGGCAGCCGGGACCGCGCCCACGTGACCGTCCACCACAAGGCCCCCGCCCTGCTGCTGCACATCGACCCCCGGCTGGGGCTGCGCGCTGCCGACTTCACCACGCTCGCGGAGTTCGCCGACGGGGTGTGAGG
>NZ_LIRK01000169.1 GCF_001419765.1 Streptomyces torulosus
GGGCGGGGCGGGTGCCGCTCTTACTTTTCTCGGCACTTCTCGGTACTTCTCTTGTCCGGCCCTTACGTCGGGACGGGACCGTATCGTCGTTACGTGAGCGTAAGCCGATCGGACGTCGGAACGCAACCGTTTCGTCGTGACGCCCCTATGCTGGTCGGCATGACGACCAACGCCGACCCCTCCGCGGCCCAGCCGCCGCCCCGGCCGCGCCGCCGGGCGCCCGCCGGGGCGGCCGTGCTCCGCGAGGACGTGACCGAGGCGATCAGGGCGGCGGTGTTCGAGGAGCTGGCGGCCGTCGGCTACGCCCGGATGTCCATCGAGGGGATCGCGCGGCGCGCGGGCGTCGGCAAGACGGCGGTGTACCGCCGCTGGCGCTCCAAGCTGCACCTCGTGCTCGACCTCGTGTCGGCCGTGGCGGTGCAGGGGCTGCCGACGCCGGACACGGGGTCCCTGGAGGGCGATCTCCGGCTGCTCTACGAGGTCACGTCGCGCGCCCTGCGGCACCCGGTGGCCGGCCAGATCATCCCCGACCTCCAGGCGGAGGCCGCCCGCAACCCCGACATCGCCGAGGCCATGCAGAAGGCGCTGAGCGAGGGGCAGCAGAGCGTCGCCACGGGCATCGTCGCGGCGGCGGTCGCGCGGGGTGAGGTGCGCGAGGGCGTCGACGAGAACCTCGCGCTGGATCTGATCTCCGGTCCGCTGTACTGGCGGTCGGTGGTGGTGCGCACGCCGAAGCTGCCGAAGGGGTATCTGGAGGGGCTGACGCGGGCCACTGCGGCGGCGCTGCGGGCGTTGTAGGGGGGCCTGGCCTTGGTGGCCGATCCTCAGAGGCGCGGCCCGCGGGTCCCGGCGCTGAAGGTCGGGGGACGCCGGGGCTACTCGGTGTCGAGCTGGTGGTCGGCCCAGATGTAGCTCTCCGGGAGCAGGTCGGTGATGGGGACGGCGCGGAGGCGGTCGGCCTGGCCGACGATGACCTTGAGGGTGGGGAAGTAGTCGAGCAGGACCTGACGGCACCGGCCGCACGGGGGTACGACCCCACGGTCCCGGTCCCCGACGGCGACGATCGTGTCCAGCTCGTAGGCGCCCTGGGAGGCCGCCGCGCCGATGAGGACCAGCTCGGCGCAGGGGCCCCCGGTGAAGTGATAGGCGTTCACCGCGGTGACGATCCGACCGTCCCTGGCGCGGGCCGCCGCGGCCATGGTGTGGTTGTCGCCCTGACAACGGGTGCGGGCGACGTGCGCCGCAGCCCGGATCAGCTCGTGATCGACGTCATCGCTCCGCATGGTCCTCTTCCTGCCTTCTGGGCCGGCCGCAGACGTTGCCTCGGACGACCGGCCCGACGCAAGCGCATATCGCCGAACCCGGCGCACCGGACGGCTCTACGCGGTGAGTTCCCCCAGCTCCGCCACACAGCGTGGAGGACGGCCGTGCCCTCCCACGCCGCCGGGTCCCCGTGCGGGAGCGCGGACAGCCGCCGCCCGGCGTCCATGCTCGCCTCCCGCCTCTGCCGCGCGAAGTACACGGCGGAGGTGGCCGCCCGCATCAACGCGCCGTTGCCCGCGGCCCGGGGGTTGACCTGGAAGTGGACGGAGTCGGCCCGGTCCCGGCGTTCGCCGTTGGTGAGGACGTCCTCGGTCTGGAGCCCGATGTCCTTGGGGTCGGACACGGCCCACCGCTGGAACCGCCGGAAGACGTCGGGCAGGTCGCCCGCCGCCAGCCACGTGTCCAGGCGCCAACTCCTTGTCGGCCGACCGGCCTCACCCGTGAACAGCTTCCCCCCATACAGGAGGCGCTGCCCGTAGTCCATGTCGACCTCGGGGGCGTCGATGTCGATCCGAGCCGTCACCGCGTCATCCCCGGGCCGCATCCCGCCGCCCCCTTCGGACTTGAATGCCACCGCCGCGGATGCCCACCCACTCCTCCAACTCCGCACCGCCGACCTCGCGGACCCCCTCCGGACCGACTACGCGAACCGGGCCGAACACAGTCCCCGAAAGCCCCTCCACCCGCGTCGCCCGATCAAGCGTTACCTTGAAGGAGTTCTCCCGCAGAACGGCGTACGCAAGATCCGCCCCGCGAAGATCGACGTCCAGGAGTGACGCGCCCATGAGGCGGGCCCCGCGCAGGGACACGCCCGAGGCGTCGACCTCGCACAGTGACGCCTTGACGAGGTCCGCACCGTCGAGTACCGCACCACGCAGGACGGCGCCGTCGAGATTCGCGCGCACGAGCGAGGCACGGGACAGATCGCTCCCGGAGAAGTCGGCGCCCTGAGCGTCGGAGCGGTATAGGTCCGCCTCGACGAGCCTGGCGCCCACGAGCTTCGCATCGGTGAACCAGCCTTCCGAGAGGTTGACGCCGGTGAGGTCGACGCCGCTCAGGTCGAGTCCGACGGCATCGTGCCCACGGATCCGCTCACCGGCCTCGGTCCACTCGAATTCCGCGAGCAGGCGGTGGTCGTCCCCGGTCGTGATCCGCAGGGACGCGAGGGTGCCGTTGGGATGCCATCTCCTGGCCTCCCCGACCGGTTCCCTCTGTGACACCTCGGACACCGCAGCTCAGAGTAGGTCGGTCAGGTCCGGGCCCCGGCCGTCGAGCTCATCCGGGGCCTTGACGCCGTGGCCCTGGGCGCTGCCGAAGTATGTCGGATCGCCGGGCTCGGCGCAGACCCCCAGCAGGGCGTCGAGCGTCTGAAGGGCCACCGCGAGGCGCGGGGCGTTCTGCTCCTCGACCTCCGGATGCCGCAGGCCCCGGAAGTCGAAGGGGCCCCAGATGTCGTGGAAGACGGCCAGTTCAGCCCAGATCCCGGGCGCATCGGGCGACACCGTCAACTCGACCAGCCGGTGTTCCCCGCGCTTCTCCCCGCTCGCGTCGATCCAGGTCCCGGAACCCACGACGAGGATGCTCCCGACCTGGGCGTCGGGGAAGCCCACAGGGCGGCTCCGTGCGACGCGCAGAGGTACCTCCTCGTCGTCGATCGGCCCCAGGAGTGACATGCGAGTGATGAGCCCGGTGCCGCCGCTGCCGTCCACGAACCAGTCCCATTCGAGGCTTTCGGGTGCAAGGAGCTCGCCTTCACGCAGAACGGCGGACATCCGAGCGGCGACGGACAGCGCGGATTCCAGGCCCGGGGGCGCGAACTCTTCGAGATTCCACGTCCATGACGCGCACTCTCTCGGAGAGCGGAGGAGCGTCGACATCACTCAGTACCGTCCCGAGAGTTCCTCTACAGCGCGTCGAGGGGTGGTGATCACAGCATGTCCTTGGGGTCGGTCTGGCGCTCTCCGCGGTCGGAACGCACCTCGGAGCCATCGACGCCGATGCCCGGAAGGGTCAATCAGATTCTTTCCGCCAAGTCCTGGTGGGCTGCCCGTTCTCGTCCCAGTGAAAGTCCTGCAGCATGGTCAGGCCGTTCTCGGCGAACACCTGTTCCGATGCGAGCGTGCCGTTGGGGTGCCATTCCCTGGCGACTCCGACCGGGCGCCCCTTGCGTACCGTCGCCTCGGAGCGAAGGGTGCCGTCCTTGTACCACTCGCGGCTGGGACCGTCCTGGAGGCCGTCGACGTACGAGTCCAGACTGATGACAACACCGCCTGAGCGCTCTTCGACTTCTCCGGTGAAGGGGCGCCCCCGATACAGCAGACGTTGTTCGTAATCCATATCGACCTCGGGGTCGTCGATGTCGATTCGTGGTACCGGAGTCATTGCGGGATCCAATTGTCATCGGTCGGCGGGGTGCCCGTGAACCTGCCGTGCAGGCTGTCCACACCGTGAAGCATATGGTGGCAGTTCACGCAGAAAGCCGCCGGCCGTACGGGAAGCCCCGTCTTCATGTGGTTCAGGTACGGGAACTCGATGGAGGCGATCATGTCGGCGAGTGCTTCCTCCCCGTCGGGAAGGCCTCGCTTCTGCCGCTCCCAGAGCAACTCGTTGACTGCCTTGACCTCGGCGTGCCCGAGCGGGTGGTCCGGTCCCGGTGGGGGATCGCCGATTTCGCCGTATCGGGCCGCGATGGTCGGGTGGACGCGGTCCGGCGGGATGATGTTGGTGGCCTTGCCGTTGATTCCTTCGGCGACTATGCCTGTCCGCAGGTCCATGACCGGGCCGGCACAGGCCCCTGTTTGCTTCCTGGGAAACGTCCCCAGTTCTTTCGCCTCCAAATAGGAAGCGGCGCGCTGATATCCCAGCTCCTTGAGGAAATGCTCGACGTTTTTGCCATCGACCTTGGTAATTACCTCGTAGCCGTTGACTTCCACCGTCTCCACGCGGCTCGCCGGTAGCTGGCCGAGGATCTTCGTGCCAGGCCCGGCCGGTGGCAAGGGCTGGCCCGGGACGATCTCGGTGGGGGGCGCGGCCCGGCGGGCGGCGTCCTCCGCGATCGAACCGCCCGGTTCCCGTACGTCCCGGTCGCCGTGGTGGGCACCGTCGGCCTGCCCATGCGGTGACGTGCCGTCGTCGGCATGGCTGCCCGAGCCATGGCCATCGCCATTGCCGCCCTGACGAACTCCGTCGTCTCCGTGTCCGACGGGGCCCGGCTCGTGCCCCGTGCCGGGGCGGGCTCCGTCGTCGGCATGACCGTTCGCCGTGGGGCCGTCGCCATGCGGGGGCGGGGTAGAGGGGTCCCGCGGACCGGTCGGCGGCTCATGGCTCGCGGAGGGACCACGGCCCAGATCATCGGCACGCCCACCCGGGAGGCCGTTGTCCCCCACCCGCCCGGTGCCGCCGAGGTCGTCACCTACGCGCGCGGTGCCGCTCAGATCGTCCCCGACTCGCCCCACAGCCGTACTGCCGTCGCCGACCCTGGCCCCGGCCCCCACCAACTCCTGCTCCGGAGTCCGTACTTCGGCGCCCCGCTCCGCCGCCGTCCCTTCGTGCTTGATGCCGTCCAGGGACTCGCGCACGGTGCCGTCGGCGTTGTGCATGATGAGGGTTTTGGTGTCGAGGTAGACGACCTCGCCCTTGGGGGTTTCCATGCGGACGCTGTTCTCGGGGGTCAGGCCCGCGGGGAGGTCGTCGGCGAGGTGGGGGGTGTCGGCGATGCGGTAGGTGCCCTCGCCGAGGCGGATGTGGGTGCCGTCGGTGATGCCGCGCAGGCCGGCCATGACGTCGCTGATCTTCACCGCGGTCGCGCCGACGCCCTTGGTGATGTACGTCATCGGGTCGACGATCCTGCCGGCCTTGCCGGCGAAGGAGATGGCCTTGGCGATGGCGCCCGCCTTGCCGGCGCCGGAGACCGCGCCGCCGGTTCCGCCGGTGAAGATGGTGGTGACGACGTTGAAGGTGACCGCCCCGGCCGCGCGTGAGGGGTTCTTGCCCCACTCGTCGTAGGCGATCAGCGCCTTGCCGGTCTCCACGACCGCGGTGCGGGAGTCACGCAGCCAGGAGGGCAGCTTGTCCGCCGGGGTCAGCCAGTACGCGGCGCCCAGCGGCGTCGCGGTGATCGCGATACCCGTCAGGAGCTTGCCCAGCCCCGTCCATGCCTGGCCGGCCGCGTCCCAGCCGTTGAAGCCGACGAGGGTGCCGAGGCCCTTGATGGTGCCCCAGACGCCGTCCACGACGAAGCCGACGGCGAAGTCCCAGACGTGTTCGTGGATGTAGTACCAGGGGTTGGACTCCTCCACCGGGTCGCCCCAGGGCAGTCCGCCGGCGTGGTCGAGGTCCTCGCCCCGGTAGCCGTACATGTTCTCTTTGTTCGAGCCGTCGTTGACGACCAGCGGCTCCCCGCCCACCAGCGCGACGATCTTGTTGTAGCAGTCGCGCTCGGCCGCCTGGAACGCGGCGTAGGCGGCGTTGATGTCGGAACGGCGGTTGTTGTTCTCCTCGACGAGATCACCGTCGGCACGCCACTCGTCGTCGTCCGCGATCTTCTCGCGGAAGGCGATGGCGTCCCGGCGGAGCTGCTCGAACTTCTGCTTGAGCGGGCCGACCGCCGCCGCGTAGTCGTCGAGGGCGGAGGCCACGGTCCCCAGCTCGGTGGAGAACTCCTCGCCCTTCGCCGCGACCGGCGCCGTCGTCGCGAACAGCTGGTCCGCCTCCGGCGCCTTGTAGTACGCCGACAGGCCCCCGAAGCGGGTGTCGATCGCCGAGCCCGAGTCCTTCAGCGAGGTCCCGGCCGACCGTATGCCGCTGATGTGCTGGTCCAGCAGCTCCAGGTTGCCGGTGAACTCGGGGACCTCCTCCGGGATGACGGGGATGTCGTCGCTCACTTCGGCCCCTGCCCGCCGTCGCCGCCGACGCCGGGCGGCGGGGGCACCACCGTCGCCTTGAGCGCGTTGGCCTGGTGCTGGGCGGCCATGTCCAGGTCACCGGTGACATACGCGTTGGTGGCCTTGGCGGCGCCCTGCACGGAGTCGATGGTCCGCTGCGCCATGAACGCCAGCTTGTTCTGCCGTTCCTCCAAGTACTTGCTCAGCGCCGCCGCCACCGGGCCGACCGGCACGCGCGGGGTGCCGGCGGCGACCGGTCCGATCATGGGGCCGCTGAACTGCCCGCCGGGCACGGCCGTTCCGGCCGACTCGGCCGCGCTCGCCATGTTCGTCACCAGTGAGTTGGCGGCCTTCTCCAGACCGCCCGCCGCCTCACCGGTCGAGTTCAGCGTGCTCTGCACGTTGATCGGATCGATGTCCCAAGCCGGCATCGTCGTTACCCCCGTAACGTTCGCTTCCCTCAGTACACACGCGCAACCGGCACCGTTTGGTTCCCACCACGGAGCGGGACTTCACGGCCGTCGCACGGGCGCGCACGTCAATCGTTGGTATCAAAGGGGCGGTTACGAGCGCAACGTCAATGCGGTGAGCTGCCTCACGGACACGGACACCACCCTCACCGGGCAGGGTGGTGGTGCCCCCAGCCCTCCCACGCGGAGGCGATCATCTCGTCGACGCCGTGGCGGGCCTTCCAGCCCAGTTCGGTGGCGATGCGGTCCGCCGAGGCGACGACGCGGGCGGGGTCGCCCGGACGCCGGTCCACGACGACCGGGGACAGGGTGTGGCCGGTGTGGGCGGTGATCCGGTCGATCATCTCCCGTACCGAGACGCCCTCGCCGCGGCCGATGTTGAGGGTGAGGTCGGTGCCGGGGGCCTCCCGCAGTCGCCGGGCGGTGGCCACATGGGCCTCGGCCAGGTCGACGACGTGGATGTAGTCGCGGACGCAGGTGCCGTCGGGGGTGGGGTAGTCGGCGCCGAAGATGCGCGGCGCGGCCGCCTCGGTGAGCTTCTCGAACACCATGGGGACGAGGTTGAACACGCCCGTGTCGGCCAGGGCGGGCGCCGCCGCCCCGGCGACGTTGAAGTACCGCAGCGACGCCGTCGACAGGCCCGTCGCCCGGCCCGTGGCCCGCACCAGCCACTCCCCGACCAGCTTCGTCTCGCCGTACGGGCTCATGGGCGCGCAGGGCGTGTCCTCCGTGACCAGGTCCACGTCGGGCATGCCGTACACGGCCGCCGAGGACGAGAACACGAACGACGGGACACCGGCGTCGGTGACGGCGCCGAGCAGGGTGCGCAGGCCCTCGACGTTCTCCCGGTAGTAGTGCAGGGGCCGTTCGACGGACTCGCCGACCTGCTTCTTCGCCGCGAGGTGCACGACGCCGGTGACGCCGTGGCCGCGGATCACCCGCGCCAGACGCTCCCCGTCGAGGGTCGAGCCGACCTCCAACGGCACACCCTCCGGCACCCGTTCGGCGATCCCCGTGGACAGGTCGTCGTAGACGACGGCCTCCTCGCCCGCGTCGAGCATCGCGCGCACCACATGGGCTCCGATGTATCCGGCGCCACCGGTGATCAGCCAGGTCATGGACGACTGTCCTCTCGTCGATGGACCCGCGGGGTCCTGCCAGGGGTGAAGCCGCGCGTCGGGTGACGGCGCGGGTGCGACCAGGTCGGTCATCAGTGAAGCAGGCGCTTGAGGCGACGGCGCACCACCTCGGTGAATCCGCGCCAACCGGGCGCGAGCCGCAGCGCGAGCGCCCCCGCGTGGGTCGCGTACGGCTGCACCAGGAGCACTCCGTGCCGGGTGCTCGGGAGCGCGCGACGGCGCAGCAGTCCGGCGCCCGCGACCGCGTGGGCGGTGGTCTCGCGCCGGCTGCCGTCCTGGAACAGCAGCCTCAGCCGCAGGTCCCAGGTGCCGCTGCCCAGCGCCGCCAGGTCCAGCGGGACCTCCGCCGCCCAGTGCTCGGCCCCGGGGCAGGCCGTGAGGGGCACCGTGCGCGCGAGGCCCACGCGGCCGTCGTCCCGCTCGACGAACTCCACGTCCACCGTCTCGGGGCCCGCGTCCGCCATCCGCCCGTACAGCTCGTGGAGGCGCAGCCGGAGGACGGTGCCCCGCGCGCGGGGCCGCAGTTCCGCGTCGACGGCGGCCGGCAGCAGGTGCACGGGACGGACGAGGAGGTGTTCCAGCTCGACCTGGGGCAGGTCCGCCGACCAGACGGGCGTGCCGTCGCCCGCGCGCGCGTACGGCGGGTTGAGCCGCGCCGGTCGGGCGGCCATCTCCTTGAGGCGGCCCAGGTGGCGCGGTTCCTCGGCGGCGAGGATCACCCGGGCGACGACCCGGCCGGGAGCGGGCGCCGGCGTGAAGTCGCCCTCGTCGAAGCAGCTCAGGTACGCGCGGGTGAGGCCCCACCATTCGCGCCGGTAGTGCGCGCCGCGCAGGTCCAGCTCGCGCGCGTACATGCGCAGCGAGTGGTCGAGGAAGCGTGTCCGGGTGGCCCGCGCCAGGAGCTTCTCGCCGGCCCCGAGGAGGATGTCGTACGACAGCCTGTCGGCCTGGATGCGGGCCTGCCAGTTGGCGATGTCGGAGCGGTCGAGGGAGAGCGAGAGCCGGGCCGCCGAGCGGCGGACCTGCCACACGTACACGGGGTCGGGGACGAGCGCGACGCGCGGCCCGGCGGCCAGCACGCGCGCGACGAACACGAAGTCCTCGTACCGGAAGCGTCCCTCGGGGAAGCGGATGCCGTGGTCGCGCAGGAAGGTGGTCCGGTACAGCTTGTTGACGCAGAGCGTGTCGTGGACGAGGCGCTCGCGCCGGGCCGGATGGGTGACCAGCGCGCGCCGGGCGTACACCTCGGGCTGCCAGGGCGTCTCGCGCCCGGAGGGCAGCTCCCTGCGGACGCACAGCCCGGCCGCCACGGGCGCGTCGTCCTCCACGGCCGCGTCCAGCAGCGCGGTCACGGCACCCGGCGGCAGGACGTCGTCGCTGTCCAGGAACATCACGTACGGGGCGGTCGCGGCGTCGAGGCCGTCGTTACGCGGGGTGCCGCAACCGCCGCTGTTGGTCCCGCGCCGGATGACCCTCAGGCGGGGTTCGGCGGCGGCCAGTTCCTCCAGCAGGTCGCCGCTGCCGTCCGTCGAGCAGTCGTCGACCGCGATCACCTCCTGGACGACCGGCCCCTGGGCGAGCGCCGAGCGCACCGCGTCCGCCACATGAGCGGCGTCGTCGTACCCGATGACGACGACGGTGACCTGCGCCTGCTGAAGAAGCATGGTTGCCCCGGACCTATGAGAGGTTTGTGTGCAATCTTCCCTTAAGAGGGACTTCGCGGCCCCGTGGGGAAGATGGCCCGCGTGGAGTCGGGGTTCCGTTCGGACGTGTGGGATTCCGTCGGATCGTCGGTGCCGTTCGTGCCGACCGGGTGGGGATTTTCGGTGGTACCCCGCCAAAGCCGGGCGAACGACAGGCCCGCCGCGATCGCCAGCAGCCCGTTGCGCGCCACCATCAGCAGACAGCCCCGCCAGGTGGAGGCGACCACGTCGTCGTAGAGCACCGGATAGACCACGGTGGTGAGGGCGGTCGCCGCCACGAGCAGGACGGCCACCGGCCGCTGGGTGGTGTGCCGCGAGGTCAGGCACACGGCGGCCAGGCCGAGCAGCCACACCAGGTACTGGGGGCTGATGACCCGGCTGGTCACCGTGAACAGCAGCACGGCGGCCAGGGCGGCGTCGTACGGCGTCGCCGGCGACCAGCGGCGGGCCCGCGTCCGCCACAGCAGCAGCGCGCCGAGCGCCAGCACGGTGAGCCCCAGCAGGGCCGCGGCCACCGACGACACATACGGCCCGACGAACTCCAGCGAGCCGTAGCGATGGCGCACGGTCCCCGGCCAGCCCGCCCGGCGCGCGAGCCCCAGGGCGGTGCCGCCCAGCGACTCGATCTGCACGCCCCGCCCGCCCTGCTGCCGCAGGAAGTCGAACGGATCCCTGAACAGCGCGGCCAGTACCCCCAGCAGCACACTCGCCGTGACCACCGCCGCCGTCCACGCCTCCCGTGTCGTACGGCCCCTCGGCATGCCGATCAGTGTCAGCGCCGGCCACACCTTCACCAGCGCGCCGGCCGCCGCCCATGCCCCGCACGCGCGTGTGGAGCGCGACAGGGCGAGCAGGGCGACGACGGCGAAGGCGGTGGCCTGCACGTCGTAGCGCACCAGGGGCAGGAACATCAGCAGCGGCAGGGCCGCCGTCCACAGGGCCGCGCCGCGCAGACTGCGTCCGGGGCGCCGACCCGCGCGCAGGAGGGCCACCGTGACGACCAGGTCCGCCGCGAGGGTGAGGGCCACGAACGCCTGGAAGTACGTCAGCCCCGGCAGCAGTCCGGGGGAGAGGAGCACCGGGCCCGCGCCCGGCGGGTACTGCCACAGTCGGTCCCCCGACGGGTACGTGCCGGTCGCGAGGACGCCGTGCCAGCGGGCGTACAGCTGGTGCACCTCGCGCGCGACCCCGCCCTCGCCGAGCGGGCCGAGGTGGTTGTGCGCGAGCAGCCACAGCATCAGGGCGCGGGTGGCGAGCCAGCCGACGGTGAGAGGTCTCATCGGCCGGATCGTAAGGCGCGCGAAAGCCGGGAAAGCGGCGATACGCCGTCAAAGCTGCCAAGAGGGGTCAAGACCGACCGATGGGCAGCATGTCGTCACCCCAGCGAGGCGCTCCGGCGATGATGACGGGGCTCGCCGGCGGAGGGTGCGTCAGTGGGCCGCGGGGTCCTGGAGTGCCGCCTCGTCCAGGGCGGCCGTGAGGCGGTCCAGGCGGTCGCGCAGGTCGCGGATCTCGTCGACGTCGAACGTCGTCGCGGAGACGATCCGGCGCGGCACGGCCAGGGCGCGCTCCCGCAGGGCGGTGCCCTCCTCGGTCAGCCGCACCTCGACGGACCGCTCGTCGCGCGCGCTGCGCTCCCGCCGGACGAGACCGGCGGCCTCCAGGCGCTTCAGCAACGGGGACAGGGTCCCGGAGTCGAGCCGCAGATACTCGCCGAGCTTCTTGACGGGCAGCTCGCCCTGCTCCCACAGCACCAGCATCACCAGGTACTGCGGATAGGTGATCCCCAGTTCCTTGAGGACCACCCGGTAGACGCCGTTGAAGGCGCGCGAGGCGGCGTGCAGGGAGAAGCAGATCTGCCGGTCCAGGCGGAGGAACTCCTCCTCGGAGACCCCCTCGGGCAATGGGATGGCGCTGGTCATATCCCCAGAGTACCGCGCCGCCCACCATTTAGTTGTACCCAATTGAATTGTGTGCTCTACTTGGGGCCGTGCACGGCGGTCGGACGGATCGCCGGACGTGACGTGAACTGTGAAAGGGATGGGTTTCCCATGGACGCGCTCTACACCGCTGTCGCCACCGCCACCCACGGCCGCGAGGGCCGCGCCGTCACCAACGACGGCAAGCTCGACCTCGACCTGGCCCTCCCGGTGGAGCTGGGCGGCAACGGCCAGGGCACCAACCCGGAGCAGCTGTTCGCCGCGGGCTACGCCGCCTGCTTCGCCAGCGCCCTCGGCCTGGTCGGCCGCGCCGCCAAGGTCGACGTCAGCGAGGCCGCCGTGACCGCCGAGGTCGGCATAGGCAAGCAGGGCGAGGGCTTCGCCCTCAAGGCCACCCTCCGCGTCGAGCTCCCCGACAGCGTCGACGAGGCCACCGGCCGCAAGCTCGTCGAGCAGGCCCACCAGGTCTGCCCCTACTCCAACGCCACGCGCAACAACATCCCGGTCGAGCTCGTCATCGAGTAACCCGTCGCCGCGCGGGCCGTCGCGCGCGGATCGCCCCGCACCACCCCTACGGAGCGATCCGCGCCAGCACCTCCCCGGTCCGCCGACTGAAGTCCACGACCACCGCCTCCTGCGGAGCCTCGCGCCACCGGGTGAGCAGCAGCCACCTCACTCCGTACCGCCGGGCGATCTCCGTGCGCTCCGCGCGCGTGGCCGCCGGGTCCAGATACGCCCGGACGTCCGCGTACCGCCGCCCGCGCTCCGCCTCGTCCAGCGCCGGATCGGGCCAGGTGGGCGCCGCCATGTTCACCCCGTACCCGGCCATCGCGTGCCCCGCGAAGTACCCGTCGGTGATCAGTACCTCGCCCGCGCCCACATGCCGCGCCGCCCACGCGTACGTCGGCCAGCGCGGCGGCTGCTCGAAACCGACCGGGTCCAGCGACCGGGGGACGACCGCCCCCGCCTGCACGGTCAGGAACCCCACGCAGACCCCCGCCGCGGCCACCGCGCCCAGCATCCGCCGCCCCCACCTCCACGGCCGGGGCGCCGCCAGCTCCACCGCCAGGGCGAACTGCGCGGGCACCGCGGCGAGCCCCAGGATCCGGCCGCACGTGTAGTGGCCGCTGACCCAGCCGTACGCGACCACCAGGCACTGCGCCCCGAACATCAGCGCCAGCGGATCCCGCGGCGATCTGCGCGCCCGCGCCCACAGCGCCGGCAGCCCCAGCAGCGCCAGCCACAGATGTCCGCCCATGTCCGTGTACAGCAGCCGGTGCATGCCGTCCACGCTGGTGTTCCCGGCCAGCGACAGGACGCTGTAGTACGGCCACGCCACCGCGACCGCCAGGGCGACCGTGCCCGTCAGCGCCCAGCGCCCCACCACCGGCCCCCACCAGCCGTGCTGCCACGCCGCCACCACGGCGACGGCCCCGGCCAGCGCGGCCACGGCCGTGACCGGGTGCGTCAGCGCGATCAGCCCGTACAGCACGCCCAGCCCCGCGTACGCCCAGGCGCTCCCGAGGCCGCTCGGGCCGACGTACCGCACCCCGCGCGGCAGACCGCCGCCCCGCGCGCGTGCACCCGTCCAGGCCCACGCCCAGAACGTCAGACCGATCGCGAACGTCGACGGATAGCCGAGGTTCGTCGTCATCGACATCAGTCCGAGGTAGCCGCTCCACACGATCCGCTCGGTGCCCCACAGCACCGTCATGAACAGCAGCGCGAGGACCGGCGCCCACGGCCGGGGCGTCAGCACCCGGACGAACCGGCCGACCCCGGTGAGCAGCACCAGCAGGTTCAGCGGCCCGGCCAGCTTCACCAGCGCCCAGCCGCTCAGGCCGGTCAGCCGGGCGAGGACACCCTGGACGACCGCGTACGGGGAGTAGTACGGGCTGCCCGCGCCCGGCAGGTCCGCCGTCGGATGGGCCGGGTGCCACAGATCCCAGCGGAGGCGTTCGATCACCGCCGCGTGCTGGCCGGTGTCGCAGCACAGCGGCACCCGCCAGTACGCCAGGGTCATCACCAGCCAGAACAGCCCGCCCAGCACGACGTACGGGCTCGGCCGTCGGGTCAGACGGGTGCGGCCGCCGCGGAGCGCCGTGGCGCCGAGTGCGCCACGGAGGCGGCGCCGGGGGCGGGCGCCACCGTCCGGGGAGACGGAACCAGATCCGGTGTAGGGCATTTGCCGTCCCTTCCCGGATCAGGTCATCCGCTTAGCTGGCCGTCACCACATCGAGTGAAGCGCGCGGGGCGGTGAGCCGCTCCAGCAGCAGCGGCAGTCCCAGCACCGGCAGCAGCCACGCCACCACGATCAGCCGGTCGCCCCAGATGGTGATGTCCGGATGGCCCGCCTGGTTGAGCAGGCCGGTGCAGGCACCGGCGACCACGAACCACCCGAACACGGGCCGCTGCCGCACCGCCCCCCAGGCCCCCGCCGCCAGCGCCGCCAGGAACAGCGGCTGCGTCAGCCGACGGCGCCCCCACTCCGCCCAGAAGCCGACCTCCAGACGCAGGAACTCCGGCCACGGCCGGGCCCGGTCGGGCCGGGTGAAGTGGTCGGTGAGCAGGTCCTGCCACAGCTCCCGGCGGCACTCCTCGGCCACCCGCCCGGCCGGGCTCGGCGCGCGGAGGCGCACCACGTCCACGCTCCGGTCCCGCTCCGCGGTGGCCGCCCGGCTCCCGCAGTAGTGGTCGATGGTCCCCGCCGCCGACTCCCGCACACCCGCCCCGCCCAGGGTGAGGGCGTACGAGACGTAGTTCTTGGTGTCGGGGGTGGCGCGCCCGGTGACGGCCGCGAGCTGGCACAGGGCGCAGCCCACGGCCAGCAGCACCACCCACGTACGCGCCCTCACCATGAACGCGCGCCTCCCGATCGTGAACGCGCGCCCCCCGAGTGCGAACGCGCGCTCGCTCATGACGAGACGAGGGACGAGACGCGGTGAGCGCTCGGGGCGGGCACCGTCGCCACCGCCTCACCCAGCATCAGCGACCGCACCACCCGCTCGGCGGCCTTCCCGTCGTCGAACTCGCAGTACCGCTTCCGGAACGCCGCCCGCAGCCGCGCCGACTCCGCGTCCCGCCACTGCCCCGAGTCGAACAGCCGGGCAAGCTCACGGTACGAACGGGACACATGGCCGGGGCCCTCGGCCGTGATGTCGAGGTACGCGCCCCGGCTCGCCGTGAACGCCCCCCAGTCGTCCGCGTGGATCACGATCGGCCGGTCCAGGTTGGCGTAGTCGAACATCAGGGCCGAGTAGTCCGTGACCAGGGCGTCGGAGGCGAGCATCACCTCCTCGACGTGCGGTTCGTCCGTCGCGTCCACCAGCACGCCCCGCCGGTGCAGCTCCGCGAGCCCGAACCCGCGCGCCGGCCCGTCCGCGAGCGACGGATGCAGCCGTACGACGAGGGTGTGGCGCTCGCCCAGGCTCCGGCGCAGATCCTCCGCGAACCGGGCCAGGTCGAAACGCTCGACGTGCCCGCCCCGCCGGTAGTCGCGCGGTGAGGGCGCGTACAGCACGACCGTGTGGTCCGCCGGGATGCCGAGCCGCTCCCGGACCGCCGCGCCGCTGTCCGGCCCGGCGTTCACCAGCACGTCGTTGCGCGGGCTGCCGGTGCGCAACGACACGAACCCGCACGGGTACGCCCTGCTCCACACCAGCTCCGAGTGCCGGTTGGCGACCAGGCTGTAGTCCCAGCGGTCCGCCCGGCGCAGCATCCGCGGCACGTCGACCCCGAGCCGCGCCCCCGGCTTGTGCAGCAGATCGGCGGCCATGAACTTCAGGGGCGTGCCCTGATGGGTGTGGATGTACACGCTGCCCGGCCGCCTGCGCGGGGTGGACGGCCAGTTCACGTTGTTGACGAAGTACGTGGCCCGCGCGGCCAGCCGCAGGAACTCGGGCGAGCCCGGCGTCACGTACTCGACGTCCACCGGCAGCGTCCCCACCAGCTCGGGCCGCACCACCCACACGCCCCGGATGTGCGGGGCCAGCTCACGCGCGGCCCGGTAGACCGCCGCCGGGTCACCCAGCATGCCCCGGTGGGAGAACGCCGAGTACAGCGCCAGCCGCGGGTCCAGCGGCAGCCGCTCGTGCACCAGCGACCGGCTCCGCCGGATCCGCTCGGCACCCGCCGCCCGCACCCGCTCCCCGCGCGCGGTCAGCGCCGTACGGAGCCGGGCCCCCTGCCGCCGGACCCGGCAGGCCGCCCAACTGCCCTCCAGGACCCGGAACTCGGGAGCCACCGGCACCTCGTCCGGCGTGCGGTACTTCTGGTACAGCCCCGCCGTCCGCCGGAAGAACTCGCCCTTGTCCCGCGTCGGCACCCGGTCCGGCTTGGCGAGGATGTCCAGGCAGTGCTCCGCCATCTTGTGCCGCAGGAACGGCCGCCAGCGCGTCAGCTCCGGCCGCGCGTCCAGGAACGTGAAGACCCGCTCGTACTGGTCGTGCACATCGAAGTGCCGGCGGCTCGTGGTGGACAGGATGTTGCCCTGTCGGCGCTGCCGGTACGCCACGCAGATCCGGTCCAGGGTCGCGATCCGCCGCGCGCTCAGCAGCACCGGGAACGTCCACGGCGTGTCCTCGTAGTAGCCCGGCGGGAACCGGAAGCCGTGCGCCTCCACGAACTCCCGCCGGTACGCCTTGTTCCACACCACCATCAGCAGTTCGAGGATCTCCGGGTGCTCGGCGACCGTGAACGTGCCGGTCCCCACGTCCTTCAGCACGTGCGCGAGGGAGTTGCGGCGCGTGCCGCCCCACCAGTACGTGCGGGCGTAGTCGAAGACCAGCACATCGGGGTCGCCGGCCTCGTCCAGCCGGTCGGCCAGCGCGCGCAGGGCACCCGGGGTGAAGGTGTCGTCGCTGTCGAGGAAGAGGACGAAGTCCCCGGTGGCGTACGGCAGGCCCGCGTTGCGGGCGCGCCCGAGGCCCACGTTCGCCGGCAGGTGCAGTACCCGGACGCGCGGGTCGCGGGCGGCGTACGCGTCGAGGATGTCGCCGCTGCCGTCCGGCGAGCAGTCGTCGACGGCGATGACCTCCAGGTCCCGGTACGACTGCTCCAGCACCGAGTCGAGGCACTCGCGCAGGAAGCCCCGGACCTTGAACACGGGGACGATGACACTGAAGCGGGGCATTCTGTCCTTTCGGGTCGAGGGCGCCTGGTGGCTCGGGGGTGCGGGTGCGTTGGCGGGTGCGGAGGGTGTGTGGCTTCTCGCGCAGTTCCTCGCGCCCCTGGAGGGACGGGCCGGCGGCCCGACCTCCCCTTGAAAAGCACGGGGCGCAGCCCCGGGCGCTTTTCAAGGGGCGCGGGGAACTGCGCGAACGGCCCCCACCCACCCGCGCTCGCCGACGAACCGGACGTGACCCCTACGTGCGCAGGGGGTCGTCCACCCCCGGTCGGGACTGGCCCGGTACGGACGCCAGGGGCGACGCCTCCCGGCCGGCCGTCGCCGACGGCGCGGGCCGGCGGTCGTCGAGCGGCACGATCGGCGGGACCTCCGCCTCCCCGAGCACGACCCGCCGTACCACCCGCTCCGCCGCCCTCCCGTCGTCGAACTGGCAGAACCGCTCCCGGAACGCCGCCCGCAGCTGCGCCGACCGCGAGCCCCGCCAGTGCCCCGTCGCGAAGATGTCGATCAGCTCGTCCTCGCTGCGCGCCACCGCGCCCGGCGGGAACGACCGCAGGTCGAAGTACGTCCCCCGCGCCGCCTCGTACGCCTCCCAGTCCTCCGCGTGGATCACGATCGGCCGGTCGAGATTGGCGTAGTCGAACATCAGGGACGAGTAGTCCGTGACGAGCGCGTCGGACGCCAGGCACAGGCCCTCGACGCTCGGATACCCGGTGACGTCCAGCAGCCGCCCGTGCGCGAGGTCCGTCAGCGGCGCGTCGTACGCGTGGTGCGCGCGGGCGAGGACCACGAAGCGCGGCCCGAGCTTGCGCAGCACCCGCTCCAGGTCCAGGTGGGCGCGCTGCGAGTGGCGGTAGTCGCGGTGCGTGGGGGCGTACAGCAGGGCGACCGCGCCCTCCGGGATCCCGAGGTGCTCGCGGATCCGCGCCACATCCGCCGAGGTGGCCCGCAGCAGCACGTCGTTGCGCGGCGCACCGTACTCGAGGGTCGTGTACGGGGACGGGTGGACCCGCTCCCAGACGAGCGTGGAGTGGCGGTTGGCGGACAGGACGTAGTCCCACTGGTCGCTGCCCCGCAGCGCCGCCTCGAAGTCCGTGCCGCGCGCGGCCGCCGGACGGTCCTGGAGGTCGAGCCCCATGTGCTTGAGCGGGGTGCCGTGCCGGGTCTGCACCAGCACCTGCCCGTCCCGCTTGACCAGCCGCCGGTCGAAGTCGACGTTGCTGACGAGGTACGTGGAGCGGGCCAGTGCCGTCCAGTACGCCATCGAGCCGGGCCGTACCCGCCGGGTCGCCACCGGCAGGGTGTGGTGGTGCTCCGGCCGGGCCACCCACGAGGTGCGCATGCCCGGCACATGCGTGCGGAACGCGTTCTCCAGCGCCGCCGGGTTGCACACATAGCCGCGGCCGTCGTACGCGGCGAACACCGCCCGGTCGGCCCGCAGCGGCAGCAGCCGCTGGACGCGGTAGTGCAGGCGGAGCCCGCCGCCCCGGACCAGCCGGCCCAGGCCCCGCGCCAGCCCGGCCGCGCCCCGGCCCGCGCGGGCCGTCGCCCACAGCGCCCCGTACAGACGGGGGCTGCCCAGCCGCAGCAGCAGATGCCGGAGCCGCGCGGGGGCGCGCAGTGGGGCGCCCGGGGTGCGGTAGCGGGCGCAGTAGGCGCGGACGGTGCGCAGGAACTCGGCGCGCGCGGCGCGCGGGAGCCGGTCACGCCGGGAGAACACCGCGGTGAGGTGGTCGACCATGCGGCGGAACAGCAGCGGACGCCACACGGCCAGTTCCGGCCGCTCGGCGACGTACGCGAACAGCCGGTCGTACTGCTCGAACACGTCGAAGTGCGCACGGGTGGTCCGGTCGAGGAGACCGCCGTGGCGGCGCCTGCGGACATGGACGCAGACCCGGTCGAGCGTGGCGACGGACTCGGCCGCCATCAGCACCTGGTACGTCCACACCGTGTCCTCGTGGATCCCGGGTGGGAAACGGAAACCGTGGTCCTCCACGAACTCCCGCCGGTNNNNACCGGGGCGGTCGTCGAGGCGGAACGGCGCGGAGCCCGCCTCGGAGAGCCGGGGGTCGTGTGCGGCGCCGACGGGCAGCCCCGCCCAGGTCGTACCGGCGAAGTCATGGACGAGGACGTCCGGTTCGCCGGTCTCCTTGACGCGGTCGGCGATCGACTGAAGCGCGTCCGGCGCGAGCGTGTCGTCGCCGTCGAGGAAAAGGAGGTAGTCGCCCCTGGCGAGCTCCATCCCCTTGTTGCGGGCGGCACCCNNNNCGACCACGATCAGTTCGAGGTCGGTGAAGGACTGGGACAGCACGGAATCCAGGCATTCGTGCAGGTACGCCTGAACCTTGTACGCGGGGACGATGACACTGAACCTGGGCAAGGAGGACATCCATGGGTCGGCGCGGGCATACTGCCCGGAAACGGCCGATGGGATGATTTGGTTACGGTGCGTGTTCCATACGGGCGAATCTGTGGGGGTGGGGGGCGCGTCGGTGCGAACGGGGTTGTGGGT
>NZ_LIRK01000017.1 GCF_001419765.1 Streptomyces torulosus
CCCGGCGGCTACGGCTACCCGCAGCCCGATGTCACCCAGGCCCCGCCCGGTCCCTCGTACCAGCAGGGACCGGTGACCTGGAGCGCGACCATCGGTCCGGACCGTGAGTACTTCATGGCGATGATGCAGCGCTCGGGCCCCGAGGCCGCCGGGCTGAACCTGCCCGCGTACTCCCCCGAGCAGCAGCGCACCCTCACCGGCAACCAGATCACCATCGGCCGCCGCCGGCACTCCACCGGTGACACCCCCGACATCGATCTGTCCGTGCCGCCGGAGGACCCGGGTGTCTCGCACCAGCACGCCGTGCTGGTGCAGCAACCGGACGGCACCTGGGCGGTCGTCGACCAGAACTCCACCAACGGAACCACGGTCAACGGCTCCGAGGAGCCCATCCAGCCCTTCGTGCCGGTCCCCCTCCAGGACGGGGACCGGGTCCACGTGGGCGCCTGGACGACGATCACGATCCGCCGGGGCTGACCCGCGAGGACATGACGATCGGGGTCGGCCGACCGGTTCGGCCGGCCCCGCTCCGCTGCCCGGGCACCGCCGGCCGTGTTCCGGCGCTCACGGCAGGGGCCAGGCGTACGGCCCCTCCGGGTCGTCCAGCCAGGCCCAGGCCCGGTCGCCGCTGACGGTGATCCCGTAGCGCTCACGCGACGGCATGCCCTCGCGCTGCCACAGTGCGAGCGCCTCGTGCGGGTCGAGGCTGCCCGCCGTCAGGCTCAGCAGGAACCGGAAGAGATCGTGATCCCGGGCCTGCCGCGGCAGCCCGCCCAGATGCGGGTGCATCCCCTCCGGCTCCCCGCCCCCGCGCAACGGCACGAAGAACGCCGCCGTGTGCAGGAACCGCCCCTCCGCGTGCTCGTCGTCCATGACCCGCAGCGCCACCAGCCCCGTGGCCATCGGCGTCAGGACGCGTCCACCGGGGGCGCACTGGGCGAGCCAGGCCCGCGGGATCGAGTGGAGCGTGCAGGTCGCGATGATCCGGTCGTACGGGGCCCGTTCGGGCACACCGCGCGCCCCGTCCCCTGTGACGACGGTCGGGTGGTACCCGGCCGCCCGCAGATGGGTGCGCGCGGCCTCCGTGATGTCGGCGTCCAGGTCGACGGTGGTGACCAGGTCGTCGCCGAGCCGGTGCGCGAGCAGAGCGGCGTTGTAGCCGGTCCCCGCGCCGATCTCCAGGACCCGGTGGCTGTCCTCCACCTCCAACTCGGCCAGCATCTTCGCCATCAGGGAGGGCTGGCTGCTGGAGGAGATCAACTCGCCGTCCCGGACCCGCGTGGCCAGCGGCGCGTCCGCGTACGCGCCCCGCACCCATCGCTCCCGCCGCCTCGGGTCGCGCTCCTCGCCCCACAGCCGCTCGAATCCGCCCACGATCCCGACGTAGTAGTACGGGACGAAGAGGTGCCGCGGGACCGCCTCGAACGCCTCCCGCCAGACCGGGTCGGCGTCCCAGGCCCCGCTGCGCTCGATCTCGCGCACCAGCGCCGACCGCGCCTGCGCGGCGAGGCGTTCCAAGTCGTGGTCCACAGTGTGCGTGCCCATGTCTCCACTGTGCTGCCGGACGCCCCGGGAGGCGAGTGTCGCGGCACACAGGTCCGGAATCCGCCGTTCCCCACCCCCCGTACATCACCCGGAAGGCGCCGCCGGGCCGGGCAGGGTGCCGCCGAGCCCCGGTTTTCTCCTTGGTCCTAAGCCTTGAGTCCTCCGTCCCCCCGTCTGAGACCATGGGACACGTGAAAGAGATTCGGCGCGGCACGCTGCAGGAGCAGACCTTCTACGAACAGGTCGGTGGCCAGGAGACCTTCCGGCGCCTCGTGCGCCGCTTCTACGAGGGGGTCGCCGAGGACCCGATTCTGCGGCCCATGTATCCCGAGGAGGATCTGGGTCCGGCGGAGGAGCGCCTCGTGCTGTTCCTGATCCAGTACTGGGGCGGCCCCACCACGTACAGCGACAACCGTGGCCACCCCCGCCTGCGGATGCGGCACGCGCCGTTCACCGTCGACCGGGCCGCGCACGACGCCTGGCTGAGGCACATGCGCGACGCCGTCGACGAGCTGGACCTCTCCGAGGAACACGCGCACACCCTGTGGAACTACCTGACGTACGCGGCGGCCTCGATGGTGAACACCCCCGACTGAGCCGCTGAGCGGGACGGTCAGCGGACGCTGACGTCCAGCGCGCCGAGTCCCGCGCGCCGTACGGCGATCGACCCGTACGGCGTGCGCAGGCGCAGCCACGCGCCCGACGAGAAGAGTGCGGGCTCCAGTTCCTCCACCGTGCGGCCTCGCATGGGCCGTAGGAAGCCCAGCGACTGGGCCGCGTGCGCTGCCCGCACGGGCAGGGCGGTGTCCCCGATCGGCCGGGACCAGATCTCCCGCCCGATCCGGTCCAGTTCGGCCCGGGTGCGCTGCTCCGGCGCCAGTTCCCCCGTACGGGAGCGGAACTCGGCGACGGCCTCGGCGACGCTCGCCCGTACCGCCTCCTGGGCGGGCAGCCCCGTCTCTCGGCGCCAGCCGCCGCGCGGAGGCAGCACCCCGGCCCATGGCGGGCCGGTGACGGCGGCGGGCACGACTGCGGTGGCCGCCGACTCGTCGATCGACTCCAGCAGTTCACCGGCGGAGACGGTCACGTCGAGCGCGACGTCCAGCCCGTTCTCGTACGGCTTCGCCAGCCGTACCGCCCGGATGGCCAGCACCTCGAAGGAGGGCGGCCGACCGAAGACGGCGAGTGCGGTGCCGGCGGCCTGGAGACGCACCGCCGCACCCCGGTCGTAGTGGAGCAGCCGGGAGAGGAAGGCCGCGAGATCCGCCGCCTCCCCCTCGTCGGCGAGGTGGAGCACCGTCATGCGGCGACGGCCCCCTCCTCCTCGTCGTCCCGGTACTCCGCCAGGAACTCGCGTTCCTCCGCCGTGAGCCGACGGGGGCGTTGAGCCTCGAAGTCGAACGGAACGATCACCGTGGAGGCCGTGACATAGACCTGCTCGGGGTCCTTGACCTCGTAGGTGATCGTGAAGGACGCCGCTCTTATCTCCGTGACCCACAGCTCGATGTCCACCGGCTTGTGCCGGTGGACGAGCTGCCGCCGGTAGTCGATCTCATGGCGTGCCACCACGGACCCCTGCTTGAAGTCCTTCTCCGGGCGGAACAGGAAGTCGATACGGGCCTCCTCCAGGTAGCGGAGGAAGACCACGTTGTTGACGTGGCCGTACGCGTCCATGTCCGCCCAGCGCAGTGGGCAGCGGTAGATGTGCCGCAAGATCAGCCCCGGGTCAGCTTCTTGTAGGTGGCGCGGTGCGGACGGGCGGCGTCCGGGCCGAGCCGCTCGATCTTGTTCTTCTCGTACGACTCGAAGTTGCCCTCGAACCAGAACCACTTGGATTCGCCCTCGTAGGCGAGGATGTGCGTCGCCACACGGTCCAGGAACCAGCGGTCGTGGGAGACGACCACGGCGCAGCCGGGGAACTCCAGGAGCGCGTTCTCCAGGGACGACAGGGTCTCGACGTCGAGGTCGTTGGTCGGCTCGTCGAGGAGCAGCAGGTTGCCGCCCTGCTTCAGGGTGAGCGCCAGGTTCAGACGGTTGCGCTCACCACCGGAGAGGATTCCGGCCGGCTTCTGCTGGTCGGGGCCCTTGAAGCCGAACGCCGAGACGTACGCGCGGGAGGGCATCTCGACCTGGCCGACGTTGATGTAGTCCAGCTCGTCGGAGACGACGGCCCACAGCGTCTTCTTGGGGTCGATGTTCTCGCGGGTCTGGTCGACGTAGGAGATCTTGACGGTGTCGCCGACCTTGATGGAGCCGGAGTCCGGCTGCTCCAGGCCCTGGATCATCTTGAACAGGGTGGTCTTGCCGGCGCCGTTCGGGCCGATGACGCCCACGATGCCGTTGCGGGGCAGCGTGAAGGACAGGTCGTCGATCAGGACCTTCTCGCCGAAGGCCTTGCTGAGGTTGTTGACCTCGACGACCACGTTGCCCAGTCGGGGGCCCGGCGGGATCTGGATCTCCTCGAAGTCCAGCTTCCGCATCTTGTCGGCCTCGGCGGCCATCTCCTCGTAGCGGGCCAGACGCGCCTTGGACTTGGCCTGCCGCCCCTTGGCGTTGGAGCGGACCCACTCCAGCTCCTCCTTGAGGCGCTTGGCGCGCTTGGCGTCCTTCTGGCCCTCGACCTTGAGACGGGACTGCTTCGTCTCCAGGTACGTCGAGTAGTTGCCCTCGTAGCCGATGGCGCGGCCGCGGTCGAGCTCCAGGATCCAGCCGGCCACGTTGTCCAGGAAGTACCGGTCGTGGGTGATGGCCACGACGGTGCCCTTGTACTGGGCGAGGTGCTGCTCCAGCCAGTTCACCGACTCGGCGTCGAGGTGGTTGGTGGGCTCGTCGAGGAGCAGCAGGTCGGGGGCCTCCAGCAGCAGCTTGCAGAGGGCGACGCGGCGCCTCTCACCACCGGAGAGCTTGGTGACGGCCCAGTCGCCGGGAGGGCAGCCGAGGGCGTCCATGGCCTGCTCCAGCTGGGCGTCCAGGTCCCAGGCCTCGGCGTGGTCGAGCTCCTCCTGGAGCTTGCCCATCTCCTCGAGGAGCGCGTCCGAGTAGTCGGTGGCCATCTGCTCGGCGATCTCGTTGAACCGGTCGAGCTTGCCCTTGATCTCGGCGACGCCCTCCTGGACGTTCTCCAGGACCGTCTTCGCCTCGTTCAGCGGCGGCTCCTGGAGAAGGATGCCGACGGTGTACCCGGGCGAGAGGAACGCGTCGCCGTTCGACGGCTGCTCCAGGCCGGCCATGATCTTGAGGACGGTGGACTTACCGGCACCGTTCGGACCGACCACACCGATCTTCGCGCCGGGCAGAAAGCTCAGCGATACGTCGTCAAGGATCACCTTGTCGCCGTGCGCCTTGCGCGTCTTGCGCATGGTGTAAATGAACTCAGCCAAGAGAAACCGTCCGGCAACTTGAAATCTGGCAGTGGGCAGTACCACCCATCTTGCCGCACGGCCAGCCCTCGACGGAAACCGGATGGTGAGGCCCCGCAAGAGCGGCGCGGCCCCGGCGCCTGAGGGGCGTACCGGGGCCGCGTCACTCGCGGAAGTCACCGCGCGGTCACTCGCTGTTGAGTTGCCAAGGAACTCTGCTCGTCGGCTACTGCTTCTGCTGCTCCCGCTTGCGCAGGACGATCATCACGGCGCCGCCGATCACGACGAGCGCGATGGCGACGCCCCCGATCACCGGGGTCGCGCCGGAGCTGCCGGTCTCGGCGAGGTCACCGGCGGAGTCGGTGACGGCGCCGCCGCCGACCGTCGCCGGACTCGGCTCGCTCAGTGTCTGCACGGACTCGCCGGCCGCGTCGGCCTCGGTCTCCGTCCGGCAGTCGAGGACACCGCGGAACTGCTTCGCGAGGCCGTTCGCTCCCTTGATCGTGAAGTCGTAGGCCTGGTCCTCCTGGAGCGGGATGGTCACCGTCCGGGTCTCGCCCGACTCGATGGCGTAGTCGATCCCCATCAGCTCGAAGGTGAAGGGCTCGTCCCCGGGGTTGGCCACAGTGAGGTCGAGGCCGCCCTCGGCGCAGTTCTTCTCGGCGGACAGCGCGGGTATCGCGCCGGCGGTGGCCCAGGTGGCGGTGGCCGTGGCGGAGACCGTGGACGCGCTGGAGCCCGCGAGGATCTGGGTCTGGCTGCGGGTCTCGGAGGCGAAGGCCCGGCCGACCGGCACGGTGGTGGAGGCCTCGACGGCCAGCTCGGCCGAGCCGTCCTCGCTGTCCTCGGGCACCTCGAAGTACAGCTCGCTGCCGTCCCGCGCCGAGGTCACGGCCTTGCCGTCCGCGTCGACGACCTTCACGCCGGCCGCGGTGGCGTCCGACGGCGGGGTGACCGTGACGCCGTCGGCGTTGGTGCGCACCTTGACCGGCCCGAGGCGTTCGCCCGCCCGCCCCGCGACCGCCGGCGGGTCGAGGGACAGCGAGGCCGCCGGCTCCGACAGGTTCCGTGCGCTCTTCTCCAGGTAGTCGGCGAGCTTCTCGGCCTCCGGGTCGAGGGCCGTCACATCGGCACCGTCGGAGTACCGCCAGATCGCGACCTGGGTACCGGCCGCCGCGTCCTGCTCGGTGAGCCCCTTGGCGCCCGCCTTGCCGGCGAGAGCGGCGAGGTCGTTCACCTGCGGATACGAGTTCTGCAGGATCCAGTTGATCTTGCCGGCGTTCTTGTTGTGACCCAGGGAGGTGCCGCTCCAGGGGGTCTCCTGGTACGTGGCGTCCTTCTGCGTGGGGTTCTGGATGTCGACGCAGTAGGTCTGCAGGGTGCCGCCGCCGTCGACGAACATCTCGAACAGACCGGCGGGCAGCTGCTGCTCCTCACCGTCGGTGCGGATCACGGCCGTCCCGTACGTCTTCAGGCCGCCTATGGTGGCCGTCGCTCCGCCCGGGCTCTGCACCGTCTCCTCGTCGGCGACGGCCGTGCCCGCGGTGACGATCGCACCCGCGACGACGAGGCCGGTCGCGAGCGACACGGCGGCGAGACGGGCCGCCCCTCTTCTGCACGCGGACCACCCGGACGACACGGTGAACGGCGCCGAGAACGAAGAAACCACAGAATTTCCCTTCGAGCAGGACCCGTTGACGTGGGGGGTTGTGGTCCCACCAGCAGAATCAGAAGCCCCGTGAGCTATGCCCGGCATCCTAGGGACGCGGCGCCCCGCTCTTCCCAGTCGTATGGTCGGACAACCGATCCGAATCGGAATCGTTATCGCCCGCGCGGGCCACGGACGGGGCTTATCGACAAATCGATGGTTTTTACGTCCGGAGTGTTCGTCACGCACGCGCCGATAAGCCGCAGTTCGACCGGCCGACGCTCAGGGATGGCGTGGGGAACCGGACTCGCGCACCCTGAGGACGCGTCACGCACACCCTGATGTCACGCCGTCGCGCTCTGATGTCACGTCACTCTGACCGCTTCCGGGTGCAGTTCTGCTTCCATGTCGAGGCGCCGACCCGGGGCCGGTGTCTCCCAGTTCGGCTCCGGCTGGGGCGGGGCCTGTGTCGCCGTCTCTCCCCGGGGTGTCCGCCGGAACGCGGAGGTGCCCCGCGACAGGTCGTGCCCGATGGCGACCGCGTCCACGTCCGCCGAGACCCAGCTCTGTCCGTCCCGTTGCTCGGTGCGCACCTTCAACCGCCCCTGCACCACGACCGGGTCGCCCAGCGACACGGACGACGCCACGTTCGCCGCGAGGGTGCGCCGCGCCCACACGGTGAAGAAGTTGGTGTGGCCGTCGGTCCACTCGCTCTTCTCCCGGTCCCAGTACCGCGAGGTCACCGCCAGCCGGAACCGGGCCGAGGAGCCCGTCGACAACTCGCGGCAGACCGGCTGGGTCGCCACGTTCCCCACCACGCACACCATCGTCTCGTTCATCTCGCGAACCCTCCCTCGCACCGGCACCGAGGCCGGCCGGACACGCGTACGGGCCCGTCCCGTACGACCGCTGTCTGTCGCGGTGACCGCGCCGCCCCCGCCCCGCCGCTCCGTGCGAGGGGGCCGTGGCGCTGCGATCGCCGCGAAATCCAGACTGCCGTCGCGGGGACGAGCCCGCTGAGCGCTGTGTACTACCCGCGAGTTGTGGAGAACTCCGCCACCCGAGCGGGTGAAGAGGCAGGGCCCACGGGGTGGACCAGGCATACGACCCGACCGGGTGAACGAGGCGGAGATCGGCGAGGACTCACCCCACCTGTGCCGCCCCCAGCACCCGTCCGTACTGCTCCCGCACCTCCCGGTAGCGCAGCAACTCGGCGGCCACCGGGTCCAACACCCGCGCCCGGCCGCACCCGGCGGCCGCCTCCCAGAGCCGCCGCTCGGCTTCGAGGCCGTAGCGCCGGGCCGGCCCCCGAGCCGCCAGCCCGCACCCCCACTCCACGACCGGACCTCCGACGATGCCGATCACCATCAGCAGCACCGGCACCCCCAGATTCGGGGACATGACACCGATGATCTGCCCCAACAGCCACAATCCGCCCAGGACCTGAAGCACGGTCATCGACGCCTGGGCCAGCACCGCGGCCGGCCACCAGCCCGGTCGCTGGGGCCGCCCGGTGGGCGCTCCGACCCGTGCCGCCAGCTCGTCCAGCGCCTCGGGCAGCCCCAGCGCCCCGCGCGCCGCCGCCTCGCGCACCGCCTGCGCCCACGGCGCGGGCAGCCCCGCCGCGGCACGGTCGGACAGGACCCGTACGGCCTGTTCGACGCGCTGCCGTGCGGTGGGCTCCTCGTCCACGGGCATCCTCAGGGAGTGACGTCCGGTCGGGAGGTCGCTCCGTCCCTGGTACCAACGCCACAGCCGGAGCCACGGCGTGCCGCACGCGCGGTTGGCGTTGCGCAGCCAGGCCCGTTCGGCGGCCTCACCCGCAGCGGTGGCGCCCACCGCGTCGGCGAGCCGCGCGGCGAACTCGTTCCGCGCCCGCTCACTGAGCCCGGTGCGCCGCCCGGTCGCGTACACCGGCCACAGCCGCGCGGCGGCCGCGTCCAGATCGGCCTGGACCCGGCGGCCCGGTGCTCCCCGCTCGGCCACGAACTGCCCGAGCGCCTCCCGCAGTTCCGCCACCCCGTCGCCGGTGAGCGCGGACAGGGCGAGCACGGCCGCGCCCGGTTCGCCGTGCTCCCCGAGCGCGATCCCGTCCTCGTCGAGCAGCCGCCGCAGATCGTCGAGCACCTGATGCGCGGCCTCACCGGGCAGCCGGTCCACCTGGTTGAGCACCACGAACATGACCTCGGCGTGGCCCGCGAGAGGCCGCAGATACCGCTCGTGGAGCACAGCGTCGGCGTACTTCTCCGGGTCGACGACCCAGATGACCGCGTCGACGAGCCCCAGGATCCGGTCCACCTGCTGCCGGTGCTGCACCGCCGCCGAGTCGTGGTCGGGCAGGTCCACCAGGACGAGACCGGCCAGCTGCGCCTCCGCCTCCGCGCTCTGCAACGGCCGTCGCCGCAGCCGTCCCGGAATGCCGAGCCGGTCGATCAGGGTGGCGGCGCCGTCGCTCCAGCTGCACGCGATGGGCGCCGCCGTGGTGGGCCTGCGGACGCCCGTCTCCGAGATCGCCACGCCGGCGAGCGCGTTGAACAGCGTCGACTTGCCGCTGCCGGTGGCACCCGCGATGGCGACGACCGTGTGCTGCCCCGAGAGCTTGCGCCGCGCCGCCGCCTCGTCCAGCACCCGCCCCGCCTCGGCGAGCGTCCTGCTGTCCAGCCGTGTCCGTGACAGCCCGACCAGCTCCCGCAACGCGTCCAGCCGGGACCGCAGGGCGGTGTCGTACGCCAACGGGCTGACCGACTGCGAACCGGCGGGCCTCGTCTCCACCATCGACACCGGCGCGGCCTCCTCGGAGCCACTCGTCTCGGACACCCGCCGCGCGATGAGCCCGTCGTCCCAGGACTCCTCGGCCTCCCCACGACCAGCGGACTCCGCACGACGAGCGGTTTCCGAACGGCCGGGGTCGCCAGGGTCGCTACGGCCGAGGCGGTCTGTACGACCGGCACGATCCCTACGACCGGCACGATCCGTACGACCGGCACGATCCGTACGGTCCGCTGACTCGGCGGACGCGGTGCGCCGCGAGTCGGCCCTGTCGGGCACGTCGTCATCCTTCACGCGCGCGTGGGCACCCATTTCGCGCCCTTCCCGGATACCTGTGCCCTCCGGAGCTTGCTTGTCCTCCCCGCTTCGCCTGCTCTCCCTGCTCCCTCGGTCCTCCCGAGCCACCCGACTCCACCAGCTCCCGAGCCGCTCCCGCTTGGCGGGCTTCTCGGGAGCCTGGCCTTCCTGTTCGTTCTGCTCCTTCTGACCCTCGTGGCTGTCCAGGTTCTCCGGGCTCTCCGAACCCTCCGGTGCGTCCGAATCGCCCTCGGCATCACGGCCCTCAGTGGTGCCGTCAGCCGCGTCAACAGCTTGAGCCTCGTTTGTCCCTTCACCATCACTGGACTCACGAACCCCATCGGACTCCGCAGCTTCTCCAGGCTCAACAGCCCCCAACTCAGGCGGCTCACCCGGCTCACCCGGACCGTCGCTCTCCGAGCCCCCCAAGCGGCCCACGCCCACGCCCTCGCCCCCAGCCTGGTTCTCGCCCTTGGGGCGCTCCCTCTCGAAAATGTCGCCCCCAGGGAGGCCATTCATCTGATCGTCGGCCTTTTCGGGGACGCCGTCCCCGGTGTGGTCCGCGTGGTCAGTGACGGCGGTCACGGCGGTCACCTCTCCTTCTGCAGTACGGACAGCGCGGCGATGAGTTCGGCCTGCGGCTCGGGGTGGACATCGAGGGCGTCGAGCGGAGCGAGACGGCGGTCGCGCTCGATGTCGAGCGCCCGTTCGAGGTACTCGGTGAGCAGCCGCCCGCCGCGGTCCCGCAGCCGGAGCGCGCCGTGCGCCCCGATCCGCTCGGCGAGCCCCTCACCGGCCGCCCTGGCCCGGCGGCCGCCCAGCAGGGCCGTGGCGACGAGGGCGGCGACGGCCTCGGGGTCGGGCGCGACGCCCCGGTCGAGGTCGCGCACCTCCTCCTCGGCGTACTCCTCCAGGACGCGCCGCCAGCGCCGTACCGTCATCCCGATGCGGTGCTCGGTGTTCCCGGAGGTCGACAGACGATCCATCAGCCCGGCGGCCACGGCGCCCGGTTCACGCAGCCACGCCTCGCGGATGCGCTCGTCGGCGGCGGTGACGGCGCACATCAGCAGCGTGCCGAGGCTCTCCACGAGCGCGTCGAGCAGTTCACCGGCGGTGCAGTCGAGCGGATAGCTGCGCCACCGCTTCAGGGCGTCGCCCGCGAGCACGGCCCCGGCCTGCAACCGCCCCTTCACGCGCGCGTGCTCGCCGTCGTACGCCAAGTCGACGGCCGAGGTGAGCCGGAGCGCGGCGGAGTACTGCTGGGCGGCGGCACTGGCCAGCTCGGGCATCCGGGTCCGTAGCGAGTCGAGTACGCCGTGGGCGGTGCGGGCCATGGCCTGCTGCCGCGCGGCCGGGTCGGTCGCCTGCTGGGTGAGCCAGGTGAGCAGCGGCGCGACGGCGGTGGCCGGGAGCAGCCCGCCGCCCCAGGCGGACTCGGGGAGCTCGGGGACGGTGAACCGGGGTACGTCGCCGAGCCCCGCCTTGGTCAGCAGGGCCGCGTACTGGCGGGAGACCTCGGACACGACCTGGTGGGGAACCCGGTCGAGCACCGTGATGAGGGTGGCCCGGTGCTCCTTGGCGGTGCGCAGCAGATGCCACGGCACGGCGTCGGCGTACCGCGCCGCCGTGGTCACCATCACCCAGATGTCCGCGGCGCAGATGAGTTCCGCGGCGAGTACGCGGTTCTCGGCCACCAGGGAGTCGATGTCCGGGGCGTCGAGCAGGGCGAGGCCTCGCGGGAGGCTCTCGGCGGTCTCGATGCGCAGGACGCGCTCGCCGTCCCGGTCCGGGGGAAACGAGTCGTCACCCAGGGCCTGGCCCAGTTCCTGCTGGGGCAGCCACGCGCGCGTGAGGTTGGGCAGGACGCGCATGCCGCTGAACCAGTGGTGGTCCTCGGGGTGACACACCAGGACGGGCGTCCGGGTGGTCGGCCGCAGGACGCCTGCCTGGCTGACCTTCCGTCCGACCAGGGAGTTGACGAGGGTGGACTTACCGGCTCCGGTCGAGCCCCCGACAACGGCGAGCAATGGCGCTTCGGGTTGCCGCAAGCGGGGCACCAAGTAGTCGTCGAGTTGCGCGAGTAGTTCGTCGCGGTTGGCACGCGCGCGCGGGGCCCCTGCCAGGGGCAGCGGAAAGCGCGCGGCGGCGACACGGTCGCGCAAGGTGGAGAGCGCGTCGAGCAGCTGAGGCCGTACGTCCAAGGTCACCACATGCGAAGAATGCCCAATTTTGTGGACTTTCTGAAGCATATAAGTACGTCTGCGCGCCGACAGGACACACGAGATGGAGGGGACGAGAGGGGCGCAGGCATAACGAGTGCACAACACCCGAGGCGCGAGGCGCCAAAAGAGGTGCACGATTCGTACCTGCCTGCGATTATCAGGACCGCTTCACCGAACCTCCACATTGAGCCACGGAGGCGAAGCAACAGGGACAAGGACTCGGGAGCTCTATCCTTGTCCCCGGCAACGTCACGGATCAGCCCACACCCGGGCACCACGACAGAGGCCACCACACCCGGCCCCCGTAGCTCAGTGGATAGAGCAGGCGCCTTCTAAGCGCTTGGCCGCAGGTTCGAGTCCTGCCGGGGGCGCCCACTCCCCGCCCTCCTTCGGGAGGGCATTTTTGCTGGTCAGAGGCCATACGAGAGCCCGGCAGTAAGCCCCGGAACCCCCTCCATGGCAGAGGGCGAGGTTCCGGGGCTGTACGGCTGTCAACGGGATTCTGCGGGTCGCCGTGTCGAATACGTGTCGAAGTCTTCGGCGCCGCTCAGGCCGATGTCCGAGGAGCGCCGGGTGAATCTGCGCACTGATCGTCGACAGGATCCGGGAGATCCCCAGCGGCTTCGAGCCGCCGTTTCAGGTCAGGCAGCTGCCCGTCGACGCACCGGGCGTAGGTGGCCAGCAGCACGGGCACGCTGTTGCCGGCCCACTCGGCGACCTGAGCGGGCGGTACGCCGTCATTGAGCCACTTGGTGAGACGTGTGTGGCGGTTGTCGTAAACCCGCCTGCCGGTCGGCGAGTCGAAGACGTGCGGTGGCAGCACGGCTTGCCGGGCGCCGCGCCAGGCGCGACGGATGACGGATCCCGCGAGGACTCCGCCGTTCTCCCCCTGGAAAAGGAGATCACCGGGCTTCAGCTTCTCGTCCTCGATGTGCTGCCGCAGGATGCGCGTCAGGGCGGGGTGCCCCGGCACCGTGCGTGTGTCACCTTCAGCCCGGCCCTTGAGGTCGCGCCGTTCGTGGATCTTTCCCGTGTCCGTCCATTGCTTGCCGACTTCTGGAGTCGCGGTGTGGATCACCAGTTCGCACCACTGGTCGGCGGCATCGCGATCAGGCATGTTCACATCGGCCACGCGCATGGCCACCGCTTCCTCCGGACGCGGCCCGCAGTAGTACAGCGTCGCGAAGAACGCGTGCAGCCGCTTGCCTCCCCGGGACCGCTTCCGGATGTGGCCAAGGAGTGCCGCCGCTTGATCGGCGTTGAGGAGGCAGCGCTTGTCCACGGCATTGCTCGTCCTGGTGACGGCCGTCGCTTCCTTGCCCTTGGGCAGCGGGTTGTCCCGCAGGAGACCCCGCTTGATCGCGTGCTTCATGACGACGTTGAGGATCCTGCGGTGCCGCTTGCGGGACCAGGCCGCCGCCTGCTTGCCGTCCAGCCGGGTATCAAGGGCCTGGAGGACGGCGTCGGCCTTCGCGGGATCCTCCCAGGCCGAGACCGGCAGGGAGTTCCGCTCGATCCATCGGAGGATGGCCACGACGTCCCGCGGCGCTTCCGGTCGGCGGTTCGCGTTGAACGCCCACTCGCGCAGGGCCGTACGCACAGCCACCGGTTCGAACTGAGTGGGGCGTGCGCGGAGCAGGGCGAGCGTGGTCGCGGTGAGCGTCTTGGCGATGTTCTTCCGGCTGTTGCCACCGAGCTGGGGCCAGCGGGCATCCACGTACTCAAGGGCGAACGCGTACCAGCTCACATCCGCCGCCTTGGACCGGTGGGAGACCGGCAGCCCCGTCGCGATGCCGAATGCCTCACCCTTGCCCATGGCCTGGATCAGTCCGGAGCGGAACCCCTCAGCGAGAGCCTTCGTGGCGAACGGTTCCCGCCAGCGCTTGCCGGCGACCACCCAGCGCACCGTGTACGTGGTCTTCCGTGAGCCCTTGTACGTGAGGATCTTGTAGACCTTGACGTCATAGGTGGTCTCCATCAGGCCGCGTCCTCCCGGTCGTCCAGCCAGTGGTCGAGGTCGGTCCGCCGGATCCTCAGATCTCCGTTCGGGAGCTTGATGCAGCGGGGCGCGCGCCGCTTGGCACGCCAGTCGTAGAAGGTGGAACGCGAAATGCTCAGCTCGTCGCACACCTCGGCGAGGGTGAGCATGCTGCGTGAGCGGACGGCTGTGGTCATGCTGTGCTCCCTTCGGCGCGCAGGGCTTCGCGGGCTGTTTCGCGGTTGAGTTGCAGATCGCGGTGGATGGTGGCGGCGAGGGCGGATTCACCGGGGGTGTGGCCGTGGCCGCCGTACTGCCAGTCGGCAAGGACGAGGACGGTGTCCGGGGCCGACACCTCACGTCCGAGGGCCGCTTGTTCTTCGGCGGCTCGGTAGTCGGCGCGTGCTTGGCGCAGCGCCCCGAGGGTGGTGGAGTAGCGACGCGACTTGGAGGAGAAGTGGCCGCGGAAGCCGAGCATGTGCGCCCAGGCCCAGAGGCGCCGGTCCGGGTACAGCGGGTCGAGTTGCTTGCACGCTTCGATGAGGCGGCGGGTGTGGTCGGGGACCTGGTGCCGGTCGAGTTCGGCGAGTTCACCGATGCGGCGGTCCGGGGTGCCGGTGGTCTCGGCGGCTTTGGTGGCGTATTTGGCGACGTACGAGGCGACGGCCTGTTCCGTGATGTCGGAGCCGTCACCGAAGGCTTTGACCGGCCGTACGTCGAGCTGTCGACCCCACCGGAAGGTACGGGCAGGCTGGCCGTCGGCCCCCGGGACGGATACCGAGGTGTACGAGTGCGCGGCTGCGGCGCGTATGGCCTCGGCGAGTAGCCGCACGCTGGCCCAGGTCGGCGGAGCTGTATCCGGTCCGTCGGGGCCGTCGATCCGGAGCACCGCGTGAAAGTGGATGGCGCCACGCTTCTGGAACTCGGCGACCTTGCCATAGGAGACCCGGCAGACCTCGCCGAGTTCGCGCTGGGTGAGCCCGGCGCGGGCTGCGATCTCGCGGCGGAGCCGGTTGGTGAAGCGCTGCCAGAGCTCTCCGGCGTGGTTGTTGAAGAGGACGGCGCCGGCGTAGTCGTAAGTTCCGGGGTCGAGGGCCGTGCCAAGTTCGGGAGCGTCCGGAGCGTGACGGACACCGCAGCGGCACACTCCGCGTTCAGGGCGGTTGTGCACCGGTCCGAAGGAGGGCGCGGTGAGCGTCGCGAAGACGCGGGGGTGATCGCGGACGGTGCCAGGGATGTCGCGGCGGTCGTCTCCGGCGAGACCGGCCCGTATGAGGTGGTAGGTGTCACCCGCGTAGGTCCAGGCACAGGCCGGGCACCGGGAAGCGCGGCGGTTGCCGCAGGCGAGGCGGAGCCGTCCGCCCGGTTCCGTCGCGGTCGAGTAGTGGTGCAGGGTCTCGCCGGTCGTCCTGTCCTTGTGCAGGACCCAGCCGGTGAGGTGAATCGGATCGGCGCAGCCGCCAGTGCGGCGGATCTGGCCTTCCCAGCGGTCGTAGTCGGGAGCGGAAGCCACTCTCAGCAGGTCGCCGAGGGTGATCGGGTCGAGCATGTCAGACATCCGCGCCCTCCCTGTTGCCTCGCATGGCGATGCCGTGACGGGCGGGGAGGTGGGCCGTGACGGTACGGGGGTGGCCGCCGAGCGTCTTGGCGGCGATGAGGTCGCGGTTCGAGCAGACGCGGGGCGCCGAACGGGGGCGCTGCGGCATGCTGGGATTTCCTTCCGGTTCAGTGGATCGGGCAGGGACGGCACCCGGGCGGCGGATGCTTGGCGGTATCGGAGCCGCCCCGGGTGCTGGTCAGCGCCGTTTTGTCTCGGAGGCGAGCAGCGAGCGAAGGACCACGGCGCAGAGGGCTACGGAAGCGCCGGTGACGGCGACCGCCAGGAACATGGAGACGAGGACGGCGCCGACGACCAGGACCACGGCGGTGCCGCCGCAGACGAGGGCGAGCACGGTGCCGGGCGTGAGCGGGACCGTGGGTCGCGATGGTGCCGCCGCGTTCCGGACGGTCGGCGGTGTGTGGGTTCCCGGGACGATTGCGGTCGGGGTGACGACGACGGGCGGCGTCACTCGGCCGGTCGGCACGGGGTTGGTCGGGATCTTCGGCCGGAGCATGTGCGGTCTCCCTGTCTTGGCCGGCTACTTGACGAGGTTGTTGACGACGGGCGCCAGGAGGCTGTCGGCGAGGAGGAAGCCGCCCAGCAGGAGCACGGCGATCAGCCATCCGGGCGGGCGGAACAGCTTGACGCCGAGCCAGCCGACGACGAGCAGGGCGAGCCAGAGGGGAACATCCATGGCGGCGATCTCCTAGCGGACCTTGCAGCGGTGGGTTCGGGCGGCGAGTTGGGCGGCGGAGCGGCTTGTGTAGTCGGCGGACCAGCCGCAGCGGTCGGCGGTGCAGACGGCGGCATGCACGGTGCGGCCGGCACGGTCGCGGTGGGTGCCGATCTGCACGGGGCCTATCCGCATCACGGAGTGGAAGTGGTCGCGGGCGGGCATGTCAGTCGCTCTCCTGCCGGGCGGTCGACGGATGGGAGTAACTGGCCCGGATACCAGCGGCGGTGGCCGGGTCGGCGGTACGGTCGGCGGCTTCCTCGGCGAGCAGGTGCGCCAGGTAGGGCCGGTTGGCGGCGGTCATCTCACGGGCGGCTTCGAGGTAGTCGGCGGCCGTCAGGTCGCCGAGGTCACGCGTCATCGGTCTTCCTCTCTTGGCGATCGGACGAGTTGGGCGGCGACGGCGTCCGCGAGTTGGGCCGGCACGCCGAGCCGGGCGCGGAGCGTCTCGGTGTCGATGGCGGTTCCGGTACGGGAGCGGTGCTCGTCGGCGACCTTGCGGGCGTGGTCGACCAACGCAGCCGGAACCGGCAGGTTCGTCGTGGCGAGCGGTGCGGGCGCAGGGGCCTCGATGGCGGCCGGTTCGTCGGCGTCCTTCGCGGGCACTTGGCCCCGATCCGTCTCGACGGCCGACGGTTCGGGCTCGGTGCCCGGTGGTGTCGGCGCTTCCTGTTCCCCGCGGTTGGCGGAGTGGGCAAGGAGAGTGCCGCCCATGAAGGCGAGGGCGGGCCAGGCGGCGACCAGGATCCGCAGCCAGGCCGGGACGTGGTCGAGGTCGAGGAGCCCGGCCGTGGCGATGTTGGCGCCGAGGGAAGCTGCCAGGGCGATGACGAACCAGCACCAGGCCAGCCGGGACGGTCCGTCCGTGCGCAGTCGGCGCCAAGCGGCGACCAGCAACAGGTCGACGCTGATCGGGTAGGCCCAGGCTTTCCAGCCGTCCTGTCCGGCAGCGGCAGCGAGGTCGTGCAGATGAGCGAAGGACAGCGCTCCGGCGATGACGGCTTGGACCAGGACGGCGTCGACTCGCGGGCGGGCCATCGCGGGTTCCTTCCTGTCGTCGGGCATGGGAGGGGTAGGGACTTGGCGCGAGGCGGTCGCGCCGGCCGAGGAGGAGTGAGGTTCAGGCCGTGGAGGGGGCCGTCTTGGTCAGCCGGGTCCGGGCCCCGGGCACCGCGCCGACGGAGGGCCGGAACGGCTCCAGAGCGGGCACGTCGGGAGTGCGGTGGGCGTACTTGTTGCAGATGTTCACGGCTTCGCGCAGCGAGGTGTGCGGTGCGCGGATGCGGTGCCAGCCGCCCGTCGAGTCCCCGGCGATGGCGAGACCGCGGGTCTCGGCGGGTATCTGGATCGCGGCCAGGACGGCGTCGGGTGCGACGTCTCCGAAGGCCATGTTGGCGGAGGTCTCGTCGTTGAGGCGGTGGGCGGTGCGGCCGGTGAGCTGGGCGCGGAGCATCGTGATGCCCTTGCCCAGTTCGGAGCCGAAGCGCTGGCCGCAGATCTCCAGGTAGATGCCGGCCGCGCGGCCGAGCTGGGCGAGGCGGACCAGAGCGGTGACGATCCGGTCCCGGCGCTTCTCCTCTTCCTTGCTTGCGTACAGGGCGAGTTCGGCGACCTCGTCCACGAGGACCACGACCGGCACCGGCCGCAGGTCCTCGGGCAGGTCCCAGGTGTCGGCAGCGATCTCCGCGTCCGGCACGGCGACACTGATCCGTTGCTGGGCCCGGATGAGCCGGTACACCTCCCCCATGTGTGTCACCAGCGCCTCCAGCAGCTCAAGCGCGGTGTCGGGGTTGTCGGCGAGAGCGGAGAACCTGCGGGCCAGCGGGAACAGCTCCACCCCTTGCTTGCAGTCGATGCCGACCAGGGCGACACGGTGCGGGGCGAGCCCCGCGACGAGGTTCCGCTGGTAGACGGACTTCCCGGACTCCGTGGCACCCAGGGTCAGCCCGTGCGGCACGGCCCGGTAGTCGCGGTAGTGGACCGAACCGTCTTCGCGTAGGGCAACCGGGATACGCATCGGTCGGGTGTCGAGCCGAGCGGGCATCTGGACCCGCTTGAGCACGTCGTAGCCGGTCATGCGTAACTCCACCACGCCCGAGCGGATCTCCCGCGAGGTGATCCCGTACAGGCCGAAGGAGTGGCGCAGCCGATCAGTGGCGGCGGCGAAGTCGAACGCGTCCTGTCCGGGCCGGAGCTTGAGCCGCAGTACCAGGCCGGTACGGGTCGGGCGCATCCGCAGCACGCGCGGGGGCCGGGATTCCGGCACCTCCCGGTTGGTCATCCGAGCCAGGGCCAGGCGCCAGCGGGCGGGCGGAACGGTCAGCCCGCAGGCGTCCATGACCGTGGAGTAGCGGACCAGGACCCGCGCGGCGGCGAGCGCGACCCCGAAGGACAGCCAGTACCAGGCGGGGCGCCGCCACCGCAGAAGTCCTGCGACGGCGGCGACCACCACGGCGACCATGAACCAGGTCATGGTCAGGCCGCCTCAGCGCCCGCGCCAGCGCCGGCGAGCGAGGTGATGGCTACGGCGCGGAAGGCGATCCCGTGCCGACGCTGGCCGTTGAAGTCGTTCTCCCACGGCCGGGCGATGAGGCCCGTGAGCGCGACCGGCGTGCCCATGACCAGCTCACCGGAGATGCCGGTCTCGGGGACGGTGACGGACAGGATCTCGACGTCCTCGTTGGCCGCGAACATCACGTCCACGGTCATCAGCTTCACACCGTCCGCGTCCGTGGCGATCTCGCCGGTGCGGCGGTCACGGACCTTGGGCTGGGCCGGCTTGGCGACCATCACGGTCGCGGCTGACGTGTCGACGGGAATCTGACGCATGATGAAGGTCCCTTCAGGGGTGGGGGCGGCGTGCTTGCTTGGCGGTGGGTCGCCGCTCCCGAACGTTGACGGAATGCCGCAGCAAAGCAGCGAATGGTTCGCACTTCTCAACTGGTGCGCACCAGTAGACTGCTTCTGGTGCGCGCCAGTTGTCAAGCGATGTCGCGGGTCCGGCGGCTCAACTCACCCGACTGCGACACCTCAAGAGAAGCGCGCCAAGCAACGAGTCGGTAGCCAACAGGGGTTAACAACCGACCGGTTAACCCCTGCCGAGCTGGGCCGATGTGAGGCATGCTGCTGTGACGGCCAACCCCCGGACACGGAACGGCAGTACGCGATGAGTGGACTCAAGGCAGCGAGGACAGCGCGCGCGTGGCCTCAGGAGCGACTCGTGCGGGAGATCGAACAGCATGCACGCCAACACATGCTCCCCATCGCGTCGACGGCGAGTTTGCGGGTGTACGTGTCGGAATGGGAGAACGGCCGACGCACACTCTCCGGCCACTACGCCAAGATCCTCCGCTCACTGCTCGGTATCACGGACGACGAGCTGTCGGGTGAACCTCAGCCACCAGCGGTACCGACCGCCGACGGATACGACGAGCTGATAGAGCGGATCGATGAGGCCAGGAACGTCAGCCTGACCATGGTCGACACGTTCATGGACCAGACAGAACTCTTGCGGACCATCGATCGCCAGATGGGTGCCGCGAGTCTGGTCGACCAGATGACGGCCCATTTGACCCGACTGGAAGACGCCTCACCTTCGCCGTACTCCCGACGACCAGGCGCCCGGTCGCACTGGCACTGACCGGAGCAGCGACCCTGGCAGCATGGCAGGCCCTCGACGTCGGAGCCGTCCAACGAGCCTGGCGCCACTACGAGCTGGGCAAGCGGGCGGCCCAGGAGGCCGAGGAACCCATGTACCTCGCGCATGCCACCGCCGAGCAGGCATACGTACTGTGCGACGCCGGCCGCCCCGAGCTGGCCGTGCAACTGGTCCGCGACGCCCAACGGCTCGGTGGGCAGGGCATGTCTCCACGCCTTCGGGCATGGCTGTACGCGGCAGAGGCGGAGATCTGCGCCCGAGCCGGGCTCCACGACGACTGCCGGAAGGCTCTTGAGCTTGCGATGCGGCACCTCCCTACCGGCGAGGAAGCCCGCGACCCGGACATGCTGAGCATCTTCCTGAACGAACGCCACCTCACCAGGTGGCGAGGGAACGCACTCGCCCTGATAGGCGACGCGGAAGCCGTCGACAGCCTGTACGCAGCGCTGGAGACGACAGACCCGACATTCATCCGCGCGAAGGCCGGACTGCACTGCGACGTGGCCCAGGCTCATTTGTCCCGCGGCGAGTACGACGAGGCGCAGAAGCACCTACGAGAAGCCCGACTGCTGGCGAGCCGCACCAGGTCAGTACGTCACAGGCGCCGGATCGAACAGCTCACGCAGAGCTTGTAGGTGACGTGCCGGCCCTGCGCGATCCGAGGAGATGAAGAAGCGCGACCAGAGTCCCGGACCCCATCAACTCGCCACGGGCCATCAGTTCGGGGATGTCCGACAGAGGCACCCAGGCGATGTGTCCAGCCTCTTCCAGATCGGTCGGCTCACCGACAAGCTCGGCTCCCCGGCCGATGAAGATCTCATGCGGCGAATCGACCATCCCGACCATGGGCTGATAGGTCACCAGGTGCTCCAGCGCACTCGGTCGCCAGCCGGTCTCTTCCTCCACCTCGCGGTAGGCGGTCTGAAGGGGCTCCTCCCCCGGGTCGACAATGCCTCCAGGCAACTCCCAGCCGAAGGCGTCCGGGACGAAGCGATACCGCCACATCATCAACACGCGGTCCCGGTCGTCCACGACGGCGGCAATGGCCACGTGATGCAGCTTGACGACGTGATGCTCGAAGCGTTCGACGCCGGGCGGCTCGACGTCGACGAGGCTCAGCGTCACCCACCGGTTGTCATACAGCGTCCGCTCACCATGGATCTGCCACGGCTCGACGTCAGCCGGCGCCTCAACGGTCACGGACCGGTCCGGCACCCGGTAGGAGCTACGGCCGTGCACTTCCACGACACCCTCGGTAACGAGCTTGGCCAGCACCTGCCGAAGAGCCGTACGGCCGATCTCCAGTTCCTCCGACAGCGCCCGCTCAGACGGGAGCTTGGACCCCGGCGAATACTTGCCCGTAGCGATCCACTCTCGGATCTTGCGGTAGACCCGCTCCGACTTCGGTCCCATCCGCTGAGCACGCTCCTGCCGTCGTTGGGCTTCGTTGAGCTTCGTTGGGTGCAGCGGCAACAGGGTAGCCGCGCCCCAGCTCACGCGAGTAGACACCGACCGCCGGAAAGGGGCGCCTGAGAGCGCGGTAGGACTTTCTCTACGTTCATCAAGGCGGCTCGCTCCGCTCACCGCGCGCGGCCCGGCCCCCGGCCGGGCCTGCGCTCCTGTCTCCGCCCCGCTCCAGCCCGGCCGGCTTCCGGCCCGCGCACATAGCAGCGGGTCCGTAGGGGCTTACGTGGGGTGCTCCCATCCCGTACGCCGTCGACCCAGGCAGAGCCGAGCAGACGCGGTTCATGGCGTCCAGGTCGTTCGTACAGTGGCGCGCTCCACCTGGACGCCATGAACCGCGCCCGCTCCACGATGTGTGGGTCGACGGCGTACGGGATGGGAGCTGAGGCTGCTGGTGGGCGAAGGCAGAGAGCGGTCGCGCCCTGTGGGCTGACCTCCACCGTGTGATAAGCTGCCGCGCAGGAAATCTGGGGACTAGCCCCCGATGGTTCACGACCAGGACTTCCGCAGAATAGTGGAGACCCGGGTTCGAGTCCCGGCTCCGACCTCGTCGGATGTAGCTCAATAGGAAGAGCCCCTATTTTCTCTCCCAGTTTGAGGGATTCATTATTTCCAAGTGGCCAGGGTCCAGTAGCCCAGTCTTTTAGCCGCTCTTTCGAGGTCCACCTCTGACAAATTAGCGACTAGGTAATTTTTTCGCGCGTATCCTACCAAGCCGCGGCGCCAACCTGATGAATTTTTAGTCCTCGTTGTGCCACCTTGATAGTCCTGTACGGCCATTCGAGCCCAGGATGATGCCGGGATCGCTGAAGCCAGAGCTGCGTTTATCTCCCTTCCCAGGCCCTTCGTAACAGCGAATGCCGTGAAAATGTGTGGCGCAATCAGAGTTACCTGGCCAGACTTGATGACGTCGCTTGGGGGCTGGCCATTGAGGCGCTGCCACTCCGTAATGGCACCTCCACTCATCGCCGCGAGGCGTGTCATGAGGTCTGGCTGAACCTTGCCACCTGCATGAATCGTACAGTTCCTCATTTCACGCAAAAGGTGGAAACTATCAAGCAAGACGCGCGGGATGGTGTAGCTAGATGATCTAAATAGCACCTCATGCATGTTCCATGCCTTGATGCGCTTCCCTCCGGCCCTAATTGAGATTCCTTCCTGCCGCAAAAGGCTAATGCTCGACATTACAAAATCTTCATGCGTAGCCAACGCGTAGGGCAGGGCAACTGAAGCCAAGTGATGATCTGCGTCATGGAGTAGGGAACGAGCGGCGTCGCTGCGCAGGTTGAAGCGCCTGATGTGCTCAACCGCTGGAAACAGTTCTCCAAGAGTTCGCTGCGAACCCGCCGTCAGCTGCAGTGTATGTCCTGCGAGTCTAGAACCTGCCAACAACGCCATCATGGCATTGTTTACGACGGTTCTGGTCTCTGAGTAATTCCGATACTCCGGATAAAGAAGCTCGCCCATTGGCCCTCCCGACGACGCTGCGGCGCAGCTGTGTGATCACACCATAGTGCCCGACTGGCCAAGTTTTGGGCGCACTTCACTAACACCGAGGCGGTTGTACAGCGTCCGCGCCCCGCAAGCACAACAGGCTCCGTGCCTGCTGGGTAGCTACGGAACAGTGCGGCTCCACGGCTCCCACAGAGCAGTCCTTCACTGCGCTCTGCGGTGCCTGACTGCGCTCATTGGTATAGAGACCTCAGTGGTGTCATCCAGGGCCGCTCAATGCCGCTCAGCGGCGAACTTTGGTCCCTGCTGACGGCAGTGAGACTGACCGCCCTAGGCCCGCCGTCTCCGCTAAGACGTTCGTGTAGGACCGAGCAGTGCGACGCCGCCAGCTCCCGATGATGATGACAGCCGGCACCTCGTATCCGAGCCGGGCTAAAAGCCCGGAAGGATGCCCTCTTTACTGCCGAAATCCTTAGGGTAACGCGGCTTGCGGTCCTTTGCTGAACTGGGCCACACCACACCAATTCTGCGCATATAAGCCATGGTAGCCACAGGCGCATCCATGATCTCGTCTAGCAAGTCCACTTGACTCTTGTGCAACTCGACCAACCGTGTCAGGACCGTGAGGAGGTCATTTAGTTCACGGGTCCAATCGAGAGGCCATGCATCCAAGTGCTCGCCATCGAGAGGACTGCTTTTGCGCCCTCCCGGCTCCTTCTTGCGATAGTCAAACCAAGATTTGATCACAGAACGTGAACCAACCTGATAAGCCCACACTTCAGGCTCGACCGGCCCCCAAATGCCGCTCCCGAGATGAAGCTCCTTGCGCTCTTCATCGTATGCGAGAGTATCCGGCATAGAGTCAGGGCTGCGTGATGACTTCGGCTGCCTAGGATCCCCGTCAAGGTACCTAATAGTGTTTTTGCGACGCCCAGACAGGTCGTCCGCAAAGGTGGCACCGTATGTGTGCAGCCAGATGACCTCTCGACCGATCTCGACGGATTTCTCCCACAAGTGTCGATCGAGAGTAAGAGGCACCCTAATACCGGGAGTTGTAAGTTCGTCCGCAAATCGGTCGGTGTATCCCGGGTGAGATACCACGCCCGCCAAGTAAGCTACCAATTCCTCTCCGGTGACTTTTACATCACGCTCTAGCACTGCCTCGGCCCACGATCGAGCGAAGCCCGGAGCTTGGTTATATGTGCCATCCGGGTGCAACATCGGCAGGGCACGTCCACCACGGTTATTGAAGTGATGCATGTCAGGAATTAGATGCGTGAAGACAACACCCGGACCTGAAGAGATTTCGTGAGCGTTTTGCTCTATCACATAAACTTGACCGGGTTGGCGTGCAGCCCACAAAGTTGGGCTCTCGCGATGCAACAGACGACGGTCAGGGATGATCCATTGGCGGTCGAAGGAGCGGAATCCTACGCGTACCGGGGATGGCGAATCGCCAGTTTCATCGACGAAAGCGCCGCTGTACTCGTACACATCCTTTCCAGGCAAGGGCGATTTCTCTTTTTCGAGGTATGCGCTGGATGACTCCTTGAACAGCTCTCGCTTACGTTCTACGTCTTCCTCGCTCGTGATGATGCGCCATCTCTTATCGAGGATGGAGGGATGTGGAGCATAGACCCAAGTCCTGTTCGGTTTCACACCAGGAGCGTGCCACGGCAGTAGGTCATCTAGAGCAGGCCAGTCATCCCACGCAGATTCTGCCGCCGGCGTGAAGGGCGCCTGCCAATCTGTCCTGGCATCTCGCCACTGGCTATCCTCGAAGAGATCGATCTCTGCGAGCTTGTTGTACTTCTCGTTCTGCCGACCAGAGACCTCGGTGTACCTGATTCGGGCCGGCTTTTCGGTGTCGGAATCAGAAGCTCGGAGGAAAATACCGATTGCCAGAGGTTGCTGGACACCGGGAAAAATGCGCGTAGGTACGTCTGGGCGCATGCCTTCCGGACTTACATTGATAACCCACCCGTCAGAGCACGTTCTACGCAGGTACTCCCTCATGCCTTTGAAGCCGACGCCACGCAGGTATCCAGAAGTGGTGATGAAGCACACCACACCGTTATGGTCGTCGTCCGGCTGGTCAAATACCTTCCAGGTAGCCCAGCGCCAAAAGTAAACGTACAAGTTCTTCAGGACATACTCCACACGCCCGTTGCCGGGGGCGCGGAATGCGTCAAGCTCATTCGGAGCGTCTTTCATGCCTCGGTCGCGTAGACGCCCCTGCTCAACCCATCCTCCCATGCCCTCTGCACGCTCACGATAAGGCGGATTACCGATAACTACGGTGACGGGAGTATGCGCCTTTATCTTGTTGGCCTTCTTCCGGGATGCGGAGATGATCGCCAACTGAGACGAGAGCATATCGACGCTCTCGAACGGATCATCCAGGGTGTTGGTCACGTACGTCCGCATGCCGCCAGTCGGCGGTTTAGCTTTGTGCCTCTTGAGAAGGTCAGTAGTCCTCAGCTCGGCCACAGTGTAGGGGCCCATCTGAAGCTCGAATCCAATGATGCGCTGGGCGAGATCCGTAACCACTTCCGCCGCAGCACCAGCCCCGTCCTGCCCCTTCACTCGTTCGGCAACGGTATCAATTATTCCGTGGAGGTAGGTACCAGTTCCCATCGCAGGGTCAACAGTCAAAACAGTAGGATCAGCGAAACCACCTTCTTTCCCAAGTCGCTGCTGCAACACATCGTCGACCATGCGAACCATCTGCTCGACGACCTCCCGAGGAGTGTAATAAGAGCCGGACTCCTTTCTTTTCTCCGGATCGTATTCGTCAAGGAAGTGTTCGTAGAGATAGAGATACAAGTCGCGCTTACCGGCGCGAATTCTGTCCCATCGCACTGCGCCAATCACGCGAAGCAGCAAACTCAGGGTGACAGTGAAGTCTCGGGCAGTCACTTCAGTCAGAAGCTGCAGGGCCTTACCCATCAGTGAATGGCTATGCCCCAGGCTCTTCCCAACCTCATAGAAGCTGGAACTCGTTAGATCAATATTTTCCGAACGGGCCAACAACAGACCGAAGGTGACGGTCTGCGCGTAGCCGTCTGCAAAGACATCGTCCGTAGCCTCAGGGAATAGAAGCTTCCGCCAGTCTCGCGCAAGACCGTGGAAAGGCTGCGAATCTTCCTCCTCTCCAAGGACGATTGACCGACGCTCTTGCTCGAGCTGGTCGAGGACTTCTCCCCTGAGCAGCCTCGTAAGAGGTGCGACCGACTGCACCAGACTCCTCACAGAGGTGATGGGTGCAGGCTTCCACCGCAAAAACTCAGTCAGCAGATTCTCGAAGTCGGGAGACGCTACGAGAGAACTACCTGCATCCGTCAGCGAGCCGCCGGAGAGGCTGACCGGACCTACTAGAAGCTCTCCGTCACGATACAGGCGCCACTCGGTACCGTTTGTGTAAATAAGGTTGGGGAGATCCCTTTGGCGCTGCCACTGTTTCAGGTTGTGGCCCGTGAAGTTATCTGGATTTACATTACTGTCCGGCCTTTTCACTTCGACGTATCCACACACTGCGCCGTCCACGCTAATCGCGTAGTCTGGCCGCACTCGGCGTTCCGTGTCGCGGACTTCGCTGTGAGGGATAGCCGTAAGACCCAACTGACGGGCTGCGGACGCGATTAGCTGTTCGATAGGGGACCTGATGGCGGCTTCGCGATCGCCAGGACCGGAAAGACTGTCTTTGCAGGCAGATCCAAAACGCGCGACAACGTCGCTAACCCAGACGCTAGTTGCAGCCACCGCCGACTCTCCCTATCACGAGGAACGACGATGACACTACAGGGACATGCCCTTGAGATCACCTACCGTCACGGAGGTGGTCCCTGCCTCCAGCTGACGGCTACCTGGCTGCCCTCCCAGTGGCCTTCGCTGGTGGACGGCTGCTCGCCTAGGCCAACTGGACCGGCTTCAGAGGACCGCTGATCGAGTGCGCCACGTGGACCATACGTGGACAGATGTCGGTCAGTCGAGCCTCAGTGGGGCGCTGAACAGCGACATTGCAGAGCCGCCAGACGGCCTCCGGAGCCGTGTGCGCAGGTTCGAATCCTGCCGGGGGCACCTTGCAGAAGGTGCCCAAAGACCCCGTCACCAGCGGAAACGCTGAGGCCGGGGTCTTCTTGTATGTGCAGCCGTATGCCGCTCGGAGCGGCCGTTGAAGCATGACGCCAGGTGAGCCCCCGCAAATCGATGGGCCCCGGGGCGGGCGCAGGGGCCACATCGCAAGTCGGTAGCGGTTCCCTCCGAGTACTCCAGCCGTAGATCGTGATCTCGATGGTGAGGGGCGTGGAGGCGGCAGGTGTCCAGCGTGGATCATCTCGCCCGAGATCGACCATGCCGTCGCGGGCGTCGGCTCCTTCTCCGTCCACCCGAGTTCACCGCGACGGAGGGCGTCCCTTATCTCGCTGAGCTTCGCGGTCGTTGCCGGGGGCCGCTCCTGTGCTTGTTCAGCGAGTCGGAGGGCATCGTCGATCTCGCTGAGCTTCCTGGAGGACAGGACGGCCGCCCGCTCTATCAGGTCGTCCCGGGACACGGTGGTCAGCCACGTGCACGGGGTGAAGCCTGGACGCGGGAACGCGAGCCGCAGCACGCCTTCGAGCGGCAGTCCTTCACCGGCGCCGACCGTCACTTCGATGCCCAGACCGCTGATGTCGAGGCCCGCCGGAGCGACGACCTGCATCACCTGGAGCCCGGACGCGTCGTCTCCTGACAGCAGTACGACCAACCTCCGCTCGTCGAACTGGACCCACCAGACTTCGCCACGTTGCACAGGCCCTCCGATGCACAGGATGGCAGGCAGACGCTGCGCGACCTGACGCGGTGTGGAGACGGGTGCGGCCACCGTTGATCATCGGTGTGTGAAGACAAACGATCATGCGGTGGCCGCAGGTCACAGCGTAGACCCTGCCTGCCGGCAGGAGGCGTTCGAGAACCTGATGAGCCGGATAGCGGGACGCTTCACACGGGTCGAATCCCGACGCCGGTCCCGGAAGTTGGTACTCGGCCTGTTGTCGGACCTGCCGCGCAAGAACTGCTGGACCATCGCCGAGTGGGCCGGGGACAGGACCCCGGACGGCATGCAGCACCTGCTCGGGAGGGCGAAGTGGGATGCCGACCAGGTCCGCGACGAGCTGGGTGATTACTTAACCGGGCGGAGTCCTGTACCCGCACGACGGGCTTGACTCGAGCAACAAGACTCCACCGACCTCCCTGGCAGCGCGGAGCCAGGTGGGCAGCATCAAGAGGCAAGAAAGCGACGGTCCTGATAGTTTTGCCCGTGTAGCCCCTTTCTTGGAGGGCTTCCCGCGGTAAGGGCACTCTCCCCTACCGAAGCGTTTTACTCTCCCCCCGCAACAGTGCGTGGGGATGTGCGGACTGGCGGCCGCTTCGTACGACTGGTCCACCTCGGGTTATCGGTGACCCTCGCGCGCGGCAAGTGCTTGAGTCAGCACGACAAATCCCAGCGACTGGCACGCGGTCACAGGTCTCGCCAAGGGTGTTCGCCGGTACGGGCCGGATAAGCAATTCCCAACGATCGTTCAGAATTCGATTGACCCTTGGCGCATTTCGGTGTCGCCGCGCCGAATTCGATGACTCGAACCTGGACGCCCTGCGGCACGGCGCGACGCCGGCCCTGTTCGGCGGGATCCGCGACCCGTCCACGCCGGGAACGTCTCCGAGCGCGTCCCCTCACGGTCACGTGCTTCAACTCCACGGTGTGCGCCGCCGGTTCGCGACCCTTAACACTTAATCGGGCTTCCATCCACAGGATTTGATATTCAGTACCGCAAGCGGACGATGAAATCGTAGCGACCTCGAAACTGTGGAGGTATGACCATGCTCAGGCGTTTCATGGCCTCGGCGATCGTGGTTGGCGCCGGGATCGGCGGCGGACTGTGCGCACCGTCGACCGCCAGCGCTCAGGACTACGGGCCCAACACCTGCCGACAGGGATATGTCTGGCGGGTCGCGCGTGCCGGCGACGTCGTGTGCGTCACACCGCAGACGCGTACGAACACCGCCAACGACAACGCACTGGCCCCCGGCCGGATCCTCCCGAACGGTTACTGCAAGCAGGGCTATGTCTGGCGTGAGGCGTGGGGCTCCGACGACCACACCTGCGTGACCCCGCAGACCCGCGCGCAGGCGCGATTTGACAACAGTCAGGCCGATGACCGGCGGTTGGCGGTGCGGCTGTGGATCACTTCGCAGAACGGCGCCCTCAAGGTCAACGGCAACCACTTCAACATAAACAGCCCGGTCCGCCTCGTGTTCTCTGGCGCGGTCAACAAGTCCTGGACGGTCACGGCCACCAGGCACTCCGGACACGCCGGCGGGAGTTTCGGCTTCGTCACCGGTTTCCCCGGGAAGTGCGCCCCCGGAAACCCGAACTCCCGTGTCCAGGCGATCGATCTGACGTCGGGCCGAAGGACGGCCAGCGTCCCGTTCGTCTACTGCGTAAGGATCGACTGAAACCCTTTCGCCGTCCGCAGCGGCGCCCGCTTCTGACATCCACGGCTGATATCAACGATGCCGAGCAAAGGCATACACCAGCGCTCCGTCCGGCCCTCGCACCAGTGGTCGTCTAGTCGGCACCCCTTGTAGCCGATCGGCTTGGGTCTGCCGTCTCAGTGGAGCCCTGTGCGGTTCCACCGGCCCGCCCGGGAAGTCCAACCGATCGGAATCAAGATCGGCGTCCCACTCCTCGTAGGTG
>NZ_LIRK01000170.1 GCF_001419765.1 Streptomyces torulosus
ACCGGCCGTTCAAGGACCTCGGCTTCGACTCCCTGACCGCCACCGAACTCCGCAACCGGCTCAACGCCGCCACCGGACTGCGGCTGCCCGCCACCCTCGTCTTCGACCACCCCACCCCCACCGCCCTCGCCGACGACCTGCACCGCGCGCTGTACGGCGGCACCGGCACGGACCCGGCGGCCCGGACGGTTGTCGTGCGCGGCGGCGGGCACGACGAGCCGCTGGCGATCGTCGGCATGGCCTGCCGTCTGCCGGGGGACGTCACCGCCCCGGAGGATCTGTGGCGGCTCGTCGCCGAAGGCCGCGACGCGATCTCCACCGTCCCCGGCGACCGGGGCTGGGACGCCTGGGGCACGACGGGCGCTCACGAGGGCGGCTTCCTCACCGACGTCGCCGGGTTCGACGCGGAGTTCTTCGGGATCTCGCCCCGTGAGGCGCTCGCGATGGACCCGCAGCAGCGGCTGCTGCTGGAGGTGTCGTGGGAGGCGATCGAACGGGCCGGGATCGACCCGTCGTCCCTGCGCTCCACCCGCACCGGCGTCTTCGTCGGCGGCTCACCCACGGGTTACGGAAGCGTCGTCGGCGACAGCCCCGACGCCGGCGGCTACCTGCTCACCGGCAACAGCGGCAGTGTGATGTCCGGCCGTATCGCCTACACGCTCGGCCTGGAGGGCCCGGCCCTCACCGTGGACACGGCCTGCTCCTCCTCCTTGGTCTCCCTGCACCTGGCCGGTCAGGCGCTGCGCGGCGGCGAGTGCGACCTGGCCCTCACGGGTGGTGTCGCGGTCATGCCGACCCCGGGGGCCTTCGACGAGTTCGCCCGGCAGGGCGGTCTCGCCGCCGACGGGCGGTGCAAGGCGTTCGCCGACGCCGCCGACGGCACCGGCTGGTCCGAGGGAGTCGCCTTCCTCGTCATGGAACGCCTCTCCGACGCGCGGCGCAACGGTCACCCGGTGCTGGCGGTGGTCCGTGGTTCGGCGGCCAACCAGGACGGTGCGTCGAACGGGCTGAGCGCGCCCAACGGGCCCGCGCAGCAACGCGTCATCCGCGCCGCGCTTGCCGACGCGGGCCTCTCCCCCGCGGAGGTGGACGCCGTGGAGGCCCACGGGACGGGGACGCGGCTGGGTGATCCGATCGAGGCGCAGGCGTTGCTGGCGACGTACGGTCAGGATCGTGAACGGCCTTTGTTCTTGGGGTCGTTGAAGTCGAACATCGGTCACACCCAGGCGGTGTCGGGGGTGGCTGGTGTGATCAAGACGGTGCTGGCTCTGCGGCACGGGACGTTGCCGAGGACGCTGCACGTGGATGAGCCGTCGAAGGAGGTGGACTGGTCGGCGGGTGCGGTGGAGTTGCTGACGGAGGCTCGTGCCTGGCCGGAGACGGGGCGTCCGCGCAGGGCGGGTGTGTCGTCGTTCGGGATCAGCGGCACCAACGTCCATGTGGTCCTGGAACAGGCCCCCGAGCCCGAC
>NZ_LIRK01000171.1 GCF_001419765.1 Streptomyces torulosus
CGCTCCAAGGCGATCCTGGCGCTGTCGGGCAAGGGTGGTATGGCGTCGGTGCAGCTGCCCGTCGACGAGGTGCGCGCTTTGACGCCGCTGGCGGACGGCCGGGTGGAGGTGGCCGCGGTCAACGGCCCGTCCTCGGTGGTCGTTGCGGGTACACCCGAGGGGCTGGACGAGGTGATCGCGGAGGCCGAGGCGCGTGGTGCTCGTGCCCGGCGGGTCGACGTGGACTACGCCTCGCACACCGCGCACGTCGAGCGGATCCGTGATGAACTCCTGGCCGTTCTGGCCGATGTGGCGCCGACGGCTTCTCGTGTTCCGTTCTTCTCCACGGTGAACGCCGACCGGTGCGACACGGTGGGGCTGGACGCGGAGTACTGGTACCGCAACCTGCGCTCCACCGTCCGGCTGGAGCCCACGGTCACGAAGCTGGTCGAAGCCGGGCACTCCGTCTTCGTCGAGGCCAGCCCGCACCCCGTACTCGCCGGTGCCGTGCAGGAGACGGCGGAGGCGGCCGGACGCGAGGTGGCCGTCACCGGGACCCTGCGCCGCGACGACGGCGGTAGGGAACGGCTGCTGCTGTCACTGGCAGAGGCGTACGTGCACGGAGCGCCCGTCGACTGGCGGGACTGCTTCGCCGGGACCGGGGCCCGAACCGTCGACCTGCCCACCTACGCCTTCCAACATCGGCGCTACTGGACGGAGTTGCCCGCCGCACGGTTCGGCGACGCGGCGCTCGCCGGGCTCGGATCGGCCGAACACCCCCTGCTGGGGGCCGTCGTCGAGCCTGCCGACGGGGACCGCACGGTGTTCACGGGGCGACTGTCGCCGCAGGAGCAGCCCTGGACGGCGGATCACGTGGTGCACGGCACGATACTGCTGCCCGGCGCGGCCTTCCTGGAGCTGGCGCTGTGGGCGGGGGAGCGGACACAGGCGCCGAGAGTCGACGAACTCGTCCTGGAGGCGCCGCTGTTGCTGTCCGAGTCGGAGCCGGTGCGGTTGCAGATCGTCGTGGACGGTCCGGACGAGGACGGGCGCCGGGCCGTGCGGTTCTTCTCCCGCGCCGAGTCGACGGGACAGGAGTGGACCCGCCACGGCAGCGCCGTACTGAGCGGAGCCGAGCAGCCGGAGTTCGATCTGGGCGCTTGGCCGCCGACCGGTGCCGAACCGGTCGAACTGGACGGTCTGTACGAGAAGATGGCGACCGCCGGGTTCGGGTACGGCCCCGTCTTCCGGGGCCTGCGGGCCGCCTGGCTGCGCGGCGACGAGGTGTTCGCCGAGGTGGAGACCGACACGGCGGGGACCGGCGGCGACGACTTCCTGGCGCATCCCGCGCTGCTGGACGCGGCCCTGCACGGCGCCAGTCTGCTGCCGGGCACGCTGGACAGCGGTGCGCGGCTGCCGTTCTCCTGGTCCGGCGTCACGATGTACGCGACCGGCGCCACGTCACTCCGGGTACGGCTGGCCCCGGCCGGGGCCGACGGGCTGTCTCTGCACGCCGTGGACGCCCTCGGCGCCCCCGTGCTCGCGGTGGACGAACTCGCCTTCCGGCCGGTCTCGCCCGAGCGGCTGTCGGCGGCGGCGCCCGGCGGGCCGGACGGACCGCTGCGCGTCGAGTGGCCCGAGCTGTCCGTGCGCGCCGCCACCGCCGGGACATACCTGTGGCTCGGCGCGGACCAGGGCGAGGGCACCCGGACGTACGGCACGGTGGCGGACCTCGACGCCGCGCTCACCGCGGGCGAACCGGTTCCCTCGGCCGTGGTGGCCGCCTGCCCCGTCACCGCCGACGAGAACGATCCCGCGCAGGCCGCCGAAAACGCCACCATGTGGGGCCTGGACCTGCTGCGGCAGTGGCTCGCCGGAACCAGGGCGGCCGACCTGCCCCTGGTGGTCGTCACCCGGGACGCGGCCCCCGTCACCGGCACGCCCACCACCGCCACGGGCACCGCCCACGCCGCCCTCGTCGGCCTGCTCAGGTCCGCCCAGGCGGAGGAACCGGGCCGCGTCGTCCTCGTGGACGTCACCGGGGACGAGTCGCCGGACCCGGCGTCCCTCGACGCCGCGCTCGCCGCCGCCGAACCCGAGGTCGCCGTGCGAGGCGGCACGGTGCACGGGAGGCGGCTGGTACGGGCGGGCGGCGAACCCGACCTGCTGCGTCCGCCCGCCGGGCACACCCAGTGGCGGCTCGACGTCACCGAGCCCGGCTCGTTCGGGAACCTCGCCCTCCTGCCCACCACGGAGGGCACCGGGGAACTCGCCGAGGGACAGGTCCGGGTGGCCGTCAGCGCGGCCGGCCTGAACTTCCGCGACACCCTCATCGCCCTCGGCATGTACCCGGACCCGGCCCCGCTCGGCAGCGAGGGGTGCGGAGTGGTGACCGAGGCCGGCCCCGGCGTCACCGGCCTCGCCCCCGGCGACCGCGTGATGGGCACGCTCGACACCCCGTTCGCCCCCCTCTCCGTCGCCGACGCCCGACTGCTCGCACCCGTCCCCGAACGCTGGACGGACGCCGAGGGCGCCTCCGCCACCGTCGCGTTCCTGACCGCGTACTACGGCCTGGTCGACCTCGGCGGGCTGCGCGCGGGCCAACGGGTCCTGATCCACGCGGGCGCCGGCGGTGTGGGCTCCGCCGCTGTGCAGCTCGCCCGCCACCTGGGCGCCGAGGTGTATGCGACGGCCTCCCGCCCCAAGTGGGACGCGCTGCGCGCGGCCGGCCTCGACGACACGCACATCGCGGACTCCCGCACCCTCGACTTCCGCGACGCCTTCCTCGCCGCCACCGACGGCCACGGCATGGACATGGTCCTCAACTGCCTGGCCGGTGAGTTCACCGACGCCTCCCTCGAACTGCTGCCGCGCGGCGGGCGGTTCGTCGAGATGGGCAAGACCGACCTGCGCGACCCCGCACGGGTCGCCGCCGACCGTCCGGGAGTCGGGTACCGGCCCTTCGACCTCGCCGAGGCCGGCCCGGAACGGATCCAGGAGATCCTGCGCGAACTGGTCGCCCTCTTCACCGACGGCACGCTGACCCCGCCGCCGGTGACCTGCTGGGACATCCACCGGGCCCCCGGCGCGTTCCGGGCGTTGGCCCGGGCGGACCTCGTCGGCAAGGCCGTACTGACCCTGCCGGGCGCGGGGTTCACGGCGGACGAGACCGTCCTCGTCACCGGCGGCACCGGCACCCTGGGCGCCCTGGTCGCCCGGCGCCTGGTCACCCACCACGGAGCCCGGCGCCTGCTGCTGCTGTCCCGCTCCGGACCGGAGCCGGACGCGGCACGGACCCTGTGCGCCGAACTCGCCGCCATGGGCGCCGACGCCGAGGTACTGGCCGGCGACATCGGGGACCCCGCCGCCGCCACACTCCTCCACGACCACCTCGTACGACGGGGCGAACTGCTGGGCGGCGTCGTGCACTGCGCGGGCACCACCGACGACGGCGCCCTCGCGTCGCTCACCGAGGAGCGGGTCGGGCGCGTACTGCGGCCCAAGACACACGGGGCCTGGAACCTGCACCGGCTCACCGGACTCCACCCGGAGGTACGGCGGGTGGTGCTGTTCTCCTCGGCCGCCGCCACCTTCGGCTCGCCTGGCCAGGCCAACTACGCGGCCGCCAACGCCTTCCTCGACGCCCTGGCGCACCGGTGGCGGGCCGAGGGACTGCCCGCCGTGTCCGTCGGCTGGGGACTGTGGGAGCAGGCGAGCGGCCTCACCGCCCACCTCGACGCCACCGACCACCGCCGGCTGCGGGCCGGCGGCTTCCGCGCCCTGCCCACCGACGAGGCGCTCGCCCTGTTCGACACGTTGCTGCTCGGCCCGGTCCCGGGCCCCGCCGTCGTGGCCGCGCCGCCGGACACCGCCGCGCTGCGCGCACGGCACGCGCGCGACCCGCTGCCCCCGTTCCTGCGGGGCCTCCTCGGCCCGTCCGCCGCCCCCGCCCGACGCCGGGCCGCCGGGGAGACCCGCGAACCGGGAGAGGCCCTGCGCGCCCGCCTCGCGGCGATGCCGGAGGAACGACGCCGCGCCGCCCTGCTCGGTATGGTGCGCGCGGAGGTCGCCGCCGTGCTCGGCCATGCCACCGCGGGCCTCGTGGACACCGAACGGTCCTTCCGCGAAATGGGATTCGACTCCCTCACGGCCGTCGAACTGCGCAACCGCCTCAATGCCGCCACCGGGCTACGACTTCCGGCCACGCTGGTTTTCGACCACCCCCGCCTGGACGCCCTCGCCACCCACGTGTCGGGCCTCCTCGCCCCGGGTGACGGCCGAGCGGCCACGTCCCGGGACGGCGACGAGAAGGAGGCGGAAATCCGTAGCCTCCTCATGTCGGTGCCCTTGCCACGACTGCGTCGGAGCGGTCTGCTCGAACCGCTGCTCGCCCTCGCGACGGCTGGATCCGCCCCCTCCACCACGGCCGACGTCGAACGGCCCGACCGGGGTGACGACATCCGCGGGATGGACGCGGCGGCCCTGGTGGAAATGGCCAGATCTCTTTCCACGGACCGTGATTCCGAAACAGGAACTGATGCATAGTCATGGTTCTAACCAAACTCTGAGAATCTTTACACTGCGCATCCGGCCTGTTTCCGGAATGCTGACTTCCATGGCCGCTGAGCCTTGGCTATGTTGGTGGTGAGTCAGCAACCGGGCTGCTCGGCCGGGGCAGTCGACCAGGATATCGGCTCATCAAAACCGATGTGGTTTTCGCGGGGGCTCTGAACCCATCGGACAGTTCTATAGACCGTCCGGCGCGCTCTGCGATTTCTGGGTCGATCCCCATGCAACTCGCAGAACACGGTGGGGTGTGATTGGGGTTAGGTACATGTTGTTTTCTGGCCGAGACGACAAACTGCAACTCATGAAGGCCCTCCTCGCCGAATGCGAGCGCGGTACAGCCCTGACCGTCGTTCTGGAGGGCGGAGTCGGCTGCGGGAAGACCGACCTCATGGAAGACTTCGCCCACCATGCCGTGGACAGCGGCGTCACCGTCCTGTCCGGGCCCGACCTCGACGGCCTGCTCGCCGCCGGGACGGACCGCACCGCCTCACCCGGGGCGGAATCCACGCGGCCGTCCGACTTAGGCGACAACCTGGCGGCGCTGGCCGAGCGTTCACCCGTGGTCATCTGCCTCGACAAACCGCAGGAGCACGAGGAGTCGACCTGGCGCCGTCTGCTGGCGGCCCTCCGGCGCCGGCTGCGCAACAGCCCGGTCATGGTGGTCGTCCCCCTGCTGCCGTACGGCGGCTGCCAGGGTGACGTGCACTACGACCTGCTGCGCCAGCCCAACCTCCACCGCATCAGGCTGGGCCTCCTCGACCGCGACCAGGCGGCCGAACTGTGCGAGAGACTGCACGGCGGCCCCCTGGACGACACCGACCGCGAGGCGGTGCACACCCTCAGCGGCGGCAGCCCCCTGCTCGTCCGCGCCCTGGCCGAGGAACTGGACATGCGGGCGCGGGCCGGCGCCGGGGCGCCCTGGCCCGGCCCATGCGGCCTGTACGCCCGGGTCGCCCGGGACTGCGTACGCCTCAGCGGCCCGCTGGCCGCCTCCGTCGCCCTGGGCCTGGCCGCGCTGCGCGAGTTCTCCGAACCCGTCGGCCTCGCCGCCGTCCTGCGCCTGGACGGGGCGGAGATCGCGCGCGGCCTGAACCTGCTGCGCCTGGCCGGCCTGACCGACGGCTGCCGGCTGCGGCACCCGGTGATCGAGGACGAGATCCTGGAGCACGCCGACCCCGACCGCCGCTCCGAGGTCCTGCTGCTGGCCGCCGAACAGGTGCGCCGGCGCGGCGCGGGCGCCCGGGCGACGGCCCGCTATCTGCTGAAGATCGGCACCGTCACCGAGCCCTGGCAGATGGCCGTCCTCCAACGCGCCGCCGACGAGGCGCTGGCCAGGGACGACGCCGGCTTCGCCGTCGCGTGCGTGGGGCTCGCCCACGACGCCACGACCGACTGCTGGGAACGGGCCAGGCTCGCGCTGAAACGTTACGTTGTGCTGCTGCGGACCGACCCGTGGCGGGTCGAGCACCAGTACCTGGGCCGGATCGAGTGGCCCGAATGCCACCACGGGGCGGACGCCTGCCCGGCACGGACCGTGCTCGCCGCCCTGCTGATGATCGGCTGCGGACGGCTGGAGGAGAGCGGGGCCATGCTCCGCACCGTGGCCGCGCGGACGGCGGACACCGGGGAGGCGAACGCACGGCCCGACCACTTCAACGAGGGCTGGCCCTGGCTTTTCTGCCTCAACCCCGGCATACCCGACGCCTGGTCCCTGCAGATGTCCTCCGAACGGACCGCCTGCGGCGAGGAACACGACTTCGACGGCCGGGTCTGCGCCGACGGGGTCAACTTCAGCGTCTGCGTCAACGGCCACCACGTCCGGACCCCCGCCGTCCACGAGATCGAGGAACACCTCGCCGCCTGGACCCTCGGCGACACCACCCTCGCCCTGATCGTCCCCGAGCTGCGCCACCTCATGGCCGCCGGCCGCCCCGACCTCGCGGACGCCTGGTGCGAGCACTTCCAGGACGAGGCGGCCGCGCGCGGCGTCGAGGGCTGGCGCCAGCTGTTCACGGCCCTGCGCGCCGAGACCGCCCTCGCCCGCGGCAGGCTGACCGAGGCGGAGACCTACGCCCGGGAGATCGTGGACCTGGGCGGGGACGCGCCCAGCCACTGGCTGTGCGGCCAGGTCATCACCGCCCTGATCACCGCCTGCACCGCCTCCGGACAGTACGAGGAGGCCGTCCGGCTGCTGGACCGGCCCGTGCCCGACGGCTTCTTCCGCAGCCTCCACGGAATGGACTACCTCCGCGCGCGCGGCCAGTTCCTGCTGGCCGTGGGCCGCCCCCATCTGGCCCTGTCGGACTTCCTGGCCGTCGGCCGCCACGCCGAACGCTGCGACGCCTCCCTCACAACCCAGCCGACCTGGCGGATCGACGCGGCCGAGGCATGGCTCGCCCTCGACAACACCCGGGAGGCCGACCAGCTCCTGGAGGACCACGAGACCCTCTCCGGCAGCGAGACCCCCCTGATCGCCGGGTCGTGGCTGCGTGTACGGGCCCAGCTCGTCCCCGTGAACGAACGGCCCGGACTGCTCACCCGCGCCGCCGAGCACCTGCAGGCGTCCGGCAACTCCTGGGAGCTGGCCCGTGTCCTGGTCGACCTCGCGGAGGCGTACCGGGGCCTCGACCAGCAGGCCCGCGCCGACCTGACCCTGCGCAAGGCCCAGCAGCTGGCCGAGGAGTGCGGGGCCGGCCCGCTGCGCGAGCGGATTGCCTTCCTCGGCCTTGTCGACGGACGCCCCGCCGCACGCACCGCGCGCGGCCCCCTGCGGGCCCCGGACCCCGTCGCGAAACTCAGCGAATCGGAGCGGCGCGTGGCGGTCCTGGCCTCCCGCGGCATGACGAACCGTGAGATCTCGACCGAACTCTTCATCACCGTCAGCACCGTCGAGCAGCACCTCACACGTGTCTACAAGAAGCTCGACATCACCTCACGGCAGGAACTGCCGCTCCATATCGAGTTGGGGCTGCCCGAGACGGCCTGACACCGTCTTTACGGGGGTGCCTAGGGGTTGTCCGTGCGCAGAGCCACTGCGAGATTCTCCCCAAGGCAGAAGTCCACTGAGAATCCCTGGCTGAGGAGGTTTCGGCGTGGTTAATTTCAAGGTATTTCTGGCCGATGGTCCGACGTATTTTCCGGACGAGGAGAGGGTGCAGTTCGCCACCTCACTCACCGAGAAGATCAAGCACCGCCTGGGTGCCGGATACGAGCACTTCGTGCACAAAGGTGAATTCACCACCGTCGACGGTGAGGAGGTCGCCGTCTTCCGCTGGATCACCCGGACCGCCATCGCGGAATGAGCGCGGGCCCCCGCACACCCGGACAGGGGGCCCCGCGGAATCTGAGGGGTGGCGTTAGGGGGCGGAGCCTCACCTAGCGTCGACGCCACCGGTAGCCGTACGAGGAAGGGCCGACATGGGTTCTGTGACTGACGCGGTGCTCGCGGGAGCGAGTCCCGAGGAGGTGGAGCGTGCGGCTCTGCCGGAGGAGTTCACCGCAGCCCACCTCCGCATCGAGGACGTGGACGTCTTCCGTGGTGTCGCCGACAAGGACGTGCGCAAGACCCTCCGGGTCGGCCCCGTGCCGCTGCCGGAGCCGGCGCCCGACGAGGTCCTCGTCGCCGTCATGGCCAGCTCGATCAACTACAACACCGTCTGGTCCGCCACCTTCGAACCCCTGCCGACCTTCCGGTTCCTCGCCGGCTACGGACGGCAGGGCGGCTGGGCCGCCCGCCACGACCAGCCGTACCACGTCCTCGGCTCGGACGCGGCCGGTGTGATCGTCCGGGTCGGCTCGGCCGTCCGGCGCTGGCGCGTCGGGGACCACGTCCTGGTCAACGCGGCCTGCGTCGACGAACAGGAGGCCGTCACCCAGGCCGACGGCATGCTCGGCGAACACCAGCTCGCCTGGGGCTACGAGACCAACTTCGGCGGCCTCGCCCACTACTGTCTGGCCCGCGCCGGGCAGCTCATCCCCAAGCCCGCCCACCTCACCTGGGAGGAGGCCGCCTGCGTGCCCGCCTGCGCCGGCACCTCCTACCGGATGCTGGTCTCGGACCGCGGCGCCCGCATGAAACAGGGCGACGTGGTGCTGATCTGGGGGGCGACGGGCGGAGTCGGCGCGTACGCCGTGCAGTTCGTCAAGAACGGCGGCGGCATCCCCGTCGGCGTCGTCGGATCACCCCGCAAGGCCGAGGCGCTGCGGGCCCTCGGCTGCGACATCGTCATCGACCGCTCGGAGATCGGCATCGGCGAGTCCGAGGGCGACGACTTCGAGCAGGCCATCGCCGACGGCAAACGGCTCGGCGCGGTCATCCGCCGCGAGACCGGCGAGGACCCCCACATCGTCTTCGAACACGTCGGACAGGCCACGTTCGGGATGTCCCTGTTCGTGGTGCGACGCGGCGGCACCGTCGTCACCTGCGGCTCCAGCACCGGCTACCGGCACCGCTACGACAACCGCTACCTGTGGATGAAACTCAAACGGGTCATCGGCAGCCATGTGGCCAACCTCCACGAACAGTGGGAGTGCGCACGGCTGTTCGGCCAGGGTCGCATCATGCCGGTGATGTCGTCCCTGTTCCCCCTGGACGAGGTCGGCGAGGCCACCCGGCTCGTGCAGCGCAACGACCACATCGGCAAGGTCGGCGTCCTGTGCCTGGCCCCCGAACCCGGCCTAGGCGTCACCGACCCCGAACTGCGGGCCCGGATCGGCGAGGACCGCCTCAACCCGCTGCGCCCCTTCGCCGCCGACGTGCCCGGCGCCCTGGCGGTGACCCGATGACCACCTCCATCGGCATCCTCGGCACCGGCTCCTACCTTCCCAAGGAAGAGATCACCAACGAGGAGATCGCCCGCCGCGTCCCCGGCATCACCGCCGAGTGGATCGGCCGCCGCACCCTCATCACCGGCCGCCGCTACGCCGCCCCCGACGAGGCCACCTCCGACCTCGCCCGGCACGCCGCCCTCGCCGCCCTCGACGACGCGGACGTCACGGCCGACCGGATCGATCACCTCATCGTCGCCACGTCCACCGGCGACGCCCCGCTGCCGCCCACCTCGTCCCTGGTGCAGAACGCGCTCGGCGCCCACCGCGCCGCCGCCTTCGACATCAACATCGCCTGCGCCGGGTTCATCTACGCCCTCGACGTGGCCCGCGCCCTCGTCGCCCAGCGTCCCGGCACACTCGCCCTCGTCATCGGCGCCGACCTCTACTCACGGTTCCTCGACTACGGCGACCGGGGCACCGCCGTCCTCCTCGGCGACGCCGCCGGCGCCGCCGTGATCGGCGCCGTACCGGAACAGCGCGGCATCCTGGACGTCGAACTCGCCGGACGCGGCGACGCCCACGAACTCATCTGGATCGAGGGCGGCGGAAGCCGCGTCCCCGCCTCCGCCGACACCGTCGCCAACGGCGGCCACTACCTGCGGATGATCGGCCGCGGCGTCGCCGACTTCGTCATGCACAACGTGCCCCCGATGATCGACCCCCTGCTCCGGCGCACCGGCACCACCCGCGACCAGATCGCGCACTTCGTGCCCCACCAGGCCAACGGGGTCCTCCTCGGCGAACTCGTCGAACGCTGCGGCCTCACCGGCGCCCGCACCCACACCCCGCTCGTCACCTACGGCAACATGGGCGCCGCCTCGGTGCCCGTGGCACTGGACGAGGCGTCCCGCGCGGGTCTGCTGCACGACGGCGAACTGCTCCTGCTGGCCGGGTTCGGCGCGGGCATGGCGGCCGGGCTCTGCCTGCTGCGCTGGTGAATCCGACCTCCCCCGCACCGGCCGGCCGCCCGCCGACGGGAACGCCGCCCTTTCCCCCTTCCGTCCCGCCCTCTCCCACCGAAGGAACGCTGCCGTGCCCGAAGCCACCCCCTCCGCGGAGTTCGACTTCCCCCTGCTGAGAACGTGCCCCTACGCGCCGCCCGCGGAGTACCCCGCCCACCGGGCCACCGGGGCACCGGCACCGGGACGGCTCTACAACGGACGGCGCGTCTGGCTCATCACCCGTCACGACCAGGCCCGCGCCATCCTCGGCGACGCCCGCTTCAGCTCCGACATCACCAACCCCGGATACCCCATGTACGCCGAGGCGTTCGAGGGGTCACGGGCCTTCCCGATGCTGTTCACCATGGACCCGCCGCAGCACACCGTGCAGCGCAAGGCCGTCGTGAGCGAGTTCACCCTGCGCCGCGCCGAGCAGCTGCGCCCCGCCATGCAGCGCAAGGCCGACGAACTCATCGACGCCATGCTGACCGGGGGGAACGAGGCGGACCTGGTCACGGCGTTCGCCGAGCCGTTCTCGGGCACCATCACCTGCTGGGCGCTCGGCATGGAGTACGCCGACATGCAGGCGTGGCTGCTGGACCAGCGGGAGGTGCGTCGGCAGGCCACCTCCGCCGTCGACACCGCGCAGGTCGGCGACGAGGTCGCCACTCGTATGATCGCGCTCCAGCAGTACTTCCTGCGCTTCATCGACGACAAGCAGGAGAACCCCGGGGACGACCCCACCAGCCGCGTCATCGAGAAACACGTGAAGACCGGCACGATCAGCCGTACGGAACTCGCCAACCTCTGCTTCCTGATCTTCATCGCCGGGCAGTCACCGGTCCAGGCCATGCTCACCGCGGGCGTCGGTCTCCTCCTGGAGAACCCCGACCAGGTGGACCTGCTGCGCGACGACCCCGCCGTCCTCCCCGGCGCCGTCGACGAGATGATGCGGCTGATCAGCCCCCTGGACCTGATGCCGCGGGTCGCCCTGGAGGACGTGGAGGTGGGCGGGCAGCTCATCCGCGCCGGCGAGGGCGTGGTCGTCGCCAACGGCGCCGCCAACCGCGACCCCGCGGACTACCCCGAGCCCGACCGGCTGGACGTCCGCCGCTCGGGCCGCGGCCATCTGGCCTTCGGCACCGGCATCCACCACTGCCTCGGCGCCAACCTGACCAGGATCGGCCTGGAGGTCGCCTACGGCACCCTCTTCCGCCGCCTGCCGGGCCTGAAACTCACCCTGCCCGTCGAAGAGTTCTACGACCGGCCCGGCTGGCACCCCGAGGTGGAGCGGATGCCGGTCACCTGGTGACACCCGCGGGGGCGCGTCCGCTCCGACGAGCCGGGCCCATTCCCCCCGCACGGCTGACCTCTGCACGGCAGAGGGCCTGTTGCACGGCAGAGGCCTGTTGCACGGCAGAGGGCCTGTAGCTTCCCCCACGGGACGGTACAGGCCCTCTGCCGAACCCTGTCCGTCTCGTCAGCCGGTGACCTCGACCGTCAGCCGGCGCGGACCGACCACGTTCTTCGGGTGGTGGTACGCCACCGCGTCCGCGTCCCCGGCGACCCTCAGCCGCGGGAACCGGTCCAGCAGCAGGTTGAGCACGATCCGTGCCTCCAGCCGGGCCAGCGGGGCGCCCATGCAGAAGTGGATGCCCTGACCGAACCCCAGATGGCGCCCCTGGTCGCGGTGCAGGTCGAAGGCGTCGGGGGAGGTGAACCGTTCGGGGTCCCGGTTGGCCGACACCGTCCACAGCGTCAGTACCTGACCTGCGGGGATCGTCACACCGCCCAGTTCGGACTCCCGGGTGGTCATACGGACCAGACGGGAGAAGGCCGGGCGCAGCCGCACCGACTCCTCCACCGCGGCCGGCACCAGCGAGCGGTCCCGGCGGACCTCCGCGAGCGCCTCGGGGTTCTCGTCCAGACACAGCACGGTGCTGCCCAGCACCGCCGTGGTCGTGATGTGACCGGCGAGCAGCAGCGTGCCGACGAAGCCGACGATCTCGTCGTCGTCGAGCTGCCCGTCGTCGGTCCTGGCCAGGACCAGCTGGGTGATCAGATCGTCCCGGGGCGCCGCACGCCGCATGGCGATCTGCTCCAGCATGTACGTCCGCATCTCCACGGCCGTCCGTACGAAGGAGGCGATGTTCTCCTCGCTCGGCAGGGCGCTCTCACCGCCGCCGTTGGCGAGGATGAAGTCCAGCCCCCACTTCTCGAACAGGGGTTGGTCCTCCAGCGGAATGCCGAGCAACTCGGCGATCACGAACACCGGCAGCGGATGGGTGACGGCCTCGACCAGGTCGAACCGGTCGCGGTCGGCGACCGCGTCCAGCAGCCCGGAGGCCAGCTCGGCGATCCGCGGCTCCAGGCCGGCCACCAGCCGAGGCGTGAACGCCTTGCTGACCAGTGAACGCAGCCTGCCGTGCATCGGCGGGTCCATTCCGACCACGTTTCCCTTGGCCATCCAGTCGGTGTCCGGATGGGAAGGAATCACGGCGGACATGTCGCTGGAATAAGTGGCCGTGTCGGACAGCACCCGGGACACATCGGCATACCGAAAGACATGCCAAAGCCCGGGAAACGCATCGGGAACAACCGGATTCTCCTGGCGACTCTTCGTCAGCCAGGCGAGCAGCGACGGGAAATCGTCCTGTGTTTCCGGCAACGGAGACTGCTGGTCGGTGGTCATCGCCTCGCTCCTTACAGGAGGAGCCGGACGGTGGACCGGCTCCGTCTCCGGGAGCCTAGTGACCTCAGGTGATACCGGACACCCCTAGCTCACGCGAGACCCGCCCCCGATCAAGTACCGCGACCCCCCTAAGAGATCCGTCCGGGCTTGTGCGCGGCAATCCCGAGTCCATAACTTTCCCTGGGTATCAACGGTGTCCCCACCATTCGGAGTTGGCCATGAGTGCGCAGCCCATTCAGTCGTCGGACGACGCATCCCCGGATTCCGACCCCATCGGGAGCGGTGCGGTCGTCCTGCCCAGCCGTCCTGACATCGCTCCGGAAATGCGGCAACTGGATTTCCTCCTGGGTGACTTCCGTATCGAATACACGAACCTCACCACGGAGGACATCACCACCGGCCAGGCGACCTGCTCCGCCCGCTCCCTGGCCGACGGCCGGTTCCTCGAGCTGACGCAGCGCATCCCCGTGCCCGGCATCGTCGCGACCTGGCTCCTGGGCTGGAGCGACGTCGACAAGTCCTTCGTCAGCCTCTACTACGACGACTGGGGCCACCACGGCACGTTCACCGGGCCCGGATGGGTCGACGGCCACTTCAGGCTCAAGGGGGACAGCGCGGTGTTCGGCTCCCGCCACGTGTTCGTGGAGGACTTCGAGATCGTCGACTCCGACCACCTCGTCAAGCACGGCTTCATCGTCGTCGGCGACGACCTGGTCCCCGGCGACATCCTCCACTTCCACCGGATCTGACGGCACCCGGTCCGCGCAGCCCACGGCACACGCCGTGCGACGGAACGTCTGGAACACAGGGAGGGAAGCGGATGACGGCCGCGTCCGAGGCGATCGCCGTGGTCGGCATGGCGTGCCGACTGCCCGGAGCCGGCAACCCGGCCCAGTTCGCGGCCCTGCTCGCCGACGGTGGTGACGCCGTCGCGGAGGTCCCCGACGCACGCCGCGCCGCCGTCCCCGACGTGGCCGGGATCTGCCCGCGCGGCGGATTCCTCGACAGCGTCGACGGGTTCGACGCCGCGTTCTTCGGGATCTCCCCGCGCGAGGCCGCCATGATGGACCCCCAGCAGCGGCTGCTGCTGGAACTCGGCTGGGAGGCGCTGGAACACGCCGGCACCGTCCCCGCCGGGCTGAACGGCAGCCGCACCGGGGTCTTCGTCGGCGCCCTCGCCGACGACTACGCCCACCTCGTGCAACGGCACGGCCCCGCCGCCGTCACCCCGCACACCTTCACCGGGGTGCAGCGCTCCCTCCTCGCCAACCGCGTCTCGTACACCCTGGGCCTGCGCGGCCCCAGCCTGACCGTCGACACCGGCCAGTCCTCCTCCCTCGTCGCCGTCCACCTGGCCGTGGAGAGCCTGCGCCGCGGAGAGTGCACCCTCGCCCTCGCGGGCGGTGTCAACCTCATCCTGTCCCCCGAGAGCACCCTCGCCGTCGCCCGGCTGGGCGCGCTCTCCCCGGACGGCCGCTGCCACACCTTCGACGCCCGCGCCAACGGCTACGTCCGGGGAGAGGGCGGCGGCCTCGTCGTCCTCAAACCCCTCTCCCGGGCCCTCGCCGACGGCGACCGCGTGCACTGTCTGATCCGGGGCAGCGCCGTCAACAACGACGGCGGCGGCAGCGCCCTGACCGTCCCCGACCCCGAGGCGCAGCGCGAGGTGCTCACCCTCGCCTGCGAGCGGGCGGGTACCGATCCGGGTGACGTCCAGTACGTCGAACTCCACGGCACCGGCACCCCCGAGGGCGACCCCGCCGAGGCCGCCGCGCTGGGGCGCGCGCTTGGCGCGTTCCGCCCCGCCGAACGGCCGCTGCGCGTCGGGTCGGTCAAGACCAACATCGGGCACCTGGAGGGCGCGGCCGGTATCGCCGGGCTCCTCAAGACGGTGCTCTGTGTGCGCGACGCCCGCCTCGTCCCCACCCTGCACCACGACACGCCCCACCCCCGGATCGCCCTGCACGACCTCGGGCTCACCGTCCAGCGCGCCACCGAGCCGTGGCCCGACACCGAGGGACCGCGCGTCGCCGGCGTCAGCTCCTTCGGCCTCGGCGGCACCAACTGCCATGTGATCCTGTCGAGTTGGGAGGGCGCTGGGGCCGCGGACGCGCGGGACGGCGGCGGCCCGGACGCACGGGACGCGGCCGGGCACGCTCGGGGCGCAGGCCCGGACATCGAACCGGACATCGAACCGGGCACCGAGGTGCGCTCGGCCGCGGTCGTCCCGTGGGTGCTGTCCGCCCGGACGCCCGACGCCCTCGCCGATCAGGCGCGAGCCCTGCTGGAAGCCGCCCCGGACGCACCGCCGGCCGACATCGGCCACGCCCTGCTGACGACCCGCACCCTCTTCCCGTACCGCGCGGTGGTGCTCGGCGCCGACCGCACGGCCGGAATGCGCGGCCTCGCCGCACTCGCCTCCGGCGAACGGACCCCCGAACTCGTCACCCACCCGGGACCCCTGCCGCCAGCGGCCGGACCGGGCCCCGTCTTCGTCTTCCCCGGCCAGGGCTCCCAGTGGGCCGGCATGGCCGCCGAACTCCTCGACACGCGCCCCGAGTTCGCCGCTGCCTGGGCCCGCTGCGAGGAGGCCCTCGCGGCCTGCGTCGACTGGTCGCCGACCGACGTCCTGCGCGCGGTCCCCGGCGCACCGGGGCTGGACCGGGTCGACGTGCTGCAACCCGTCCTGTGGGCCGTCATGGTCAGCCTCGCCGAGGTCTGGCGCGCCCACGGCGTCGAGCCCGCCGCGGTCGTCGGCCACTCCCAGGGCGAGGTCGCCGCGGCCTGTGTGGCGGGCGTGCTCTCCCTGACGGACGGCGCGCGGATCGCCGTACGCCGGGCCGAGCTGATCGCCCGCCGGCTGTCGGGCCGGGGCGGCATGGTGGCCGTACCCGAGTCGGAGGCCCGCGTCCGGGCCCGGCTGTCGGCACTCGGCGGGCGCGTCGAAGTCGCCGCCGTCAACGGCCCCGACGCGGTCGTGGTGTCCGGCGCCCCCGACGCGCTGGAGGAACTGCTCGCCTCGTGCGCCGCCGACGACGTCCGCGCCCGCCAGGTCGCCGTCGACTACGCCTCCCACTCGTCCCACGTCGAGGACGTCCGCGCCGAGCTCCTCGACGCGCTCGCCGACGTCACCCCGCTGCCGGGAAGGGTTCCGCTCCACTCCACCGTCGAGCCCGGGCGGATCGTGCTCGGGGAGGACGGGCCGCGCCAGGACGGCACCTACTGGTACCGGAACCTGCGTGAGCCGGTCGCCTTCGCCTCCGCCGTCGCCGCGCTGGCCCGGGCCGGCCACCACACGTTCATCGAGATCAGCCCGCACCCGGTCCTCACCACGGCGGTGGCCGCGACCGTCGAGGAGACCGGCACCGTGCCGGTGGTCGTACCCACCCTGCGCCGCAACCACGGCGGACCCGAGCAGATCACGGCCGCTGTGGCCCAGGCGTTCGCCGCGGGCACGGACATCGACTGGACCCCCGCCTTCGCCGGACACCGGCCCACCACACGGCTCGACCTGCCCACGTACCCCTTCCAGCGCCGCAGCCACTGGCTGGCTCCCGCCGACGGGCAGAAGGAGCGGCCCCGGACCGGGGCGCCGGACCAGGGTGTGGTGGCTCCGGCGGCAGGCGGAGAGGCGGCGGTGGGCGCGGGCGGCGAGCGCGGGCGGGCGGTCGCTCCCGACGCGCGCGGCCCGCGCGGCCCGCAGGACCTGCTCGACCTCGTCCGGGCCGAGGCGGCCCAGGTCCTCGGGCACCGCTCGGCGACGGACGTCGCCCCCGAACTGACCTTCAAGGACCTGGGCTTCGACTCCCACCTGGCCCTCGAACTGCGCAACCGCCTGGGCGCGGTGACGGGCAGGCGACTGCCCACCACCCTGCTGTTCGACCATCCCACGCCCACGGAGGTCGCCCGGCGACTCGCCGAGGACGGGACGGCGCGGGCGAGGCCGGCCACGGGCGTACCCGTCCCGGCGGACGAGCCCGTCGCGATCGTCGGCATGGCCTGCCGGCTGCCCGGCGGCATCAGCGACCCCGAGGGACTGTGGCGGGCCGTCGTGGACGGGATCGACGCGGTCTCCCCGCCGCCTGCCGACCGCGGCTGGGGCGACGGCCCCCACCGGGGCGGATTCCTCGACGGCGCCGGCGACTTCGACGCCGACCTGTTCGGCATCGCACCGCGTGAGGCGCTGGCGATGGACCCCCAGCAGCGCGTGCTCCTGGAGACGGCCTGGGAGGCCCTGGAACGGGCGGGTGTCGCCCCCTCCTCCCTGCGGTCCACCAGGACCGGCGTCTACGTCGGCGCGATGTCCCAGGAGTACGGGCCCCGGCTCCACGAGGCCCCCGACGACCTGCGGGGCCATCTGCTCACCGGGAACACCGCCGGGGTCCTCTCCGGCCGTCTGTCGTACGTCTTCGGCTGCGAGGGGCCCGCCGTCACCGTCGACACGGCCTGCTCGTCGTCGCTGGTCGCGCTCCACCTCGCCGCCGAGTCCCTGCGCCGCGGCGAGTGCGCGATGGCCCTCGCCGCCGGCGTGGCGGTGATGGCCACGCCCGGTCTGTTCGAGGAGTTCGCCCGGCAGGGCGGCCTGGCGGGCGACGGCAGGTGCAAGGCGTTCGCCGCCGCGGCCGACGGCACCGGCTGGTCCGAGGGTGTGGGCGTCCTCGTCGTCGAACGGCTCTCCGACGCCCGCCGCAACGGTCGTACGGTCCTCGCCGTGCTGCGCGGCTCCGCGATCAACCAGGACGGCGCCTCGAACGGCCTCACCGCGCCCAGCGGCCCCGCCCAGCAGGGCGTGATCCGCGACGCGCTGGCCCGTGCCGCGCTGTCGGCGTCGGAGGTGGACGCCGTGGAGGCCCATGGCACCGGCACGCGGCTGGGCGACCCCATCGAGGCGCACGCGCTCCTCGCGACGTATGGGCAGGACCGTGAACGGCCGCTGTATCTGGGGTCGTTGAAGTCGAACATCGGGCATGCCCAGGCGGCGGCGGGTGTGGCGGGCGTCATCAAGACGGTCCTGGCCCTGGGGCACGGGACGCTGCCGCGCACCCTGCATGTGGACGCGCCGACGCCGGAGGTCGACTGGTCGGCGGGCTCGGTGGAGCTGCTGACGGAGGCGCGGACCTGGCCGGACACCGGCCGTCCGCGCCGGGCGGCGGTCTCGTCGTTCGGGATC
>NZ_LIRK01000172.1 GCF_001419765.1 Streptomyces torulosus
GCCCTGACCCGACCCCCGCCGGGGGCCTCATCGGCTCCCGTCGCGGGACCCCACCAGATCCCTCTTCCGTACGTACGCTCGAATCGGAGTGCCCGTGGCGAACGACGACAAGGTTGTTGACTACCTCAAGCGGGTGACCGCCGACCTCCAGCGCACCCGTGGCAGGCTCCGCGAGCTGGAGGAAAGCCGACGCGAACCCGTGGCGATCGTCGCGATGGCCTGCCGCTTCCCCGGCGGCGTGGAGACCCCCGAGGCCCTGTGGGACCTGGTGCGCGAGGGCCGCGACGCCATCGGCGCCTTCCCCGCCGACCGCGGCTGGCACACCGACGGCCTGGCCGATGCGGGGGTCCGCCTCGAAGGCGGATTCCTGCACGACGCCGCCGAGTTCGACGCCGAGTTCTTCGGCGTCTCCCCGCGCGAGGCGCTGGCCATGGACCCGCAGCAGCGCCTCCTCCTGGAGACCTCCTGGGAGGCGTTCGAACGCTCCGGCCTCGACCCGGCGGCCCTGAAGGGCACCGACGGGGGCGTCTTCGTCGGCATGACCGACCAGAAGTACGGCCCCGAGGGCGACGAGGCGCTGCGGGAGGTCCAGGGGCACGTCCTCACCGGCACCACCTCGAGCGTCGCCTCCGGCCGGCTCGCCTACCACTACGGCCTGGAGGGCCCGGCGCTGACCGTCGACACCGCCTGCTCCTCCTCCCTCGTCGCGCTCCACCTGGCGGTACGGGCCCTGCGCGCCGGAGAGTGCTCCTTCGCCCTCGTCGGCGGTGCCGCCGTGATGGCCCGGCCGGGCCTGTACGAGGAGTTCCTGCTCCAGGGAGGTCTCGCCGGGGACGGCCGCTGCAAGGCGTTCTCCGCGGCGGCGGACGGCACCGGGTGGGCCGAGGGCGTGGGCGTCCTGGTCCTGGAACGGCTGTCGGACGCCCGCCGCGCCGGGCACCGCGTGCTGGCGGTGGTCCGGGGTACGGCGGTGAACCAGGACGGCGCCTCCAACGGCCTGACCGCCCCCAACGGCCCTTCCCAGCAACGCGTCATCCGCGCCGCCCTCACCGACGCCGGCCTCGGCCCCGCCCAGGTCGACGCCGTCGAGGCGCACGGAACGGGTACGCGGCTCGGCGACCCCGTCGAGGCGCAGGCGCTGCTCGCCACGTACGGCCAGGACCGCGAACAGCCCCTGTACCTGGGCTCGTTGAAGTCGAACATCGGCCACGCCCAGGCGGCGGCCGGTGTCGGCGGCATCATCAAGACGGTGCTGGCGCTGCGCCACGGCGTACTGCCGCGCACCCTGCACGTGGACGAGCCGACGCCCGAGGTGGACTGGTCGGCCGGATCGGTGGAACTGCTGATCGAGGAACGGCACTGGCCGGAGACCGGCCGTCCCCGCCGGGCCGCGGTCTCGTCGTTCGGGATCAGCGGGACGAACGCCCATGTCGTCCTGGAGCAGGCGCCCGACGCCGAAGTCACCGGAACCACCGGGACAGCCGGGGCTCCCGTAACCGCCGGGGCCACCGGGACGGCAGGGGTGGCCGAGACGCCCGGGGCCGCCGGGACCACCGAGGCGGCCGGCACCCCCGGGCCCGTCGTGTCCCCCGAGGCGCAGCCCGGCGCGGCGGCGGACACCCCCGTGGCCCTGCTCCTCTCCGCCCGCGGTACCGAGGCGCTGCGGGCGCAGGCCGGGCGACTCCGCGACCACCTCGGCCGCGCCGACTCCGACGACGCGGACCGCGATGACCGTGACGCGGACCGCGATGACCGTGACGCAGCCCCGGACCCGCGCGGCGTGGCCCGCGCTCTCGCGGGCCGGCGCACCCGGTTCACGCACCGGGCCGTGGTGTTCGGCACCGGCCGCGCGGAGCTGACCGCCGCCCTCGACGCCCTCGCCGGGGGCCGCCCCGACGCCCGCGCGGTGCACGGCACGGCGACGGCACCCGGACCGCTGGCGTTCCTCTTCACCGGCCAGGGCGCCCAGCGCGCCGGCATGGGCCGGGAACTGCACGCGACGTACCCCGTGTTCGCCGCCGCCTTCGACGCCGTAGGGACCAGGCTCGACGCGCGCCTGGAGCGGCCGCTCGCCGAGGCGCTGGACTCCGAGGAGCTGCTCGGCCGCACCGCCTACACCCAGAGCGCCCTGTTCGCGTTCGAGGTCGCCCTGTTCCGGCTCCTCGAACACTGGGGGCTGACCCCCGACCATCTGCTCGGCCACTCCATCGGTGAACTCGCCGCCGCCCATGTGTCCGGAGTGCTCTCCCTCGACGACGCGTGCACCCTGGTCGCCGCCCGCGCGACCCTGATGCAGGCCCTCCCCGACGGCGGCGCCATGCTCGCGGTCGAGATCGCCGAGGACGCGGTGCCCGCCCTCCTCGACGCGGCCGGCACCACCGGCCTGCTCGCCGTGGCGGCCGTCAACGGCCCCCGGGCCACCGTGCTGTCGGGCCCCGCCGAAGCGGTCGACGCCACCGCGGCCCTGTGCGCCGAACGCGGCCTGCGGACCCGGCGCCTGAAGGTCAGCCACGCCTTCCACTCGCCGCTGATGGAGCCCATGCTCGACGAGTTCCGCGCGGTCGCCGAGAGCCTCACCTTCCACCCGCCGCGCATCCCCGTCGTCTCCAACGTCACCGGCCGCCTCGCCACGGACGAGGAGCTCCGCTCGCCCGAGTACTGGGTGCGGCACGTCCGGGAGGCCGTTCGTTTCCACGACGGTGTCCGGCAGCTCGGCGCACTCGGCACCACCGCCTGCCTGGAGATCGGGCCCGGCGGCGCCCTCAGTGTGCTGGCCCGCGACTGCCTGCCCGAGGCGGGCCCGGCGTTCGTCCCCTCCCTCCCGCACGGCCACCACGAGCCCACCGCCCTGCTGACCGCCCTCGGCGAACTGCACGTCAGGGGGGTCGACGTCGACTGGAGCGCCGTCCTCGACGCCCCCGACGGCGACGGCCCGGACCTGCCCACGTACCCCTTCCGGCGGCAGCGCTTCTGGCTGCCGGCCACGGCGGGCACCGGCGGCCCGCTCCTCGCCGCCCCCACGCCCGCCGTCACCGAAGCGAGGCCCGCCCCGGACGGGGGCCGAGGCGTCGACCTGGACCTGGTGCGCGCGGTGGCCGCCGCGGTGCTCGGACACCCCGGACTCGACGCGGTTCCCCCGGACCGCGCGTTCAAGGACCTCGGCTTCGACTCGCTGTCCGCCGTACGGTTCCGTGACCGTCTCGCCGAGGAGACGGGTCTGGCACTGCCCACGACCCTCGTCTTCGACCATCCGACCCCGCAAGCCGTCGTCGCCCATCTGAACGGCGAGCCCACCGGTCGCCGTGCCGCCGTCCGCGCCCGCTTCGCCGACGAGCCCCTCGCCGTCGTCGGCATGGCCTGCCGCTACCCCGGCGGCGTCACCACCCCCGAGGACCTGTGGCGCCTGGTCGCCGAGGGCCGCGACGCGGTCACCGCCTTCCCCCGCGACCGGGGCTGGGACCTCTCCGCCCTGCGGAACCTCGACGGCGTCACCCCCACGACCGGCGGATTCCTCCGGGGCGCCGCCGAGTTCGACGCCGACTTCTTCGGGATCTCCCCGCGTGAGGCGCTCGCGATGGATCCGCAGCAGCGCCTGCTCCTCGAAACCTCGTGGGAGGCGGTCGAACGCGCCGGTGTCGACCCGCTGTCGCTGCGCGGCAGCCGCACCGGAGTCTTCGCCGGCATCGCCGGCTCCGACTACGCGGACGTCCTGGCCGCCACTCCCGAGACCGAGGGCCACGTCATGACCGGCACGGCGGGCAGCGTCGTCTCCGGACGCGTGTCCTACGCGCTCGGTCTGGAGGGTCCGGCCGTCACCGTCGACACCGCGTGCTCGTCCTCCCTCGTCGCCCTCCACCTCGCCGGGCAGGCCCTGCGCACGGGGGAGTGCGACCTCGCCCTCGCCGGCGGTGTCACGGTCATGAACACCATCGGCGGCTTCCTGGAGTTCGCCCGTCAGGGCGGCCTCGCCGCCGACGGCCGCTGCAAGGCGTTCTCCGAGGCGGCCGACGGCACCGGATGGGCCGAGGGCGTGGGCGTCCTCGTGCTGGAGCGGCTGTCGGACGCCCGCCGCAACGGACGGCGCGTGCTGGCGGTGGTGAAGGGCTCCGCCGTGAACCAGGACGGCGCCTCCAACGGGCTCACGGCACCCAACGGCCCCTCCCAGGAACGGGTGATCCTGGAGGCACTCGCCGGCGCCGGGCTCACCCCGGCGGACGTGGACGCCGTGGAGGCCCACGGCACCGGCACCCGCCTCGGCGACCCGATCGAGGCACAGGCCCTGCTCGCGACGTACGGGCAGGACCGCGAACGGCCGCTGTACCTGGGCTCATTGAAGTCCAACATCGGCCACAGCATGGCGGCGGCCGGGGTCGGCGGCGTGATCAAGACGGTGCTGGCCCTGCGCCACGGCCTGCTGCCCCGCACCTTGCACGCGGACGAGCCGACCCGCCAGGTCGACTGGTCCGCCGACACCGTACGGCTCCTCACGGAGAACCAGCCCTGGCCGGACACGGGCCGCCCCCGCCGGGCGGGAGTCTCCTCCTTCGGCATGAGCGGCACCAACGCCCACGTCATCCTCGAACACGCCCCCACGGACGCCCCGCAGCTCACCGGCGGGCACCCCGACCGGCCCGCGGACGCGGAGGACGGCCGGAGCGAAGCGACGAGCGCCGACCACCCCGTCGTCCGCCCCTGGCTCCTCTCCGCACGCACCCCCGAGGCCCTGCGCGCCCAGGCCGCCCGCCTCGCGGACCATCTGGCCGGCGTCGACACCACGCCGGCCACCGTCGGCAAGGCCCTGCTCGACAGTCGCTCACTGTTCGAACACCGGGCCGTCGTCATCGGCACCGACCGCGCCGACCTGCTGAGCGGCGTACGCGCCCTCGCCGACGACACGGCCACCGCCCCGCAGGTCGTCACCGGCACGGCCCGACCACTGGGCCGGGGCCCCGTGTTCGTGTTTCCGGGTCAGGGGTCGCAGTGGGTGGGGATGGCGGTGGAGCTGTTGGAGGCTTCGCCGGTGTTCGCGGAGCGGATGGGGGAGTGCGAGGAGGCGCTGTCGGCTTTCGTGGACTGGTCTCTGCGTGAGGTGCTGTCCGATGAGGCTGTGTTGGGTCGGGTTGATGTGGTGCAGCCGGTGTTGTGGGCGGTGATGGTGTCGCTGGCGGAGGTGTGGCGGTCGTACGGGGTGGAGCCGGCGGCGGTGGTCGGTCACTCGCAGGGCGAGATCGCCGCTGCGGTGGTGGCCGGGGCCCTGTCGTTGGACGACGGCGCCCGTGTGGTGGCGTTGCGTTCCACAGCCATCCTGGCGTTGTCCGGGAAGGGCGGCATGGCCTCCGTACAACTGCCCGTTGACGCCGTCCGCGAGCTGACGCCGCTGACCGACGGCCGGGTGGAGGTGGCCGCCGTCAACGGGCCGTCCTCGGTGGTCGTGGCCGGGACGCCCGAGGGTCTGGACGAGGTGATCGCCGAGGCGGAGGCGCGCGGCGCACGCGCCCGGCGGGTCGAGGTGGACTACGCCTCGCACTCCGCGCACGTCGAGCAGATCCACGACGAACTCCTGGCGCTGTTGGCCGACTTGGGGCCGACCGCCTCCCGTATCCCCTTCCTCTCCACGGTCACCGCCGAGTGGCTCGACACGAGCGGGCTGGACGCGGAGTACTGGTACCGGAACCTGCGCTCCACCGTGCGGCTCGAATCGGCGGTCACGAAGCTGGTCGACGGCGGTCATCGAGTCTTCGTCGAGGTCAGCCCGCACCCCGTACTCCTCGCCCCGCTCGCCGAGACCGTCGAGAAGGCGGACGTCGAGCCGCTGGTGGTCGGGACATTGCGTCGGGACGAGGGCGGTCCCGGCCGGATGTTCGCCTCGCTCGCCGAACTCGCCGTCGGCGGCGTACGGGTGGACTGGTCCCCGGCGTACGCCGATCGCGACACCGCTGTGCCCGGCGGTGAGCCGGTCGAGCTGCCCACCTACGCCTTCCAGCGGCGTCGTCACTGGCCGCAGACGCTCCCGGGCGCGGCCGTGACCGACCCGGCGCACGAGGAGTTCTGGCAGGCCGTCGAGGAGCAGGACGTCACCGCGCTCGCGGCCGCCCTGGACCTGCCGGCCGACGAACCCGCGCTGCACGCCGTCCTGCCCGCCCTCTCCTCCTGGCGTCGCGACCGGCGCCGGCGCGGCACGGTCGACGCGTGGCGGTACACCGTCGACTGGCATCCCCTGAACCCGCCCCCGGCGCCCGCCGAACTGCCGGGCACCTGGCTCATCGCCGTACCGGAGGCGCTGCGGGACGATCCGGGGCTCGTCGCGGCGGCCGACGCCGTACGGGAGCGTGCCGAGCGGGCGGTGACCCTGATCGTGGCGCCGGACGACGACGCCGACACCCTCGCCGCACGTGTCCGTGAGATCGCGCCGACCGCCGCGGTGACCCTGACCGGCGCCGACACCACACCGCACCCGGCGGATCCGGTCGTGCCCACCGGTCTCGCCACCACGCTCGCCCTCTTCCAGGCGCTCGTCAGGACCGACACGACCGCCCCGCTGTGGTGCGTGACCCGGGGTGCCGTCGGCACCGCCGACGACGCCGGGCCCGCCGATCCGGCGCAGGCCGCCGTCTGGGCACTGGGACGCGCCGCGGCCGTCGAACTGCCCCAGCACTGGGGCGGTCTCGTCGACCTCCCCGCCACCGTCGACCCGGCCGCCACCGACCGGCTCCTCGCCGCGCTCACCGGCACCGACGGCGAGGACCAGGTCGCGGTACGGCCCTCCGGGGTCCTCGCCCGGCGCCTGGTGCACGCCGCTCCCACGGCCGACGGCAACCCCGGCTGGACACCGCGCGGCACCGTCCTCATCACCGGCGGCACCGGCGCCCTCGGCACCCACGTCGCCCGCTGGCTCGCCCGGGACGGCGCCGAGCACCTCGTGCTGCTCAGCAGGCGGGGCGCCGACGCACCCGGCGCCGACGCGCTGCGGACCGAGCTGGAGGAGACCGACGTACGGGTCACGCTGCTGGCCTGCGACACCGGCGACCGTGCCGCCCTGGCCACCGCCCTCGCCGAGGTTGAACGCGACGGCGACCCGATCCGCGCCGTCGTGCACGCCGCAGGCGTGGGCGTCCTCGGACCCGTCGCCGAGGCCCCCTTCGAGGACCTGGTCACCGTCCTCGGCGCCAAGGTGACCGGCATCGAGAACCTCGAAGCGGTCCTCGACCCGGACCAGCTGGACGCCGTCGTCTACTTCTCCTCCATCACCGCCGTCTGGGGCGCCGGCGACCACGCCGTCTACGCGGCGGGCAACGCCGTGCTCGACGCGCGCGCCGAACGGCGCAGCGCCGACGGCGTACCCACCCTGTCCGTGGCCTGGGGGCCCTGGTCGGGCGGCGGCATGGTCTCCGACACCATCTACGACCAGCTCCGCGCCACCGGCCTGCCCGTCATCGACCCGGAGACCGCCGTCGCCGGGCTGGCCACGGTCCTCGCCGACGGAGAGGTCTCGGTGATCCTCGCCGACGTCGACTGGGAACGCTTCGCGGAGGTCTTCACCTCCGGACGGCCCAGCCATCTGCTGGACGACATCCCCGAGGCCCGACCCGCCGCACCCGAGGAGACGGCCACCGGTCCCGCCCCCTCCGCACTCGCCCCCCGTCTC
>NZ_LIRK01000173.1 GCF_001419765.1 Streptomyces torulosus
CCGCCCCACTCCCCGGCCCGCCCGGGCGCGCCGCACGGCCGCCGCCGGCGAGGGCGACGGCGACCCCGGCTCGCTGCGCGGCCGCCTCACCCCCCTCACCGAGACCGAACGCACCCAGACCCTGCTCCGGTTGGTCCGGGACACCGCCGCCGCGGCCCTCGGCCACACCGACGCCGACACCGTCCAGGCCGCCCGCCCGTTCAAGGAACTCGGCTTCGACTCCCTGACCGCGGTCGACTTCCGCAACCGGCTGGCCACCGCCACCGGACTGCGGCTGCCCGTCTCCGTCGTCTTCGACCACCCCTCGCCCCGCCTCATGGTCCGGGCCCTGTACGCGGAACTGTTCGACGACGCCGAGAACACGCCCGCGACCACGCGGACCGTACCGGCGCGACGGGCCGCCGCCGACGGTGAACCGCTCGCGATCGTGGGCATGGCCTGCCGCTTCCCCGGCGGCGTCACCAGCCCCGACGACCTGTGGCAACTGCTCGCCGAGGGCCGCGACGGCATCACCGGCTTCCCCCGCAACCGGGGCTGGCGCGCCCAGGACACCGCCCGCGGCGGCTTCCTCGACGACGTCGCCGGCTTCGACCCCGGATTCTTCGGCATCACCCCCCGCGAAGCGCTGACCATGGACCCGCAGCAGCGGCTGCTCCTGGAGACGTCCTGGGAGGCGATCGAACACGCGGGCATCGACCCGACGACCCTGCGCTCCACCCGCACCGGCGTGTACGTCGGCGCCGCCGGGCTCGGCTACTCGCTGCTGTTCCCGCCCGGCTCCGAGCAACTCGCCGGATACGCCGTCACCGGCACCGCCACCAGCGTCATCTCCGGTCGGGTCGCCTACGTCCTCGGTCTGGAGGGCCCGGCCGTCACCGTCGACACCGCCTGCTCCTCCTCCCTCGTCGCCCTGCACAACGCGGTCCAGGCGCTGCGCTCCGGGCAGTGCGACCTGGCGCTCGCCGGTGGCGTCTGCGTCATGCCGGACGCCTCCCTCTTCGCCGACTTCGAACGCCAGGGCGGCCTCGCGGCGGACGGCCGGTGCAAGGCGTTCTCCGACGCCGCCGACGGCACCGGCTGGTCCGAGGGCGTCGGCCTGCTCCTGGTGGAACGCCTCTCGGACGCGCGCCGCAACGGACACCCCGTCCTCGCCGTCGTCCGCGGTACCGCCATCAACCAGGACGGCGCCTCCAACGGCCTCACCGCCCCCAACGGCCAGGCCCAGCAACGGGTCATCCGGGACGCCCTCGCCGACGCCGGTCTCTCCCCGGCGGATGTGGACGCCGTGGAGGCCCACGGCACCGGCACCCGGCTCGGCGACCCCATCGAGGCGCACGCGCTCCTCACCACCTACGGCCAGGACCGCGAACGACCCCTGTACCTCGGCTCGTTGAAGTCGAACATCGGGCACACCATGTCCGCGGCCGGCGTCGGCGGCGTCATCAAGACCGTGCTGGCGATGCGGCACGGGGAACTGCCCCGGACCCTGCATGTCGAGCGGCCGTCACAGCAGATCGACTGGACGGCCGGGTCGGTCGAACTGCTCACGGACCACCGTCCGTGGCCCACGACCGGCCGACCCCGCCGGGCGGCCGTGTCCTCGTTCGGCATCAGCGGCACCAACGCCCATGTCGTCCTGGAACAGGCCCCCGAGGAGGACACCGCCGAGGCGGCCGTCATTGCCGCACCGTCCGGCGCGGCCGGCAGCGCCCCGGTCGGCACCGCCGAAGCCACGCCCGGCGGCACGGCCCAGGCCGCCCCCGGCGCATCGACCACGGGCGCCCCCGAGGCGACGGCCCACGGCTCCCGCACCTGGCCGCTGCTGCTGTCCGCGCACGACGAGAACGCCCTGCGCGACCAGGCCGCCCGGCTCCTCGACCGCCTGGAGTCCGCCCCCGACCTGAGCCCCCTGGACCTCGCCCACTCCCTGGCCACCACCCGCGCCGCCCTCGGCCACCGGGCCGCCGCCACCGTCCGCGACCGCGCCGGGGCGAGCGCCGCCCTCACCGCCCTCGCCGCCGGCGAACTGCCCCCCGGAGTGCTGCGCGACACCGCCCGCGAGGGCACCCTCGCCGTGCTGTTCACCGGCCAGGGCGCCCAGCGCTTCGGCATGGGGCGCGAACTGTACGCCGCCCACCCGGTGTTCGCCGAGACCTTCGACGCGGTGTGCGTCCACCTCGACCCGCATCTGCCCCGCCCCCTCGCCAAGATCGTGTTCGGCACCGGCGTGCGGGACCCCGACCCGGAGGCCGTGCACCGCACCGAGTACACCCAGCCCGCTCTGTTCGCGTTCGAGACCGCCCTGTACCGGCTGCTGGAGAGCTGGGGCGTACGCGCCGACTACCTGCTGGGCCACTCCGTCGGCGAGATCACCGCCGCGCACCTCGCCGAGGTGCTGACCCTGCCCGACGCCTGCCGGCTCATCGCCGCCCGCGGCCGTCTGATGCAGCAACTCCCGTCCGGCGGGGGCATGCTCGCCGTCGCCGTAGACGAGAAGCGGGCCGCCGAGGCCCTCGCGGACCACCCGGACGTCGCCGTCGCCGCCGTCAACGCGCCCGGCTCCGTCGTCCTCTCCGGCCCCACCGAGCCCCTCACCGCACTCCGCGACCACTTCCGCGAACAGGACATCCGGGCGAAGTTCCTGACGGTCAGCCATGCCTTCCACTCGCCGCTGATGGAGCCGATGCTCGACGACTTCGCCCGGGTCGTCGCCGCACTCGACCTCCGCCCCCCGCGTATCCCCGTCGTCTCCGACCTCACCGGGGAACTCCTCACACCCGAACAGGCGTGCTCGCCCGACTACTGGGTGCGTCATGTCCGCGAGACGGTCCGCTTCGCCGACGGGGTGCGCACCCTGGCCGCCCAGGGCGTCACCGTCCTGCTGGAGGCCGGCCCCGACGGCGTCCTCACCGGCTCGGCACAGAACTGCCTCGACGCCGACGACGAACCCCCGGTCTGCGTCGCCGCACAGCGCGGTAACGCCCCGGAGGACGAGACCCTCGTCGCCGCCGTCGCCCGCGCCCACCTCGCGGGCACCCCGGTCACCTGGTCCGCCGTCTTCGCCGGCACCGGCGCCCGCCGCGTCGACCTGCCGACGTACCCCTTCCAGCGCACCCCCTACTGGCCCGAGCCCCGCCCCGCCGCGTCGACCGGCGACCTCACGGCGCTCGGCCTGAGCCCCGCCGGGCACCCGCTGCTCGGC
>NZ_LIRK01000174.1 GCF_001419765.1 Streptomyces torulosus
AGGCGTCGTAGCCGGAGGCGTGGTAGCCGGAGGCGTCGTGGGGGTGGTGCTGCACTCACCCTGGAAGATCGTGTTGGAGTCCAGCGTCACGGCGCCGTTGCGGGCCAGTAGCCGGCCATTGACGGTCGTCCCCGTAGTGGCACTGATCGAGGCCAAGGCCAGGATGTTGCCCACGAACCTGGAATTGGTACCGAGAGTGGCCGAGCTGCCGATCTGCCAGTACACATTGCACGGGTTGGCGCCATTGGTGAAAAGCACCCGGCTGGCGGATGCCGTCGTCAGCGTCGAACCAACCTGGAACACCCAGACAGCATTGGGGTTGCCCTGGCCGTTCAGAGTGAGGGTGCCGGTGATTTCGGCACTGACGGGCACCTTGTAGACGCCCGGCACCAGCGTCTGGCCACCGAGCTCAACGGGATCTCCGGTGTACGTGACGTCGGCTGCCTGTCCCGCAGCCTGGATGTACGCCGTTCTCAGATCGAGCTTGGCCTGGAGAGCGACAGCGTCAGCAGCGTGGATTGTTCCGGGCGGCAGCACTTCGCCGGGCGGGAACCCCGTGACCGCCGTACCCGGGCTCACTCCGACGCTACGCTCGACCGTCGTTTCGCCGGTGTTGGTGACTGTCGAACCAGCCAGTACCCCGAAATTCCCCGCCGTACCCAGCGGCACAGGCGTGGCAACGGCTTCTGCGCGTGTCGGTGACATCGCGATTGCGGCAGCGGCGATCAGCGCGGTTACTACCGCCATGATCCAAAGCGACATGGTGCGCCGTCGTGGCGCACCAAGAATATTCAGTGTCATCGAGGGGCCAACTCCTGTGAGGGGGCGGTGCCTATATCGGCGGTTCTGACGGCGGCATATTATTCGAGGAAGGGATCGATTTACGGCTGCCTCGAGAGCCTTCGCTGGAATTGACCAACCAATCGCAAAATTCTTAAAAATGCTCAATGGGCCGGATGGCGCTGCCTGCTTTACTCCGGACGGGCGACTGAGAAACGCCGCCAAAAAATCGCAATTCTCGGCGGGTCGGGTCCGGCGAACGTCAACCCTGCGTCGAGCCGCGAGCAGCAGCTCGCCACCATCCGTGTGCTGTCCACGCACGGTCGGTGCGGCTGCCTGACCGACGCTCACGTCGCGCGCCTGTCAACGGCCGCGCAGGCCAAGGGCGAATCCCCCGGGGAACTGCCCCTGCCCGTCAAGGACACCGACGGCAAGGGCATCGATCTCCTGCTCAGGCTGTGCAACTTCGCCAACGCCGAGACCGCATGCCTGGCCATCGCGTGGCTCATCGGCTGTTCTTCGGCCGCCTGAACTGCGCAGCCATGCGTCCCGGCGAGATGTGTGTCCTTGAAGGGCGCGGACTGCATATTGCCACCGGATACCGCCGAGTCGGCTGACCAGTGGGGGGAGTTGCTGCTCGGGGAGAACCGTCCGGAGGGGGCGGCGGCTGGACGGACCGGCGCTTCGTACGAAGCACGAGGTCTCAATCGTCGGGCCCGTGGGGCTACGCGTCCCGTGCCGATTCCGCCGGTCCTGGTGAAGATGCTGCGCGACCACATCGCGACGTACGGGGCGGCCCCGGACGGTCGGCTCTTCCGCGCGGCCAGAGGAGGCCGTGTCCGTTCCACCGAGTACTGCGATCTCTGGAGCGCTGCCCGTACCAAAGCCTTGTCCGAGAAGGAAGCGGCCTCCCCGCTCGCGGCGCGGCGCGGGCCGGGCACAGCATCGCCGTGCTTTACCGGTTCTACGCCAAGACCCTCAAGGGGATCAAGGAAGTTCTGACCGGCTGATCGCCAAGGGACTGCCCGACGACGAGTAGCGCGATTCCTGGCCCACAGATGCCCTATACGCACTGGTCAAAGATGGGACATGGGCGAGACGTGGTGAGACAGGCTGCACGCGGAAGGGGTGCCACTCCGGAGAGTGGCACCCCTTCTGACCTGCAAGCTTCTGACCTGCGATGCGGTGGGTGTGGGATTTGAACCCACGGTGACTCGCGCCACGACGGTTTTCAATAGCGTCAGGCATGCGGCACCAACGTGCTGGTCAGGAGCAGTTTCAGCTCCCGCAACGGGTCACCTGGCCCATACGTGGCCCACGACATCGGCGAGGTGCTCGCCAGGGGCACCCTCACGGCGGGCACCCTGGGCACCGCAACTGCCCCGGCGTGTCCCCGTTTGACGGCAAAATACGGTGTCACACGCGCCGGAGTCAGCTCCGCGAATCAGACGCCGGAGACAGGAGGGCAGTGGACCGCGGGCGGGCAGTTCGACGCACTGACGGTCGAAGCGTCGACCGCTGCGGCTGGGACAGCCAAGAGAACAGCACCGGCCGCGGCGACGACCAGGAGCCCACTGACGATGCCACGGACAACAGCATTCTTCCTCATTGTTCAATTTTCCTTTACAGATAAAGCTGGTCCAGGCCTGTTGAGACACACAGGAAAGCACGCGTGTCTGGCGGCGCCCAATGCTCGGGAATGAGGCCAGTGGGGGTGCAGCGAGGCACACGCGCGCCTGATCGGTCGGCTCAGCCGCCGTCGTGGCTGACTTTCGTCGGCTGAGGCACAGACGATCCCCGACAGAGGCGCCGTCCTCACAAGCGGAGGGCGCCCCATGGGCTTGACTCGGTCATTGCAACTCCAGCCCAGAGCCGCTCCGCCGACCTAACTTCTGACCAGCCGAACCGGTGACATTGGCAATTCGTTCGGCCGAGCCTCCCTGGCAAGGGCCAAAACCGACTGAGGATTCTGCTACTGGATCACCCATAGCCGCGCACAGTCCGGCAGCCATACCCGGTCAGCTGAAACACGAGACGCGGCCCCCTGTCAGGAGATGCGTATGCACACCAGCCGGGACAAGTGCACCCATGTCCCCGAGCGACGTAGGAAGCAGAGATCGAGGCGGACGGGCCACTGTCGACGGGCATGGGTAGTTGGGGCCCTGGCCGCACTGTGCGCCGCACTGCTGCCCGGCGTTACCTACCATGCCTCGGCAGACGAGCACCCAGGCAGGCCGTGCTCCCACGCCGCCTACGCGATGCACCCACACCGGCCGTGCTCCCACACCGCCTACGTGGCCAACACTGGCAGCGACACCGTGTCGGTGATCGACTCCAGCACCGACACGGTCACCGCCACCATTCCCGTCGGCGACAATCCATACGGGGTGGCGGTGGACCCGCCCCGTGCCCGCGCCTACGTGACCAACGCCGGCGACAACACCGTGTCGGTCATCAATACCAACAACAACCAGGTGATCGGATCGCCCATCCGCGTCGGCACCAACCCGACCGTGGTGGCGGTGGACTCGACCCGTGCCCGCGCCTACGTGGTCAACTTCGTCGACCGCACCGTGGCGGTCATCAACACCAGCAACAACCGGGTGATCGGACCGCGCATCCCCGTCGGCGCCAGCCCGAGCGCCGTGGCGGTGGACCCGCCCCGTGCCCGCGCCTACGTGACCAACGCCGGCGACAACACCGTGTCGGTGATCAACACCAGAAACAACCAGGTGGTCGGATCTATCCCCGTCGGTACCGACCCGGAGGGTGTGGCGGTGAACCCGTCCACTGCCCGCGCCTACGTGACCAACTTGGCCAACAACAACGTGTCGGTGATCAACACCAGCAACAACACGGAGATCCTGCCCCGCATCCCCGTCGGCAGCGAGCCGATCGGGGTGGCGGTGGACCCGTCCAGTGCCCGCGCCTACGTGGCCAACTCCAACGACGACACCGTGTCGGTGATCAACACCACCAACAACACGGAGATCCTGCCCCGCATCCCCGTTGGAGACCTCCCGTTCGGGGTGGCAGTGGATCCGCCCCGCAACCGTGCCTACGTGACGAACTTCCTCGACAGCACCGTGTCGGTGATCAACACCACCAACAACGCAGTCACAAGCGTCCCCGTCGGCGCCAACCCGATCGGCGTCGCTGCCTTCTGATAGCCGCAGCAAAGTCCAGGCCGGATCGCTGCCAACAGCACAAGACAAGGCGCCGACGCTCCAGGAATAGGGATTGATCCTGACGGCCTCGGTACAGCCGGGGCCGTCTGTGGGCCGTCTGAGGGGGGCCTACGACGACAGACGACGACGGCTTTCCCCCTGGTCAGAGATGGCGGGTTGGGTATCACCGCAGGTGTTCATCCGCGAAGCCAAGTTGAGGAAGACCAGTAGGTAGTTCCCGTGCCAAATCCGGCAGGGAACCACGGGGAGCGGCAGTGGGCAGCGGGTGAGTGTCCCTCGATCGACCCACCTAGTGGGACACGACCTCAACCGCCAGCAGCATCCGGCCGCTGAAGCCGGGCAAGGACGAACCAGGCTGCCTCCTCCCGGACCCGACTGCCCGGATGATCATCCAAGGCCAACATATCCGTCCAGACGGCGCTGTCGCCGATTTTCACCAGCGCGGTCGCGGCAGAAAAGCTCACGGCTCCGTTGCCAGGGGGCCATGCCAGTCATCACCTCGGCTGTTCGGGGGATACGCGGATGACCTCGGAGGCGTGTCCCATCCCGCAGGGGCATCCCTGGCTGGGACGAAAGGGAGACATGATGCCGCTCTATCTATCGAGGTTCAGCTACACGCCGGAGACCTGGGCGAGACTCATCGGCCACCCCGAGGACCGCGCAAAGGCCGCTCAGTCGTACATCGAGTCCGTCGGCGGCAAGCTCCACGGCTTCTGGTACGCGTTCGGCACCCGCGACGGCTACAACCTGTGGGAGGCTCCGGACAACGTCTCCATGGCTGCGGTCGCCTTGGCGATCAGCGGAGGCGGCGCGCTCAACTCGTTCGAGACGACCGTTCTCCTGACCGTCGACGAAACCATGGATGCCCTGCGCAAAGCCGGGCAAGTTCAGTACCGGGCTCCCGGCGCGTAGTGGTCCGGGCAGCCGGCAACTGACGGGTTCAGGAATCGAGACGGCAGCGAGGCACAGCACCCACAGCAACCGTCCGCGCCCAACAGTGGTCGTTTGAAGGCCGCACAGCATCATGCATGACCACCATGACCGACATCCGCAGGGCTACGGATCAGAAGGCGCACGTGCCCCATCCGTGCCCGATCCAGCGGGAAACCACGGGGAACCACGGTGCTGAGCGGGAACCGCGCACGACGACGGCCCCTGACCAACTGCCTGGTCAGGGGCCGTTTCATCTGGCGGTGGGTGTGGGATTTGAACCCACGGTGACTTGCGCCACGACGGTTTTCAAGACCGTTCCCTTAGGCCGCTCGGGCAACCCACCCCGCGCCCCGGCCCACCAGGGGCGGAGCGGGTACAGCGTACCGGCCCGGTGCGGTTCGCGGGGGCCGTGGGCCGCGCGCGGGCCCTTCGCGGGGAGGACGGGCCACGCACCACCCCGGGCGAGGGGCGGTGCGTGGGGGACGTCAGGGAGCCGCTGGCCCCACCAGCCGACTGGAGCACGCTCGCGTCGGCCGGCTGCGCGCGCCTCCGTCAGCTGTCACCCTGGCGTTCGCCGAGGGTGACCTCGGCGGTGCGGGTCTTGCCGTCGCGGGTGTACGTGAGCGTGACCTTGTCGCCCGGCTGGTGGGTCCAGATCTCGCCGATGAGGGTGGGGCCGCTGTCGATGACGTGGTCGTCGAGCTTGGTGATCACGTCGCCGGACTTCAGACCGGCCTTGTCGGCGGGGCCGTTGGGCGTGACCGAGGACGCGCCGTTCTCGCCGGAGTCCGTGATCTCCGCGCCACCGGTGCCCTCGCTGAGCGAGACCGACGCGCCGATCACCGGGTACACCGGCTTGCCCGTCTTGATCAGCTGCTGGGCCACGTTCTTCGCCTGGTTGATCGGGATCGCGAAGCCCAGGCCGATCGAACCCGCCTGGCCCGAGCCGAAGCCGCCGTTGCTCGCGGACTGGATCGCCGAGTTGATGCCGATGACGTTGCCCCGGGCGTCGAGCAGCGGACCGCCGGAGTTGCCCGGGTTGATCGACGCGTCGGTCTGCAGGGCGCTCATGTACGAGGCCTTGCTGCCCGAGGAGCCGTCGCTGGAGGCGACCGGGCGGTTCTTCGCGCTGATGATGCCCGTCGTCACCGTGTTCGACAGGCCGAAGGGGGCGCCGATCGCGATCGTCGAGTCGCCCACCGCCACCTTGTCGGAGTCGCCGAGCGTCAGCGGGTTGAGGTCCGACGGGGCGTTCTTCAGCTTGATGACCGCCACGTCGTAGCCCTGCGCGTGGCCGACGACCTCGGCGTTGTACTTCTTGCCGTTCGGGAAGGTCGCCGACACCTTGCCGCCGTCGACCGCGTCCGCCACCACGTGGTTGTTGGTGACGATGTGCCCCTCCTTGTCGAACACGAAGCCCGTGCCCGTGCCGCCCTCGCCGTCGCTGCCCGACGCCTCGATCGTGACCGTGCTCGGCAGCGCCGACGCGGCCACCGCGGCGACCGTACCGGCCGCGCGCTTGACGTCACCGCCGTTCTGGGAGGCCGAAACGGTCGTGGAACCCGTCGAGTTGTCGTTGCGGTCGGCCAGCGTGTAGCCGATGCCGCCGCCGACGCCGCCCGCCACCAGCGCGGCCACCAGGACCGCCGCGATCAGACCGCCGCGCTTCTTGCCGCCCGGCTGGGGGGCCGGCTGCTGCGTCTGCTGCCACGAAGAGCCCCAGCCGCCGCCCGCGCCACCGCCGTGCCCGCCGGCGCCGCCCTGGTCACCGGGGCCGCCCGGTCCCGCGACACCGCTGCCGTCGGCGTACGTGTGCCCGCCGTCCGCGTACGACGGGACGGCCGGCGGAGCCGGGGGCGGCCACGCGGCGTCGGGTGCGGAGGTGCCACCGGGAGCACCGGGACCACTCGGGACACCAGGGACGCCGGGTGCCTGGCCGTAGCCTCCGCCGGCGCCGGGCGCCTGCCCGTAGCCGTGGCCGGCTCCATGGCCAGGGCCAGAGGCCGCCGCGTACCCGGGCGCACCCGTGGTCACCAGCTCCGGCTGAGCCTGCTGCCCATGCGGCTGCTGCCCATGCGCCTGCTGCCCGTGTGGCTGCGGCTGTGCGTGGGCCACCGGCTGCTCGTGCGGCGGCTGCTGCGGCTGCGGCTGAACCGCCGTCTGGTCCGGTGCGCTCGGCGGGACCGGCGGGAGCTGGGCCGTCGGGGCGTTCCCGTCGGTGGCGCCGGCCACGGCCGGGGGCGCCGTGTGGGCGGTCGGGGCCGGCTCGGAGGTGGTTCCCGCGGGGGCCACGCTCGGCTCGGGGGCCGGGGCCGGCGCGGAGGCAGCGGGAGTGTCCACCGGCACGGGAGGTGCGGACGGGGCCGGGGGTACCGCGGTGCCCTCGTTCTCGGTGCTCACAGCTTCTCTCCTCGATCCACGGCTGTCACCTGTCAGCGGTCGACTCGTCTTGGGCGCACAGCGGGGCCGTGCGCGAGTTTTTGTATGCGGTCAGCTTTTCCCACGAGCCGTCAGGGCACCATAAGCGGTGTCTGTGGGTCCGGGAGGAACCTTTATATAGGATCTATCTGACTAAAGGTGCGCATCGCCCCTGGTGCCGCAGCCGTACGACGCCACCGCCCCGACGCGTACCCCCTTCACGGTGGCACCATGACGCGGTGACCCACGCACGACAGCTCCCGATTCAGGTCGTCGCCCACCGAGGGGCCTCCGAGGAAGCCCCCGAGCACACCCTGGCCGCGTACAAGAAGGCGATCGAGGACGGTGCGGACGCCCTCGAATGCGATGTCCGGCTGACCGCGGACGGCCATCTGGTCTGTGTCCACGACCGACGCGTCAACCGTACGTCGAACGGCCGCGGCGCGGTGTCCACCCTGGAGCTCGCCGATCTCGCCGCCCTGGACTTCGGCTCCTGGAAGAACGGCGACGAGGCACCCGACTGGGAGATCGCCCCCGAGGAGAGGGCGGACACCTCCGTCCTCACCCTGGAACGGCTGCTCGAACTCGTGGCCGACGCGGGACGCCGTGTGGAACTGGCCATCGAGACCAAGCACCCCACGCGCTGGGCCGGGCAGGTGGAGGAGCGGCTGCTGGCGCTGTTGAAGCGGTTCGGGCTGGACGCGCCGGCGTCGGCCGACGAGTCGCCGGTACGGATCATGAGCTTCTCGGCGCGTTCGCTGCACCGCGTGCGGGCCGCGTCCCCGACGCTGCCCGCGGTCTACCTCATGCAGTTCGTCTCGCCCCGGCTGCGGGACGGACGTCTGCCGGGCGGCGTCCGGATCGCGGGCCCCTCCATCAGGATCGTGCGCAACCACCCCGCGTACATCGAGCGCCTGAAGAAGGCCGGCCACCAGGTCCACGTATGGACGGTGAACGAACCCGAGGACGTCGACCTCTGCGTCGGCCTCGGCGTCGACGCCATCATCACCAACCGCCCCCGCGCGGTCCTCGACCAACTCCACCGCTGATCCCCGTCGCGAACGCCGCGAACGCGCCGCCACCTCCCACCACCGACCCTCGCCGCGTACGCGCCGCCGCCCCTGCCGCGCACCCGCTCCGCGCGCCGCCTCCGCGTGCCGCGCCGCCTCCAGTCCGAATACACGCCTGTTCAGTCTTGGCCATGCCACTGGCCCTCTCCGCAACCCCGCACACCATGCCTGCGGAGGTAAGAATTCCGCCAGAACGGCGAATCTGTGTGCGCGGACAAGTCCGTACATCGGGGGCGAAATTCAGCCAGCCACTCACAGGGAGTGCACCGGCGCGTTCGGACCGTATTCGATCGGTGTGAGTGCGTCAGAGCACATGTGTTGGCCGGTTTCCAGTCCAGTCCCATGGGGCATTCACACCGTGGCGTGGGGTGAAGGAGGTCTCGGGGGTGGCGTTGGTGGTGGCACAGGAGGTGCCCACGTCGTCGAGCATGGCCGTACCCCATGGCCCTGCGGGCGTGGGGCAGGCGAGGCACCGGTTGCGTGATCAGTTGCGCGACGGTGGAGTGGCGGAATCGGTCATCGACGACGCCCTGCTGATCCTTTCCGAACTACTGAGCAATGCCTGCAAACACGGCAGGCCCCTCAACGACGCGCTGGCCGGCGACGGCGACGTGCGCTGTGCCTGGCGCATGGACCCCTCGGGGCGGCTCACCCTCGAGGTCACGGACGGCGGTGGCCCGACCCGCCCGATTCCGTCCACGCCCTCGGTCACCGCACACGGCGGCCGCGGGCTGAACATCGTGACGGCACTGGCCGACGACTGGGGCGTACGGGACGACGCCCGGGGCGAGGTCACGGTCTGGGTCGTCGTCCAGGACGACGTCCGCCACACCCACCGCCGGGACGACTTCGCTACGCGCGTCACGGCCCCGTCGGTCTCGTCCCTCCCCGACCTGGACTTCGCGGACGCGTTCGAGGACATGGACTGACCCTCCACTGGCCCCGCACTGGCCCCTCCCCGGAGGCGGCCGCATCCGCCCGACGCCCCTCCGCGATCTCACCGTCCAGTCACCTCTTCCTACGGCAGTCCCCCGGCCACGACCGAACAACCTGGCCTGAATCACCGGTTCCGGGACGACTCGGTGCGTTGTCCACAGGGTCCCGTCGGCCGCCGTACGAGCGGCTAGGCTCGCGCCAGTACGAGACGAGCCGTGATCGGGAGACACCCACGATGGCCAAGAAGCGACCCCACACGAAGGCCAAGCGCCCGCAGGGCACCGGCGGAGTCGGCACCGCAGGCGCCGATGGGCAGGTCCCCGTCGTCGGTGCGCGCGAGCCCTGCCCCTGCGGCAGCGGCCGCCGTTACAAGGCCTGTCACGGCCGGGCCGCCGCGCAGGCCGTGACCGAGCTGGTGCAGCGCCCGTTCGAAGGCCTGCCCGGCGAGTGCGACTGGGTGGCGCTGCGCGAGCTGGTCCCCGCCGCCACCGTCGAGCTGAAGCTGCGCGAGGCGCTCCCCGAGGGCGTCCCGTCGGTCACGCTCGCCACCGTCCTGCCGATGGCGTGGCCCGCGCTGCGCCGCGACGACGGCTCGGTGCTGATCGGCCTGCAGAACGACACGGCGTCGGGCGACATCAGCCGCGACCTCGCCGACACCCTCCAGCGCGCCCTCGTCGCCGAGCCGGGCACCCCCGTCCAGGGCCGGCGCGCCCCGGCCGACGGGCCGCGGCTGCAGGACCTGCTCGACCCCGAAGGTGAGTTCGAGCCAGTTGTGCACACGGGCTTCGAGTTCTGGGTCCCCGACACGGAGAACGCCACCCCGGAGGTCACCGCCTCCCTGGAGCGGGCCAACTCCGCGGCGATCCCGACCGTGAAGCTCTCCGGTGTCGACGCGGCCTACTGGTGCGAGACCCCCGACAAGAACCATCTGCGCTGGGTCATGCCGCACCCGGAGGAGCGTCTTCTGGACGCTCTGGCGCGGCTCCACGCGGCGGGCGGCTCCAGCCTCGGTGAGGGCACCCGTCTGGTGGGCTCCTTCCGTGCTCACGGGCTCACGGTGCCCGTGTGGGACCTCCCCAGCGGGGTCGGCGCGGACGACATCGAGAAGCCGGCCGCGGAGTTCGCCGAGCGGCTCGCCGCGGCCCTGGCGGAGGAGTCTCCGCTCACCCCGGACGAGCGTCGGGCCCGCGGTGGACTCACCAACCGGCAGGTCACGCTCAGCTGACACGGGAAGCGCCGGCCGGTCGTCCACCGGTCGGCGCTGACCCTGCGTTTGTGGTGACTCCTGTCACAACTCCCCTACGTGACAGGCAAATTCGTGTCCGAATAGCCGAGATCGAATTTGCGAAGCGCCGATCTCTTGTTACGGTTCCATCAGCCCGGTTGCTGGTGCATCCCCCGTCGCCAGCAACCGGGTCTTCTCATGTCCGGGCCCGCGAGCGGCCGCACTGTACGGATGCGCCGCTGCCGTCAACGCCCTTGAGCACGGCCGGAGTTGCTACCGGAACGCAGGAGCAGCGGCCCACTCCCGTCGGGTGCCGCGAACTCCGCCACGGCCGTGTACGCGCCCGGCTCGCCCTGAGTGCGCTCCCTCGGTGTCTCACACGCCCCCGGCTCGTCCTCCGCGCCCACGGCGCAGTGCATGCGCACACTTCGGCCGCCGGGACCCATCATGCTGAGGACCGAACTCAGCTCCCGTCCGGTCGCGTTGCGGTAGTACGTACGCGCCCAGTTCTCCTCACCCTGGGTGAGGACGCAGGTCTGGGCCTCGATGCCGTCGGGCGAGGTGAGTTCGGGGCCGCAGCGGGCGGCGGTGGCGAGCCCGAGGCCGAGCAGCATGTGCGAGCGGGACGACTCCGCGTCCCCGCGGGCGGCCTGCGCCTTGTCATCGGGTCCCTCGTCAGGTCCGTCGCCGGGCCCGGCCGCCGGCCTCCCCGCGGACCCGTCCCCGGAGTGCCTGGTCCCCGCGCGTCCGTCCACTTCAGCGGCATCGGCGACTTCAGCGGCTCCGGCTGCATCGGCTGCATCGGTGGAGAGTCGCTCCGCACCCGCGCCGTCCAGCTGTCCGGCAGCCCGCCGCGCCACGGTGTCGCCGCCGTCGGCCAGGGGGCCCGCCGACGCCACGAGCGGCAGGGTGAGGGTGCACGCCACCGCGACCGTCAGCCCGAGGAGCCGGAGCCCGCGCGCGTCCGGACCACCGCACGCCGCTCCGGTCGCTCGGTGGGTCCGGGGTGAGGGCGCACTGTGCCGACCGCGCGGCGACGGGGCCCCGAGGCCCCCGGGAAGACGCTGCATGAGCGGAAGATAACGACCCACCGGGGCGCCCGACCGAGCGCGCGCCGGACGGGCTCAGAACTCGGGGGCGCTCACACCCGTACGAGTGAGGGCGTCGACGACCGCGTCCACGACGGCCTCGACGTCGGGCACCCAGGGGGCCGCGGAGCCGGGCAGCGGAGCGCGCTCCCAGCGGATCCGGCCGTGACCCGTCTCGGACGGCGGCAGTGCGATGTAGCCGCCCTCACCGTGGAAGCGGAGCGAGCCGGGGACGAAGTCCTTGGCGTAGAGCAGTTCGCCCAGCTCCTCCATCGAGTACGGGGCGACGAGGATCGACCAGCGGTGCGGGGCGGCGACGACCGGGCCGAGGCGCATGCCGCTGCGGTCCAGCGCGGCGAGGGCCCGTGCGGCGGCGAGGGCCGGCAGGCTTACCGCGCACGGCGCGCTGCCCCCGGTGGCCAGGACGATGGGTGCCGTGGGCCGATTGGTCCACCACCAGCGGACCATGCGCTCGTCGGTGGTGGCGGCGAGCAGGCCGGGATCGAACGGGTGAGCGCCGGGCACCACGCACTCCGGGTCCGGGCAGGCGCAACGGGCGCGCCCCTGCGGGTCCGGCGCCACGCCCGGGAGGACGGGCCACTGCCATTCCCTCGCGAACGTAAGGGCCTGCTCGAGCAGCTCGCGCCTCCCGCCGTTGCGCTTGGACAGGAGCCTGCGTCGCCTTCCGGGGATCTCGCGCATGAGCGCTCGTCCTTTCCGTTGCACGCATGGCAACACCGTGGGGTCACTCACAACATGTGTCGTTCACTTCACTGTGCGTACCTGCTGGCGCATCACACCCCTGTCACGGACAAGGGGAACCCCTGCGGGCCTGGCTCGGCTACGTCCGCGTCCATCGCTTGCGCTGACTTGCAGTCTGTCCAAAGCATGGCGTGGCGTGGGGGTGGCGACGCCTGGCGTTTTGCCGTCCGGCGTTTGCTCGCCGCCTCCGCCACGGGAGGATGGGGCTCGGTCGTCGGTGGATAGGACGCCCGGTTCAGTCGCCAGGTTCCGGATGACTGACGCCACCCCTGGCCTTCACCGAGTACGTACCCATCACGACCGCTGTGACGCTCTGTTGAACAAGGCCAGTCGACCTCAATACACCGTTCACCACAACACTTTTAAGCCAACTTTGGTTTTTCCAAAGGACTGGACAGTAACCCAACGCAAGTCCAACAGGACCACACGGACACCACATATCCCAGCAGGACAATGCTGGACATCCCCTCACGAGTGCGTGTACATGTGGAGACACTGCTAGCGGCGCAGAATGACATGGGGGTTTGCGATGCTTTTGAGCAATACGCACCGGTCGGAAAGCCGGACACCATGAACGCCCCTCACCCTCCGAAAGTGGCCGGAATCGATTCCACGGTTCCCTCTCCCGCACACACTGTCGCGCCCGCGCCTGCCGCCCCGGGCGCCTCGCCGGCCACCCCTGCCACAGGAGCAGGCACGCCCCCCGGAGCCGTCCTGCAGGACCGGCTCGCCGGCTGGGTCTCGGACCTCACGACCCTGCACGAACTCACCGAACGCCTGGCACGCACGGACGCGCTCGACGGCGCCCTTCAGGAGGCGCTGAGCGCGGGAGCCGCCCTGGTCGGCGCCCGGCGCGGCCTCGTCGTCCTGGAACCGCTCGACGGACTCGGGCCCGACACGACCATCGGCCTCGGCCTCGGCCGCGCCGACCTCGGCCACATGGAGACCGTGCCGCGCAGCTCCCTGCCGTACGGCCGCATCCTCGACGGGCTGCCCGGCGGCGACGGCGAGATCGCGCAACCCGACCTGTTCGCCGAGGACGGGCTCGACCCCCGTCACCGTGAGGTCGCCGCCCGACTCGGATACGCCGCCAGCTACGCGCTCCCCCTGTTCACCGACGCCGCGGGCCGCCTCGGCGCCGTCGTCTGGCTGTACGACGAGCCCGCCGAACCGGCAGAGCGGCAGCGGCACCTCGTCGGGCTGTACGCGCGGTACGCCGCCGAGCATCTGGCGCGGCTCGTCGAGGTCGAGCGGACCCGCGTGTCCATGGCGACGATCGCCGAGGAACTGTTGCCCTCCCGGCTGCCCCGCGTCGCGGGTGTCCAGCTCGCCGCCCGGCACCGCACCGGACCGCGCGGCGGCGGCGACTGGTACGACGCCCTGCCGCTGCCCGACGCCGCGCTCGGCCTCGCGGTCGGCTCGGTGACGGGGTCCGGGCCCAGCGCGATCGCCGCGATGGGCCGGCTGCGGGCCTCGCTGCGCGCGTACGCCGTGATGGAGGGCGAGGACCCCGTGGCCGTCCTCTCCGACCTCGAACTGCTGCTCCGCCTCACCGAGCCGGCCCGCTCCGCGACGGCCCTCTTCGCCTACGTCGAGCCCGCGCTGCGCAAGCTCACGCTGGCCGGGGCCGGGCACAGCCCGCCGCTGGTGATCGGCGACCGGCGCACCGAGTTCGTGGAGACGTCCCTGTCGGCGCCGCTCGGCATGCTCGCCTGCTGGGAGGCGCCCAGCGTCGAGCTGACCGCCCAGCCAGGAGAAACCGTTTTGCTGTACACCGACGGCCTCCTCCAGCGCACCGGCGAGCCCGTCGACCGCGCCTTCGCGCGGCTCCACGCGGCCGCCGCCGGCGTCCCCCGTGCGCTGCGCGCCGACCCCGGCACCCTCGCCGACCACGTCCTGCGGACCGTGCTGCCGGACGAGCTGGACGCCACGGAGGGCGCGGAGGACGTGGTGCTGCTGGCGGCGCGGTTCGAGTAGCCGGCCACCGCCGGGCCGCGACGGCATCGCGCGAGCGAGCGCGGCTGCTCCCGCGAGCCCACACGACCGCTTCCCGCGAGCCCGCACGACTGCTTCCCGCGAGCCCGCGCGGCTGCTTCCCGTGAGCCCTCGGTGACCGCCCGTGAGACGTCCTGAAGGGCCCTGGGCCCCGTCCGTCGCGACCGTACGATGGGCGGGGTCCAGTGCCGTACCTAGGAGGATGACCGTGGCGGACGAGCTCGAGCCGGCGACCCCGGAGAACGAGGCCACCGAAGCCGAGGAGCCCATCAAGCAGCGCAAGAACGGCCTGTACCCGGGCGTGTCCGACGAGCTGACCGAGAACATGAAGTCCGGCTGGGCCGACACCGAGCTGCACGACCTGCGGCCCATCGCCCAGGCCGCCGAGACCGCCGCCCGCCGCGCCGCGCTCTCCGCGCGCTTCCCCGGCGACCGGCTGGTGATCCCCTCGGGCAACCTGAAGACCCGCTCGAACGACACCGAGTACCCGTTCCGGGCGTCGGTGGAGTACGCGTACCTCACCGGCAACCAGACCGAGGACGGCGTCCTCGTCCTGGAGCCGAAGGGCGAGGGCCACGAGGCGACGCTCTACCTCCTGCCGCGGTCCGACCGCGAGAACGGCGAGTTCTGGCTCTCCGGCCAGGGCGAGCTGTGGGTCGGCCGCCGCCACTCGCTGACCGAGTCGGAGAAGCTGTACGGCATCCCCGTCTCCGACGTGCGCGAACTCGCCGACTCACTGCGCGAGGCCACCGGCCCCGTCCGGGTCGTCCGCGGGCACGACGCGGGCATCGAGGCGGCGCTCACCGACAAGGTCACCGCCGAGCGCGACGAGGAACTGCGGGTCTTCCTCTCCGAGGCACGGCTGGTCAAGGACGAGTTCGAGATCGGCGAGCTGCAGAAGGCGGTCGACTCGACCGTGCGCGGCTTCGAGGACGTCGTCCGGGTGCTCGACAAGGCCGAGGCCACCTCCGAGCGCTACATCGAGGGCACGTTCTTCCTGCGCGCCCGGGTCGAGGGCAACGACGTCGGCTACGGCTCCATCTGCGCCGCGGGCCCGCACGCCACCACGCTGCACTGGGTCCGCAACGACGGCCCCGTGCGCTCCGGCGACCTGCTGCTGCTCGACGCGGGCGTGGAGACCCACACGTACTACACCGCCGACGTCACGCGCACGCTGCCGATCAACGGCCGCTTCAGCGAGATCCAGCGGAAGATCTACGACGCCGTGTACGACGCCCAGGAGGCCGGTATCGCGGCGGTGCAGCCGGGCGGCAAGTACCGCGACTTCCACGACGCCGCGCAGCGGGTGCTGACCGAGCGGCTGGTGGAGTGGGGGCTCGTCGAGGGCCCCGTGGAGCGCGTCCTGGAACTGGGCCTGCAGCGCCGGTGGACCCTGCACGGCACCGGGCACATGCTCGGCATGGACGTCCACGACTGCGCGGCGGCGCGGGTGGAGACGTACGTCGACGGCACGCTGGAGCCGGGGATGGTGCTGACCGTCGAGCCCGGGCTGTACTTCCAGGCGGACGACCTGACCGTTCCGGAGGAGTACCGGGGGATCGGCGTCCGGATCGAGGACGACATCCTGGTGACGGAGAACGGCAACCGGAACCTCAGCGCTGCGCTTCCTCGCCGAAGTGATGAGGTCGAGCTGTGGATGGCGTCCGTGAAGGGTGCCGGACAGAGCTGAGAAGGGGGCGGTGGCCGGGGCTCCCTTGGGGGTGCTCCGGCCGTCGTCATTGTCTGCGGGTGGGTGGGAGTTGCACGCGACACCCGATGAAGGCCGGGCCGCAGGCCCATCCTTCCGGGGCGCGGGGAACTGCGCGAGAAACCACACACCACCCGCACCCGCCAACGAACACGCACCCCCGAGCTACTAGGCGCCCCGGCCCACCCTCACCCGCAGTGCGTCGGCGAACAGTGCGCCCGCGAGCAGGGAGCCGCTGCCCCACGGACTCCACCCCCGCTGCTGCAGGTCCGCGTCGAACGCTGCCAGGGCCCGGCGGCCGGTCGTCGTGGCCGTACCCCCCTCGTCGAGGACACCACGGGCGGCCGCCTGGACGTGACGGAGTCCGTGCGGGCCGGCGGTGTGGAGCAGTTCGGTGTCCTGGAGGGTCGACATGACCGGGCGAGCGCCCGACGCCGAGTGATCGTTTTGCTTGCGTGATGTCCCGTCATGCCGCAGAAACCAGGGACGCAGTCCGTCAGGGGGCTGGGGGGTGGCTGTGAGGGCGCTGAGAGTGGGGTCAGGTCGGTCGGCGGAGGCGGAACCGTTCGCCGGGGCGCGGCGTCGTCACGTTTGGTCGGTGTTCCACACCTGCTTGGCGCTACGGAGAGTGACTTTTCCGGATCTTGTCCGGAACCACGAAACGCTGTACGGGGCCGGGCTCTCCACGAGGACGGAAGTCGATCAAGTCGCTTGGGGGCGCACTTGGTTGGGGTGGGGCGCAAAGAATGCACCGCCGTGCCTTCAGTGCTTCAGATCGAGTTCAGTACGCCACCTCGAGGACCGTTTTACCCCTTTTATCGATGAGCTCAAGAGTAAAGAATAGGCAAAAACCTTACGAGGTCCAGGCCTGCTCGCGATCGTCATCATGGCGAGGTTGACCAGGCCTCAGGGCGGTGGCCTCGGCATTGGCGACAGAGGGAGGTGTGGGCATTCACCCACTGGTGTGACCCGCCTCACGTTTATGTCGTGGAGGAGGAGCTCGTCGTCCGGTACGAGCGCTATCGTCAGCACGCAATCAGGCCGGCTGGCATCTGATGCCGCTCGTCCAGTCGGCCCCTGCAGCTTCTGACTCGGCCCTCCCGGCGCGCGGTTCCCGTCGGCCAATGCTTCAGTTATCGAAGGCCATACAGGTCAGCACCTGAGGTGCTGTCAGAAGATGAGGTCCGAATGAACGCTTCCCTCGACATCGCGGCAGAAGAGCCGGGAAAGCCGACCGCGGTCGGCCCGGAGCGGGTTTCCCTCGTGCGTTTGGCTGCACAGAGTAGCGGCGCATTGTCCCCGGCGGTGACTCGCGCCGTGTCGAACGGCGTCGATCGGCGGGGACCCGGCAGGGTCGCGGTCGCGGCCTTCCAGAGCTCGGTCTGATCTCATCGATCACCCATCGATCGGGAACTGACACACCTCTCATGACACCCATGGGCCGACCAATCCACCCCTTACGCCAATTCGTGCTCAAAATGCACAGCCGCTGCGATCTGGCATGTGATCACTGCTACGTGTTCGAACATGCGGACCAAAGCTGGCGCGGTCGGCCCATTGTGACGTCCGGCGAAGTCCTGAAGGCCACGGCGGAACGCATCGCCGAACATGCCACAACGCATGGCCTGGACACCGTTCACGTGGTTCTGCACGGCGGCGAGCCGCTCCTGGCCGGTCACACCCGGCTGCGCCGAGCGGCCGAGGAACTGCACCGGACGCTCACCGGTGTGTGCGCCCTCGACCTGCGGATCCACACCAACGCCGTCACCCTCGACGAGCGGTTCCTCGACCTGTTCGACGAGTTCGACATCAAGGTGGGCGTCTCGCTCGACGGCGACAAGGCCGCGAACGACCTGCACCGCCGCTACGCCAACGGGCGCAGCAGCCACGACCGGGTCCTGCGGGGCATCGCCCTGCTCGACCGGCCCCGCTACCGCCACCTGTTCGCGGGCATCCTGTGCACCATCGACGTGTGCAACGACCCGGTCGCCGTCTACGACGCGCTCGCCGAACTCCGGCCGCCCCGCGTCGACTTCCTCCTCCCGCACGCCACCTGGGACGAACCCCCGCTCCGCCCGGCCGACGACACGGAGGGCACGGCCTACGCCCGCTGGCTGCTGGCGGTGTACGACCGCTGGGCGGCGGACGGCCGCCCCATGGACGTACGGATCTTCGACTCCGTCCTGCGCACCCTGCGCGGCGACAGCAGCCTGACCGAGTCGCTCGGACTGGCACCCGCCGACCTCGCCGTGATCGAGACCGACGGCAGCTTCGAACAGGCCGACTCCCTCAAGACGGCCTACGACGGCGCCCCCGTCACCGGCATGGACGTGATCACCCACTCGCTCGACGACGTGGCCGCGCACCCGGGCCTCGTCGCCCGGCAGCAGGGACTTGACGGGCTGTCGGACCAGTGCCGTGCCTGCCCGGTCGTACGCTCCTGCGGCGGCGGGCTGTACGCCCACCGGTACCGGACCGGCAACGGCTTCCTGAACCCGTCCGTGTACTGCTCCGACCTGCTGCGCCTCATCACCGACATCCGGGACCGACACATGTCCGACCAGTCCGTCCAGCCCGCGCTGGGCGACGAGCACCTCGACGAACTGGCCGCGGGCCTCGGCTCGACCGCCACCACGGACCTGCTGGCCCGCCACCAGCTCTCCCTCGGCCGCGAGTTGCTGGGCCTCGTCTGGCACGAGACACCACACACCCCGCTGGGCGAGGCCGCCTGGGAGACACTCACACTCCTCGACGGCACGGCCCCCGAATCCGTCGACCGGGTCCTCACCCACCCCTACGTACGTCCCTGGGCCCTCCGGTCGCTGCGGGGCGGCCCGGACGCGGCCGAGATCGCCATGCGCGGCGTGGCGGAGATCGCCGCGGCCGCCGCACTGCGCGCCGGACGGGCGGAGGCCGTCGTCGTGCCCGTCCACGAGGGGGTGCTGCGGCTGCCGACGCTGGGAACCCTCGCGCTGGGCGACGGCGTCGAACAGGCCGAGGTCCGCACGGACGACGAAGGCTTCACGGTCCGCGCGGACGGCACGACGTACACGGTGTCCTGGAAGGGCCCCAAGGACCCGGCCTGGCAGGGGAGCCGACGGTTCGAGCTGGACGGCTGGGCCGTCGCGCTGGAGGACACCGACCCCTGGCGGGACTGCCACGGGCATCCGGCGCACCCCCGGCTCGGCGAGGGCGAGGCCGAGGCATGGCGGGCCGACCTGGCCGCCGCGTGGGCGTGGATCCGCCGCGAACTTCCGCAGTACGCCCCCGGCATCGCCGCCGGGCTCCAGGTGGTCACCCCTCTCCGCCCCGCCTCCGACGGCTCCGACATCAGCTCGGCGGCCCGCGACGCGTTCGGGGCGGTCGCCATCGCGCGCCCCGCCGACCCCGAGTCGCTCGCGTTGCTGCTCGTCCATGAGTTCCAGCACGTCAAGCTCGGTGCGGTACTCGATCTGACGGATCTTTACGACCCGTCCTGCGACAAGCTGTTCTACGCCCCCTGGCGCCCTGATCCGCGTCCGCTGGAGGGGCTGCTTCAGGGGACGTACGCCCATCTGGCGGTGATCGACTTCTGGTTCGCGCGGTGGCGGTCCGCCGACGGTGACACGGCCCGCACGGCCGAGGTGCAGTTCTCCCGCTGGCGGGACCAGACGGCCGAGGCGGTGGAGACCCTCGCCGGGTCCGGTGCGCTCACTCCCGCGGGGGAGCGGTTCGTGGCGGGGATGCGGGGGACCCTCCGAGGGTTCCAGACGGCCGACGTCGGGGCGGAGGCACTGCGGGCGGCCCGGCAGGCGGCCGGGGAGCACCGGGGCGCCTGGGAGGCGGCGGCGCGGTAGGGCCCGAACGGCGAGAGCGGCGGCTTCAGGCCTGGTCGGGCCAGGTTCTTTCCGCCCGCAACGCCCCGTTGCTCCGGCACCGCAGTGGTGCGGCCCCTCACCCTTCGCGTCGGCCACCCCGGCATCGGGTTGCCAGAACATGACCTTCCGGAGCCGAGTCGGGTGTGTTCGTCCTGTTCCGAACAGGACTTGTGGGTTCCTACACTAGGGGCCCAGTCACGGAGCGTCGGGGGGCATACGTGCAAGGAGCCGGTCTGGCCAGAGGGGGGAGTAGTCCTTACTTCTTCCTCAGTTACGCGCACACACCGAGCCATGACTCGAGTGGCGGCGACCCCAATGTGTGGGTGAAGAAGCTGTACGACGGTCTGTGCGAGCACATCATGGGGCTGACCGACCTGCCCCGGGGGGCGAAGGTCGGGTTCCTGGACCAGAAGATGTCGGTCGGCACCAAGTGGACCGACGAGTTGTCCATGAATCTCGCGCGCTGCAAGGTGTTCGTCCCGCTGTACTCGCCGCGCTACTTCACGAGCCAGCAGTGCGGCCGTGAGTGGTGGGCGTTCTCACAACGTCAGGTCACCCAGCGGGCCCGCGGCGGTCCCGCGCGGGAGAACACGATCATCCCGGCGTTATGGGTGCCGGTGGAACCGGCCCAGATGCCCCAGGTGGCGAGGGACCTGCAGTTCAACCACGCCGCCTTCGGACAGGACTACGCGGACGAGGGTTTCTACGGGCTGACCAAGCTCCGCTACTTCCGGGACGAGTACGAGCGGGCCGTGTACCGGCTGGCCAAGGAGATCGTGCGGGTGGCCAACGAGGCCACGTTGGAGGAAGGCAAGATCTCCAAGGAGTACGAGTCCCTGCCGGCCGCCTTCGGCTCGGACGAGCGTCCGCCGGAGTTCGACATATCCGTGCTCGCCTGCACCCGTTCCGATCTGCCGCAGGGCCGCAAGCCGGACTTCTACGGGGACCAGCCGCACGACTGGAACCCCTACCACCCCGAGTCCGCCCTGCCGTTGGGCGATCACGCGGCGGAGCTCGTCCGCACCAGGAACTACAAGGTCAACGTCGGTGTGCTCGACGAGAGCGCGCGGATGCTTCACGAGGGCGGGCCGAAGGCGCCCGGACTGATGCTGCTCGACCGCTGGGCGCTGGAGTCGCAGCGGAGCAGGGAGCTGGTGGGCAGGTTGTGCGGGGAGCAGCGGCCCTGGATCAGCGTCATGACTCCCCGGCACAAGGACGACGTCGTGACCGCCGAGCGGGAGCGTGAGCTGGACGAGCTCACCTACCGCACGCTCGTGTCCCGCACGACGGACCGGGCCGGCCACTACTCGGCCAACGGCAGCATCCGTGACCTGGACTCCTTCGGCAACGAGCTGCACCGGGCCGTGACGTCGGCCGTCCACTACTACTGGGAGAACGTCGAGACCTATCCACCGGAGGGACCACCGAGCGAGCCTCCACGGCTGAGGGGGCCCGACCTGGGTTAGCGAGCCCCGGGTGACGGACCCCGGCAGCACCACCTGGCACGACCACCGAAAGGCGCGCGACGAGCGAGGCCGAAAGAGGCCGACAGGGCGGAGAGCATGAGCATGACCAAGAGCCGCAACGGCACCGTGATCACGTTCTACTCGTACAAGGGCGGCACCGGGCGGACCATGGCGCTCGCCAACGTGGCCTGGATCCTGGCCGCGAACGGACACCGTGTCCTGGCCGTGGACTGGGACCTGGAGGCGCCGGGCCTGCACAAGTTCTTCCATCCCTTCCTCGACGCCCAGTTGCTGCGGGGGACCCCCGGACTGATCAACCTGATCGACGACTACCGCCGCGAGGCGCTGCGCAACCTGCCCGACCGGGCGTCGGACTGGCACCGCCACTACGCCCGGGTCAGGCCGCACGCGCTGTCGTTGGACTGGGCGTTTCCCGAGGGCGGCAGCCTGGACTTCCTGTCCGCGGGCAAACGGCACCGGGACTACCCGATCGTCGGCAACATGGACTGGGACCGCTTCTACGCCAGCTACGGCGGCGGCCAGTTCTTCGACGCGATGCGCGACGACATGCAGCGCTACTACGACTACACGCTGATCGACAGCCGGACGGGCCTCAGCGACCTCGCGGACATCTGCACCGTACAGATGCCGAACACCCTGGTCGTCTGCTACACGCTGAGCGAGCAGAGCATCGAGGGTGCCGCCGCCGTCGCGCAGGACATCAAGGAACTGCACGGCGAGAAGGGCATCCGCATCCTGCCCGTAGCCATGCGCATCGACCTCGGTGAGAAGGACAAGCTGGACGCCGGCCGCGCCCGCGCCAGAGAACGCTTCTCCGGACTGCCCTCCGGCCTGAACACCGACCAGATGGCCGACTACTGGGCGACCACGGAGATCCTCTACCAGCCGTACTACGCGTACGAGGAGATCCTCGCGGCCTTCGGCGACCCGCCGAAGTCGGCCAACTCCATGCTGAGCGCCTGCGAACGGCTCACCTCCGTGATCACCGAGGAGCGGGTCACCAAGCTGCCGCCGATCAGTGAGGCGAAGCGGGCCCAGTTCAAGGCCGCGTACACCCGTCAGCGGCCGGTGCCGCTGTCCCAGCTGACGCTCTACCACGTGTCCGAGGACCGGATGTGGGTGGACTGGCTGGAGTCGGTGCTGCGCGGTGCCGGTTTCGAGGTCGTGCCGAAGAACGTGCAGACGATGCCGACGGCGGAGATCGGCGCCGAGGCCATGCCCGGCGGGGCGCACCGGGTGCTCGCGGTGCTCTCGCCCAGCTTCGTCGACTCCCGTCGGGCGAGGGTCGCCTGGGAGGCGGCGGTGCACTCCGGTGGCTCGGAGAAGCGGCAGCAGCCGCTGTCGATCCGTGTCGACGACGTGCAGATCAGCCTGCCGTTCGCCGGCCGGAGCGTCATCGACCTCAAGGGCCTCAACGAGACCCAGGCGTACAGCGCTCTGCTGAACGGCCTCGACCGCCCCGAAGCCGTCTCCACCGTCTCCCCCAGCTCGCGCGGCCTGCGCTTTCCCAGTGTGGGCAGGCGCGTCTCCAACGTCCCCGCCCGCTATCGGTGGTTCACCGGCCGCTCCACCATCCTGGACAAGCTGCGCGAGCAGTTGACCACGAACCGCCCCGGTCAGCGCGTGCCCCAGGTCCTGCACGGTCTCGGCGGTGTGGGCAAGACACAGCTCGCCCGTGAGTACGCCCACCGGTTCATGGCGGACTACGACGTGGTGTGGTGGGTCGACGCCGAGCAGCCCGAACTCGTCATGCCGAAGCTGGCGGCGCTCGCGCAGCATCTCGGCCTCGGTGTGGGCGAGGACGTCAAGGAGGCGGCCGAGGCGGTGATCCAGGCGCTGCGGGAAGGGGAGCCGTTCAACCGCTGGCTGTTGATCTTCGACAACGTCGAGGACCTCGACAAGGTGCTGAACAAGTTCCCGGAGTACACCGGTCCCGTTCCGGAGCACGTCTACGGCCACCTCCTGGCCACCACCCGCACCCGGCCCACCCTGCCGAAGGTCCAGCCGCTGGAGGTGGAGGTCTTCACCCGCGAGGAGAGCGTGGAGCACCTGTGCCGCCGGGTGCCGGGGCTGAGCGAGGAGGACGGCGGGCTGGTGGCCGACGCGGTGGGCGACCTGCCGCTCGCCATCGAGGTCGCGGCGGCCTGGCTGGAGGCGACGGCCACACCCGTCGAGGAGTACATCGAGCAGCTGCGCGAACAGTCCACCCAGGTGCTCTCCGTCAAGGAGGCGGTGGAGGCCGTGGAGTACCCGAGGTCCGTGGGCGCCACCTGGAACATCTCCATCAACCGCCTCAGGGACGAGTCACCGGCCGCCGCCCGCCTCCTCGAACTCTGCGCGTTCTTCTCGGCCGAACCCATCTCGATGAGCCTCATCGGCAGCGACGCGATGATCAAGGCACTGCTGCCGTACGACCGGGACCTGCGCGCCCGCTACATGCTGGGCCGGGTCACCCAGGCACTGAACCGCTTCGCCCTCGCCAAGGTCGACTCGACCGACAACTCGATCCAGGTGCACCGCCTCGTCCAGGCCGCCGTCCGCGACGGCATGGACGAGGTGAAGTACGACGACACCATCCATGAGGTGCACCGCATCCTGGCCGCCGCCCGACCGCCCGAAGAGGCCCTGGACGACCCCGCCCAGTGGCCGGGCTTCGAGGTGATCTGGCCGCATCTGACGCCGTCCAACATCCGCAACTGCTCGGAGGAGGATCCGCGGCAGCTGATGGTCTACCGCGTCCGCTACCTGTGGAAGCGCGGTGACCTGCACGCGGCCCGCACCCTGAGCAGCCAGCTCAACGAGTTCTGGTCGGGTGAGTTCCGGGACGCGAACGACGAGCCCGTCAACGACGAGCAGATCCTCAATCTCCGCTTCGAACTGGCGAACGTGCTGCGTTCGCAGGGCCAGTACCAGGAGGCCCTCGACCTCGACGAGAAGACCCTCGCCGACCAGCGGGAACTCCTCGGTGACGACCATCCGAGCATCCTGATCACCTCCGGCAGCTTCGCCGCCGACCTCCGCGCGGTGGGCCGCTTCAAGGAGGCCCTCGACCTGGACCAGCGGATCTACCGGGGCTTCCGTGAGATCTTCGGCGAGGATCACCCCCGTACGTTGTCCGCCGCCAACAACCTCGCCATCGACTACCGGCTGTCCGGCGACAGCGAAGCCGCCCGGCAGCTCGACGAGGACACCGTCCGCCGCCGTACCGCGCTGCTCGGGCCGCTGCACCCGTACACCCTCACCACCAAGGGCCATCACGCGCGTGACCTGCGGGAACTGGGCGACTACAAGAACTCGGTGGAGATCCTGCGCGAGGTCCGCGAGGGCTTCAAGCAGGTCCTGAACCCGAACGTGCCCGAGGTGCTGCGGGTCGACAAGAGCCTCGCGGTGTCCCTGCGCAAGGACGGCCAGATCGCGGAGGCGCTGCGCATCACCCAGGAGACCTCGGAGACGTACGCCCTGTACCGCGACCGTTACGGCAGCAACCTCCCCGAGGCCCTGGCCTGCGGGCTCAACCTCGCCGCGGACTACTTCGCCACGGATGCCGAGAACGGCGCCGCGCGGGCGGTCGAACTGGTCAACGAGGTGCTGGAGGGCTACAAGACCTCCTTCGGCCCCGAGCACCCGTTCGTCATGTACTGCCTCAACAACCTGTCCATCTACCACCGGGCCCTGGGCGAGGTGGAGAAGGCCGCCGAGTTGAGCAAGGAGGCCCGTGACGCCTTGGCGGAGGACCTCGGGGAGGGCCACCCGGCGGTGCTCTGCGCGGGGGTCAATCTCGCCAACGCCTACGGGGAGATGGGCATGTACGACCGCGCCGAGCACTGGGAGCGGCTGGCCGTCGAGGGGCTGCGCCGCCGCTTCGGCCCCACCCATCCCGACGTGCTGGTCAGCATCGGCAATCTGTCGATCACCCTGCGGGACATGCAGCGCCAGGAGGAAGCCGAACGGCTCCAGCAGCAGACGGAGTCCCGCGCGTCCGTGCTGCTGGGCGACACCCATCCCGTCACCGAGTCCATCCGTGTATGGCGCCGGGTGGGCAGGGACCTGGAGCCGCAGCAGACCTGAGCACCGGGGAGGTCCGGAGGCCGGCACTCCGCGGAGCGCCGGCCTCCCCCGCGGGCTAGCTCACGGCCCAGCTCAGGACCCGGGTCAGGACCCGCAGTGCGCCGAAGTGGGCGGCGCCCCGCTCGACCTCGACCTCCGCGTCCGGGATGTGCCGGCCCAGCCAGCGGGTGTGTTCGACGGGGGCGAAGATGTCGTCCTCGCCGTGCCAGAGCTTCACCGGCGTGTTGATCCGGCCCAGATCGAACCCCCACCCCGTGCTGAACGCCATCACGTCGTCCACCCAGCCGTCGGGGGAACTGCGCAGGCCCTCCGCGAAGTTGCGGACCAGCATGTCCTGGATGCCGGCGTCCGCGACGATCCACCGGTCCGACTCGGGAAGCCCGCCGGCCATCTCGGCGACGGACGCGGCCGGGTCGGCGAGGATCGACCGTGAGCGGCGCCCGAGGGTCGCGGTGACCCGGTTGCGGCCGATGGCGGCGTTCACGTACTCGCGCACGTTCGACTCGGTCATCCCGTCGAACCAGTGCAGTCCGGGCGCGTCCCGCGGGGCGAGGCTCACCAGGGCCGCCGCCCGAGTCGTACGGTCCGGCAGCAGCGCGGCGCAGGCCAGTGCGTGCGGGGCGCCGCCCGAGCGGCCGACCACGGCGAAACGGCCGATGCCGAGCGCGTCCGCGATGTGCCGGACATCGGCGGCGGCCGCGCTGACGGTACGGCCCGGCAGCCGGTCCGAGTCGCCGTACCCGGGCCGGTCGAAAGTGATCAGCCGGACGCCCAGTTGGTACAGCACCCGTTCACGCGGCGCGGGCCCGAACCTGCTGCCCGGTGTGCCGTGCAGCAGGAACACCGGTCGGCCGGCGGGATGCCCGCCGTCGTTGATCGACAGGCGCCGACCGTCCGAGGTACGCACCGTGAGCTGCATTCGCCATCCCCTGTCGTCCCGTCCCGCCCGTGTGCCCCGCCAATCCCCGCCC
>NZ_LIRK01000175.1 GCF_001419765.1 Streptomyces torulosus
CACCTCGCGGCGTTGTCGCATGACCCGAGTACATCCAGTACGCGGGTCATGCTCCGCCTTGCGAGGCACCGCACCGGACGCCGCGAGCTTTCCGGCAAACCTTTCCGGCCACAGCACTAGGCAAGGAGAGCAATGGAGCGGGAAGGAGGGGCGGACGGGACTCGGCCGGGTCAGCGTGTCGGGGTCCGGGCGTAGACGCTCTCGGCCCAGTCGGCGATCTGGTCCTCCGGGAGATGCCGGGCGATGTCGGCCTCGCTGATCATGCCGACGAGGCGCTTGTTGTGGATCACCGGAAGCCGTCGGATCTGGTGCTCCTTCATCTCTTCGAGCACCTCGCTGATGTCGGCGTCGGCGTCGATCCAGCGCGGTGTGCCCTTCGCCAGGTCGCCCGCCGTGACGCGGGACGGGTCGTGTCCCATGGCGACACAGCCCACCACGATGTCGCGGTCGGTGAGGATGCCGCAGAGGCGTTCGTTCTCGTCGCTGATGGGGAGCGCCCCCACGTTCAGCTGGCGCATCAGCTGGGCGGCGCGGTCCAGGGTCTCGTGGGCGGGGATCCACTGGGCGCCCCGGTGCATGATGTCTCCGGCGGTGGTCATGCGGTACCTCCTGAAGCCGGGCGGCCGGCGCGGCGCGGGAGGCGCCGCTGGTACCGACGCGGCGCGGACGGCACCGCTGGTCCCGGCGCTGCTCATTCTCACCGCGCCCGGCCGCGGTCGCACCCGGAGGAAGACGCCGCGGCGGGAGTCGGCTCACGGTTGATCGCTCTCCCGTGCTGCCTCGGCAGAGGGGTGGGGCGGTCGGTCGAGCCGGCGGTCGGCCGTCAGCCGCCCCAGGCCGGATGCCGTGGGTCGTCGGCGCGGACCAGGACATCGGCCGTGGTGGCCGGGTCCACCTCGGTCTCGTAGCGCTGGAAGGCGGACAGGGTCCAGTGCTCGCTCTGCGGGGTGCGGCGGCGCAGGGCGCCCGGGGAGAGGAGGACGTGGACGGTGAGGTCGAAGGGGAACCAGTCCTTCAGAAGGAGGGGACCGTGCAGCAACAGCAGGGCGTCGGACGGGAGTTGCACGTAGGGGCTGCGGGTCGCTCGGTCCGTGTCCGGATCCCAGAGGTCGGGCAGGACACGACCCGTGCCGCCGGGTTCGAGCGGACCGAAGACTTCACGCCACAAGGCAGCCGTGTCGAACCAGCCGTTGTAGTACGCCTCCACGTCCTGGTGTCCGTACTCGAAGCGGAGCGACGCCGGCCGGAGGAAGCCCTCGGTTCCCACGACGAGCGAGGACCGGCCGCGTACGCGCAGCGCGTCCGACACCCGCGCCGCGAGGTCGCCCGGGCGGGCGGCGGGGGCGCCGTCGAAGGCGATGCGCGGCCACGGGGAACCGTCGTCCGGCTTCAGGTCGAGGAGACGGTCGGCGAGGAGATCGCCGAGCCGCTCCCAGGTGATCGCTTCGAGTCGCACACGCTCCATGATGCCGCGCCCCGCGCACCCCGCCCGAGCCGGCCGCGGGACCGGCCCACCCGCCACGTGACCATGCGGTCGGCAGGGGGAATGAACCGCGTATGGCAGCGCTGGCTACTCCCCCACCCCGTACCGGACTTGTCGTCGTGCAGGCACTCAGGAAGAAGCGCTGCGCCGAGTGCCGGGGCGGGCCGGTGGCGCTACTCGCGCCGGAGAACGGGGCGCCGCGCTGCCTCGACTGCGCTGACCTGGGGCATCTGGTGTTCCTGCCGCGCGGCGACACCGCGCTCACCCGACGGGCCAGGGAGGAGAGTTCGCTGTCGGCGGTGGTCGTGCGGTTCAACCGGCGCAAGAGCCGGTACGAGCGGCAGGGCGTCCTGGTCGAGGAGGTGGCGCTCGCCCGCGCGGAGGAGCGGTGCCTGGCCGACGCCGAGGCACGAAGGCGCCGCCGGGTACGGGACGCACGGCGGCGGGCCGCGGAGGACGTGCGGTTCACGGACGCGTTCGCGGCGGAGATACGGCGGCTGTTCCCCGCGTGTCCGGCCGAGCGGGCACGGGAGATCGCCGCCCATGCCTCCGTGCGCGGCAGCGGACGCGTCGGGCGCAGCGCGGCGGGGCGGGCCCTGTCGGAGATGGCGGTGACCTCGGCGGTCATCGCGTCCGTACGGCACGTGGACACGCCGTACGACCGCTTCCTGATGAACGGGGTTGCACGCCACGAGGCCCGGCGCCGCATCGCGGGAGCCGTCGAGACGAGGCTGCGGGAGTGGCGGGGTACGGGGTGAATGTCCCGTGCGGCCCCACCTTGGACGTTCGCTGATGGGGGTGCGCTTCTCGGCCATGGTGACGCTGTCCGTGCGGGCGTTCACTTGTGGTGACGGCGAGGGCCGGGGCAGGCTCTTCGGAATCGGGGGAACGACGTGGGAGCGCACATGATCGACGGGCCGTACTTCGTGTTGGTGGTGCTGGGGCTGCTCGGTACCGCGGTCGTGGCGGGCGTGTTCTGCGGGTTCTCGACCTTCGTGATGAAGGGACTGGCCTCGTTGCCGCCGGCGCAGGGGGCCGCCGCGATGCAGGCGATCAACATCAGTGCCGTGACACCGGCGTTCATGCTCGTCTTCGTGGGGACGGCGGTGCTGTGCGCCGTGCTGGCGGTGGTGACGTTCGTGCTGTGGCCGGACGAGGGGACGGTCGCGTTGCTGCTGGGCAGCGCGCTGTATCTGGTCGGCTGCTTCGGCGTGACGATGGTGGCGAACGTCCCGCGCAACGACACCCTGGCCACGCTGGACCCGGGCACGCGGGAGGCGGCCGCCTACTGGCAGCGTTATGTGAGCGAGTGGACGAGGTGGAACCACGTGAGGACGGCCGCCTCGGTCGGCGCGGCGCTCTGCTATCTGCTCGCCCTCGCCTGAGGCATACGCGCCGGGCGCGTCGTATCGTGGCGGGAGACGAGTGCCGCCCGAAGACGGACGACCCTCACAGCGCCCCGAGTCCGCCGGCGTACGGCCGTGCCCGTACGCGCATGCGATACGTGAGGGAGACGGCGATGGCCGATCCCAAGGGTTTCATGACCACCCCGCGCGAGGAGTGGCCCCGTCGGCCCGTGCGGGAACGGGTGCGGGATTGGAACGAGGTGTACGTTCCGGGTGCGCTGCTGCCGATCATCAGCAAGCAGGCCGACCGCTGTATGGACTGCGGTATCCCGTTCTGCCACGACGCGTGTCCGTTGGGGAATCTCATCCCCGAGTGGAACGACCTCGTCTCGCGGGAGGACTGGCGGGCGGCCAGCGACCGGCTGCACGCGACGAACAACTTCCCCGAGTTCACGGGGCGGTTGTGCCCCGCCCCCTGCGAGGCGGGCTGCGTGCTGGCGATCAACCAGCCCGCGGTGACCATCAAGAACGTCGAGGTGGCGATCGCCGACCGCGCCTGGGAGGACGGTTTCACTCCACCCCGACCGCCGGACCGGTTGACCGGGAAGACGGTGGCCGTCATCGGGTCCGGGCCCACGGGTCTGGCGGCCGCTCAGCAGCTGACCCGGGCGGGGCACACGGTCGCCGTGTACGAACGGGCGGACCGGGTCGGGGGTCTGCTGCGGTACGGGATCCCGGCGTTCAAGATGGAGAAACGGCATCTGGACCGGCGGCTGGAACAGATGCGGGCGGAGGGCACGAAGTTCCGTACGTCGACGAGCGTCGGCGAGGACATCGGGGCCGCCGAGCTGCGGGCCAGGTACGACGCCGTGGTGATCGCGACGGGTGCCACGGCGTGGCGTGAACTGGACGTCCCGGGGCGGGAGTTGGCCGGGATCCATCAGGCGATGGAGTATCTGCCGTTGGCCGACCGGGTCTGCGAGGGGGATCTGGAGGTCTCGCCGCTGTCGGCGGCGGGCAAGCATGTGGTGATCGTCGGGGGCGGTGACACGGGGGCGGACTGTCTGGGCACGGCGGTGCGGGAGGGGGCCGCGTCGGTGACCCAGCTGGACATCTATCCCCTGCCGGAGGCGGAGCGGGACGAGGACGTCGAGCCATGGCCGACGTATCCGAAGATCTACCGGCTCTCGGCGGCGCACGAGGAGGCGCGCGATCTGCGCACCGCGCCGGCCGCGGACGCGGACGCGCGGCTGTTCGCGGCGTCCACGCTCCGCTTCAGGGGGGACGAGGCAGGTCATGTGCGCGGGCTGCACCTGATCGAGGTGGACGAACGGCGCCGACCGCGGCCGGGCACCGGGCGGACCCTCCCCGCCGACCTCGTCCTGCTCGCCCTCGGCTTCTCCGGCCCCGACCGCCACGACGGGCTGATCGACCAGTTGGGGCTGGCGGTCGAACCGCGGGGCACGATCGCCCGCGGGCCGGACTTCGAGACCAACGTGCCCGGCGTGTACGCGGCCGGGGACGCCGCCCGGGGGCAGTCCCTCATCGTCTGGGCGATCGCCGAGGGTCGGGCGGTGGCCGCCGCGGTGGACCGCCGACTCACCGGCACGGAGCGACTGCCGACGCCGATAGGCCCGTACGACCGACCGATGACGGCGTGACGCGGGCGGCTCCGCACGGCCGCTGCCGGCTCCAAGCGTTGGTCGGTGCCCGCCGGCTCTAGTTGTGCTGTGGCCGGAAAGGTTTGCCGGAAAGCTCGCGGGTGCCGTGCCGGGCGTCGTGAGCCGGTGAACCTTTCCGGTCACAGCGCTAGCGTTCGTCCGTGCCCGCCATCTTTCCCGTCGCCAGGGCGATCCGGTTCCACGTGTTGATGGTGAGGATCAGGGACAGGACGCGGGCCAGTTCGGTGTCGTCGAAATGGGCGGCGGCCTGGGCGTAGACGTCGTCGGGGACGCCTCGGTCGGCGACGAGGGTGACCGCCTCGGTGAGGGCGAGGGCCGCCTGCTCGCGCGGGGTGAAGAAATGCCGGGCCTCGCGCCACACCGGGACCATGTGGAGGCGGTCCTCGCTCTCGCCGGCCTTGCGGGCGTCGTTGGTGTGCATGTGCAGGCAGTAGGCGCAGTGGTTGAGGTGGGAGGCGCGGATCTGGATCAGTTCGACGAGGGCGGGGTCGAGGCCCTCGCGGGCCGCCGCGTCGAAGCCGATGAGCGCGCGGAAGACGGGCCGGGCCGCCTTGGCGAAGTCGATGCGGCGGGGCTGGGGCGCGGTGCTCGCCGGCGCGTCCGTGATCGCGTTCGCCGTCGCGTCCAGGCCCGCGCCGGTGACCGTGTTTGTGCTCGTGTTCGTGCTCGTGTTCGTCGTCATGACCATGAATCTATGGGCCGGAAAGACCTGCCGTAGGGTGCATTTCCATGGAGGATTCGTGGGTCAATTCCGCGGAGCGGATCGGTGCCGATCTGCATCTGGAGCTGTCCGCCGCCGGGGGCCGGCGCGCCGCGCTCATCCGGGCCCTGCGGGACGCGGTTCGCGGCGGACGGCTGGCGCCAGGCACCCGGTTGCCGCCGTACCGCTCGCTCGCGGCGGATCTCGGGGTCGCGCGGAACACGGTCGCCGACGCGTACGCGGAGCTCGTCGCTGAGGGGTGGCTGACGGCGCGGCAGGGCTCGGGCACCCGGGTCGCGGAGCGGGCGGCACCGCTGAACGCGTCCGCGCGCGTCCCGAAGAAGGTGCCCGCACGCGCGCGTGGGCCACGGCACGATCTGCGGCAGGGCACTCCGGACGCGTCGTCGTTCCCGCGGGCGGCCTGGGCGGCGTCGTACCGCAGGGCGCTGGCAAAGGCGCCCAACGACGCGTTCGGGCCCGGTGATCCGGCGGGCCGGATCGAGCTGCGCGAGGCGCTCGCCGAGTATCTGGCACGCGCGCGTGGGGTGCGCACCGAGCCCTCACGGATCGTGATCTGTTCGGGCTTCGCCCACGCCCTGCGGCTGCTCTTCCACAGCGACGTCAGCGGTCCGGGGCACGGGCGGGTGCTGCGGGGCCCGCTGGCCGTCGAGTCGTACGGCCTCGGTTTCCACCGGGAACTGCTGACCGCGGCGTCCGTACGGACCGTTCCGCTGCCGCTGGACGAGGACGGGGCGCGGGTCGACGGACTGGACCGGGAGCGGGCCGTGCTGCTCACGCCCGCGCACCAGTTCCCGACCGGCGGGCCGCTGCATCCGTCCCGCAGGGCCGCCGTCGTCGACTGGGCACGCGCGCGTGGCGGGGTGGTGCTGGAGGACGACTACGACGGGGAGTTCCGCTACGACCGCAAGCCCGTCGGCGCCGTGCAGGGGTTGGATCCCGAGCGGGTCGTGCACATCGGTTCGGTCAGCAAGAGCCTGTCGCCGGCGTTGCGGCTGGGCTGGATGGTGCTGCCGGAGCGGTACGTCGACGCCACGCTGGAGGCGAAGGGGGAGCGGGAGGCGTGGGCGAGCGCCCCGGACCAGCTGGCGCTGGCGGACTTCATCGTCTCGGGGTCGTACGACCGTCATGTGCGGCGGATGCGGCAGCGGTACCGGGCGCGGCGCGACCGGCTGGTGGCCGCCCTCGCCGCGCAGGCGCCGCACATCGAGGTCACCGGGATCGCGGCCGGGCTGCACGCGGTGCTGCGGCTGCCGCCGGGCACCGAGCGGTCCGTGGTGCGGGCGGCGACCTGGCAGGGCATCGCGCTCGACGGGCTGGCCGAGTTCCGGCATCCGCGGGCGACCGGCGGGGACGCGCCGGACGGCCTGGTCGTGGGGTACGCGACGCCCCCAGAACATGCGTACGCGGCGGCGGTGGAGGCGCTGTGCGGGGTGCTGCCACCGGAGTGAACGCTCCGGCCGCGCGCCCCGGCGCCCAGCCCCTCTCAATGGAGACAGGGGGCACGGAGCCACGGAGGCACATCACGAGGGCACATGACGCCCATTCGACAAGAAATCAACTCCAGTGGGACCATGGCCTCAGGAGGTACGGCACCGCTGCCGGCACCGCATGACAACTCGGCGGTGACCTGCCCCCATCCTTCGTTCCGTCGTCAGGCGTAGGGCCCCTCCCGCGCGTCCCCCCTGTTGACGGCAGGTCCTGGAGGGTGTTGATGACGACGCTCGACGAACGTCCGGGAGACCACGGAGAAGGCGCGCACGGCGGGCGACCGCCCCGGAGTGACGGCACGTCCGACGGCACCCCCGCATCCCGCACATCGGCATCCGGCACATCGGCGTCCGGCTCCCACGTCGTCGCCCTGACCCAGCCGACGGCCTCGCTGCGCCCGCTCACCGGCTCCAAGGCGGCCCACCTCGCACGAGCGGCCCGCGCGGGGCTCCCGGTGCTGCCCGGCTTCGTGCTCCCGCCCGGCTTCGACGTGTCAGCGGGGCCGTCGGCCCGCCACGG
>NZ_LIRK01000176.1 GCF_001419765.1 Streptomyces torulosus
CATCCCACCCCGTTCCGTCCCACGCCACCCCACGAACCCGGCACGGGGAGTCGGGCACCAGGCACCGGCCGTCGACCGTCGGGCACCAGGCATCGGCCGTCGGCGCCGGGCCTCAGGCACCGAGCCCGCCGGGTCTCGGCCCTACAGCGACCGCCTCATCGCCCGGTGCGGTATCCCCGCGTCCGGGAACTCCGGTCCGTACGCCTCGTACCCCAGCCGCTCGTAGAACCCCAGCGCATGCGTCTGCGCGCCCAAGTGCACGGCGGTCAGGCCCCGCGCGCGTGCCGCGTCCTCGACGGCCCGCACGAGCGCGACGCCCACACCCAGCCCGCGGGCCGCCGGCACGACCGCCAGCCGCCCCAGGGAGCCGACGCCCGGCTCCCCACCGGTCTTGCCGGCGGCGGCCGCCCCGTGGAGCAGCCGTCCGGCGCCGAGCGGCACCCCGTCGTCCCGCACGGCGAGCACATGCACGGCCACCTCGTCGTACGCGTCGTACTCGAGGTCCTCCGGCACGCCCTGCTCGACGACGAAGACCTCCTTGCGCACCGCGAAGCACATCGCGCGGTCGGCGGGGTCGTCGGCCACGCGCACGGCGTACGCCACCGGCTCCGGGCTCGCGGGCACGTCGCTCACGCGTACGTCTCCTCCCGCACCTTGTCGAGGGCCTTCTGCAGGTCGGCCGGGTAGTCGCTCTCGAACTCGACCCAGCTGCCGTCCCCGGGGTGCTCGAAGCCGAGCCGGACCGCGTGCAGCCACTGGCGGGTGAGGCCGAGGCGCTTGGCGAGCGTCGGGTCGGCGCCGTACGTCAGGTCGCCCACGCACGGGTGCCGGTGGGCGGACATGTGGACGCGGATCTGGTGCGTACGCCCGGTCTCCAGCTTGATGTCGAGCAGGGAGGCGGCGCGGAACGCCTCCACCAGGTCGTAGTGCGTGACGGACGGCTTGCCCTCGGCGATGACCGCCCACTTGTAGTCGTGGTTCGGGTGCCGCCCGATGGGCGCGTCGATGGTGCCGCTCGTCGGGTCGGGATGTCCCTGGACCAGCGCGTGGTACCGCTTGTCGACGGTCCGCTCCTTGAACTGGCGCTTCAGGAACGTGTACGCGTACTCGGACTTGGCGACCACCATCAGGCCGGACGTGCCCACGTCGAGCCGGTGGACGATGCCCTGGCGCTCGGCGGCGCCGGACGTCGAGATCCGGTACCCGGCGGCGGCGAGCCCGCCGATCACGGTCGGCCCGGACCAGCCGGGGCTGGGGTGGGCGGCCACCCCGACCGGCTTGACGATCACGACCACGTCATCGTCGTCGTGCACGATCTCCATGCCCTCGACCGCCTCGGCCACCACCTGCACCGGCGCGGGCGCCTGCGGCATCTCGACCTCCAGCCAGGCCCCGCCGCGCACCCGCTCCGATTTGCCGACCACCGATCCGTCGACCGCGACCTTCCCCGCGGCGGCGAGCTCCGCGGCCTTGGTACGGGAGAAGCCGAACATGCGGGAGATGGCGGCGTCGACGCGCTCGCCCTCCAGGCCGTCGGGCACGGGCAGGGTACGGATCTCGGGAAGCGTGCTCACCCGTCGAGTATGCCGGACCGCCACGACACGCCCGACCGCGCCTGTGGAAAACTCCCACGACCCCGGCCGAACCCGGGGCACTCAGTCCTTGTGGACGGTGCCGTCCGGGTCGAGCCCCCGGAAGGACAGCAGCACGATCAGGATGCCGCCGCACACGATCGCCGAGTCCGCCAGGTTGAACACGGCGAAGCCCTTGGGCGCGATGAAGTCGACGACCGCGCCCTCGAAGACGCCCGGCGAGCGGAAGATCCGGTCGGTGAGGTTGCCCAGCGCGCCGCCCAGCAGCAGTCCGAGCGCGATCGCCCAGGGCAGGCTGTAGAGCTTGCGCGCGAGCCGGGCGATCACCACGATCACGATCGCAGCGATCATCGTGAAGATGATCGTGAAGGCCTCGCCGAAGCCGAAGGCCGCGCCCGCGTTGCGGATCGCCTCGAACTTCAGCCAGTCCCCGATGATCTCGATCGGCTCGTGGTGCTCCAGCTCGGCGACCACGATCATCTTGCTGACCAGGTCGAGCACGTACGCCAGCGCGGCGACCCCGAACAGCACGGCGATACGGCGCTTGCCGCGCGGGCGCGCGGGCGCGTCGGCCCGCTCGGCGTCTGCGCCGTTCCCGCCGTCGGACTGCTCCGGGTCCGTGCCCGCCGCCTCTGGGATGTCCGGCGTACCGATGATGCGCTCCGCCTCTGCCACGTGAGTCCCTCAACCTAGGTTCCTGACTGAGGACAAAGGTACGACACGACCTCCGGGGACCAGGGGCTCAGGCGGGGATCACTACCGCCGTTCCTGTTTCTGCTTGCACTCGACGCACAGCGTGGCCCTCGGGAAGGCCTGCATGCGCGCCTTGCCGATCGGGTTGCCGCAGCTCTCGCAGAGGCCGTACGTGCCCGTGGCGAGCCGTTCCAGGGCGCGCTCGGTCTGGTCGAGCATCTCGCGCGCGTTGTGGGCCAGCGCCATCTCGTGCTCACGCGTGATGTTCTTGGCGCCGGTGTCGGCCTGGTCGTCGCCCGCGCCGTCGCCGGAGTCCCGCATGAGACCCGTGAGCGACTTCTCGGAGGCGTCCAGCTCCGCCCGCAGCCGCGTCGCCTCGGACGTCAGCTCCGTACGGGCCTCGGCGACCTCCTCCGGGCTCCAGGGGTCCTCACCGGGCCGTACCGCCAGTTCGCCGGGGTCCGCCGCGGCGGGCCGTGCCTTGGGGACGGCGGTGGGCTTCTTCGCCGCCGTAGCCGTACCAGGAGTGTTCTTCGCAACCACCGTCGTGGCTCCCGTCGTCTCGGCGGCCTCGGCCGCGCCCGCCTTCTCGGCCTCGCTCGTCGCAGAGGTGTTCCGGGCGGTGCTCTTCTTGGATGTGCTGCTCTTCGTGGCCGCCGTCTTCCCGGCGGCACCCTTCTTGGCCACCGCATTGGTGGCCGCGCTCTTCCCGGCCGCCGACCGCGCGGCGGCACCGTTCTTCCCGGCGGCCTTCCGGGCCGCTGCCTTCCTCACCGCGGCCTTCTCGGCCGTGGTCTCCCGCGCCTCGGTCTCCTTCCCCTCGGTCTTCCTGGCCGCGGTCTTCTTGGCAGCGGTCTTCTTCCCCGCAGTCCTCTTCGCGGCGCTCGCGCCGGCCGTCTTCTTCTTCGTCACCCGCACGGCCCCGGCACCAGGCGTGCCCTCGTCCTGGGCGCCGGACCTCGGCCCCACCGCGGCGGTCTTCGCGGCTCCCTTCTCCGCCGTCGTTCCCTCGGCGCCCGTCTTCCGGGCGCTCGTCCTGCTGGTGGCCGCCTTCGTTCCCAGGGTCGCGGGGACCCGCTTCTTGCCGCTCACGTCCTTCGCCACCATGGCCGCGGCCCCTTCACATATTGTGATATTGCACGCGAATCGTGCTGGGACGATAAATCGACCCGAGTCCCGCGGCAACGGGGCACACCACCCGTTCCGGCCGCCCCGCGACCGTCACGCGGCGAGCCTGCAAGCGTTGTGCCCAGCTCCCCGCCGGGTATTCCGCCCCACAGCGGGTCCCGGGATCCGGACGTCCGGGCCGCTCCATTCGGGTCACCCCGCAGGTCACCGCGTCACCCGGCCGCCGAGCCCGCCGAAGGCCCCCGCCGGCCCCGCCACGGGCGCCGCAAAACCGGTCGGCCGCTGTCCGCCCGGCGCCGTACACTGGGCGCAGCGAAAAGCGTGGATGGGGACGAGTAGCGCCGTACGCAGCCAAGAGCGACCCGGGGACGGTGGAAGCCCGGGGGCGAGCGCGACGCGAAGATCACCCCGGAGCCGCCGGAAGAACGCCGGGCCCCTCGGGACACGGCCAGTAGACCCGGCATCGCGACCTCAATGAGGGGGCTCGTCACGGCGTACGACGCGACGACGGGCCAAGGAGGGTGGTACCGCGGGAGCGCGCCGCACACGGCGTACGCAGGATGAAGGCTCTCGTCCCTCCGACGGAAGGCAGCAAGTCCGTTGGAGGAAGCTCGCTCATGACAGAGCCGACGTACCGCCAGGTGCCCGCCCAGGTCGACCTGCCCGCGCTCGAGCACGCGGTGCTCGACTTCTGGCGCGAGCAGAAGATCTTCGCCAAGAGCCTGGAGCAGTCCGAGGGTCGCCCCGAATGGGTGTTCTACGAGGGTCCGCCCACCGCCAACGGCATGCCGGGCGCCCACCACATCGAGGCCCGTGTCTTCAAGGACGTCTTCCCCCGCTTCCGCACCATGCGCGGCTACCACGTGGCCCGCAAGGCCGGCTGGGACTGCCACGGCCTGCCGGTGGAGCTGGCGGTCGAGAAGGAGCTGGGCTTCAACGGCAAGAAGGACATCGAGGCGTACGGCATCGCCGAGTTCAACGCCAAGTGCCGTGAGTCCGTGCTCCGCCACACCGACGCGTTCTCCGACCTGACGACCCGCATGGGCTACTGGGTCGACCTCGACGACGCGTACGTGACCATGGAGCCCGAGTACATCGAGTCCGTCTGGTGGTCGCTGAAGGAGATCTTCAACAAGGGCCTGCTGGTCCAGGACCACCGCGTGGCCCCCTGGTGCCCCCGCTGCGGCACCGGCCTGTCGGACCACGAGCTGGCGCAGGGCTACGAGACGGTCGTCGACCCCTCGGTGTACGTCCGTTTCCCGCTCACCTCCGGTCCGCTCGCGGGCGAGGCCGCGCTCCTGGTGTGGACGACCACGCCGTGGACGCTGGTGTCCAACACCGCGGTCGCCGCCCACCCCGAGGTCACCTACGTGGTGGCCACGGACGGCACCGAGAAGCTCGTCGTCGCCGAGCCGCTCGTCGACAAGGCGCTCGGCGAGGGCTGGGAGACCACCGGTCAGTCCTTCACCGGCGCCGAGATGGAGCGCTGGACCTATCAACGTCCGTTCGAGCTCGTGGAGTTCCCCGAGCCCGCCCACTTCGTGGTGAACGCCGAGTACGTGACCACCGAGGACGGCACGGGTCTGGTCCACCAGTCCCCCGCCTTCGGTGAGGACGACCTCAAGGTGTGCCGGGCATACGGCCTGCCGGTGATCAACCCGGTCCGCCCGGACGGCACGTTCGAGGAGGACGTCCCGCTGGTCGGCGGCGTCTTCTTCAAGAAGGCGGACGAGAAGCTCACCGAGGACCTCCAGACCCGGGGCCTGCTGTTCAAGCACATCCCGTACGAGCACAGCTACCCCCACTGCTGGCGCTGCCACACCGCGCTCCTCTACTACGCGCAGCCGTCCTGGTACATCCGCACCACCGCCGTCAAGGACCGCCTCCTCCAGGAGAACGAGAAGACCAACTGGTTCCCGGACACGGTCAAGCACGGCCGTTTCGGCGACTGGCTGAACAACAACATCGACTGGGCGCTGTCCCGCAACCGCTACTGGGGCACCCCGCTGCCGATCTGGCGCTGCGAGGAGGGCCACCTCACCTGCGTGGGCTCCCGCGAGGAGCTGAGCCGGCTCTCCGGCACCGACCAGTCGGAGCTGGACCCGCACCGCCCGTTCATCGACGCGGTCACCTTCGCGTGCCCCGAGGGCGGCTGCGCCGCCACCGCCACCCGCGTCCCGGAGGTCATCGACGCCTGGTACGACTCGGGCTCGATGCCGTTCGCGCAGTGGGGCTACCCGTACAAGAACAAGGAACTCTTCGAGAGCCGCTACCCGGCCCAGTTCATCAGCGAGGCCATCGACCAGACCCGCGGCTGGTTCTACACGCTGATGGCGGTCGGCACCCTGGTCTTCGACAAGTCCAGTTACGAGAACGTCGTGTGCCTCGGCCACATCCTCGCCGAGGACGGCCGCAAGATGTCCAAGCACCTCGGCAACATCCTGCAGCCCATCCCGCTCATGGACCAGCACGGCGCCGACGCGGTCCGCTGGTTCATGGCGGCCGGCGGCTCCCCCTGGGCGGCCCGCCGCGTCGGCCACGGCACGATCCAGGAGGTCGTGCGCAAGACCCTCCTCACGTACTGGAACACGGTCGCCTTCCAGGCCCTGTACGCCCGTACGTCGAACTGGGCGCCGTCCGAGGCCGACCCGGCCCCCGCCGACCGCCCCGTCCTGGACCGCTGGCTGCTGAGCGAGCTGCACGCCCTGGTCGACCAGGTGACACAGTCGCTGGAGGCGTACGACACCCAGCGCGCCGGCAAGCTCCTCTCCGCGTTCGTGGACGACCTGTCGAACTGGTACGTCCGCCGCTCGCGCCGCCGCTTCTGGCAGGGCGACAAGGCCGCGCTGCGCACCCTGCACGAGGTCGTCGAGACGGTCACCAAGCTGATGGCCCCGCTGACCCCGTTCATCACCGAGCGGGTCTGGCAGGACCTGATCGTGCCGGTGTCCCCGGGCGCCCCGGAGTCGGTGCACCTGGCGTCCTGGCCGGAGGCGGACCTCACCGCCATCGACCCGGAGCTGTCGAAGCAGATGGTGCTCGTCCGCCGTCTCGTGGAGCTGGGCCGCGCCACGCGTGCGGAGTCGGGCGTCAAGACCCGCCAGCCGCTGTCCCGCGCCCTGGTGGCCGCCACCGGGTTCGACTCCCTGGACCCCGAGCTGCACACCCAGATCACGGAAGAGCTGAACGTGAGCTCGCTCGCCTCGCTGAGCGAGGTCGGCGGCAGCCTGGTGGACACCACCGCCAAGGCGAACTTCCGCGCCCTCGGCAAGCGTTTCGGCAAGCGCGTCCAGGACGTGGCCAAGGCCGTGGCGAACGCGGACGCCGCCGCCCTCTCCCTCGCCCTGCGTGAGGGCACGGCGTCGGTCGAGGTCGACGGCGAGACGATCACCCTGGCGCCGGACGAGGTGATCATCACGGAGACCCCGCGCGAGGGCTGGTCGGTCGCCTCCGACTCGGGGGCGACGGTGGCCCTGGACCTGGAGATCACGGAGGAGCTCCGCCGGGCGGGTCTCGCCCGTGACGCGATCCGTCTGATCCAGGAGGCCCGCAAGAACAGCGGCCTCGACGTGGCCGACCGCATCGCGCTGCGCTGGACCGCGACCGACGAGGCGGTGGTCGACGCGCTCACCGAGCACGCCGGGCTGATCGCCGACGAGGTCCTCGCCACGGACTTCGCCACCGGGGAGGCCGACGACACCTACGGCGCCCCGTTCACGGACGAGGCCCTGACCCTGACGTTCCGCCTCCGCAAGGCGTGACGCGGCCCCGCTGAACCGCCCGGCTCGGAGCCGACCGCTCCGAGCCGCGGCGCCGATCATGACCGAAGGCCCGGCGACACCTCACAGGCGGTGTCGCCGGGCCTTCGGCGTGGTGTGCGCAGGACATCCGCCCCACCCGCAAACGACCGTCCCCATCACCCCCGAACGCGCGTACACAAGGGCGGGGCCCCGGACCGAAGAGATCCGGGGCCCCGCCCTGAACGCTGCCGACGCCTATGGCGTGCCGGTGATGATCAGTTGTCGTCCTCGTCGATGAGGAAGCCACGCATCGGCGAGGGAGCCTGCCCCATCGGCGACGGACCCTGCGGCCGGACCGGAGCCATCGGCTGGGTCATGGCCGGGGACATCTGCTGCTGACCGCCGTAGGAGGGCGCGGCCGGCGCCGGCGCGCCACCCATGCCCTGGCCGCCGTACGACGGCGCGCTCGCACCGGCCGGCGCCATGGACGGCGACGGGGACGGCGGCAGCGACGCGGTCGCCGGGGTCCGCGGCGGGGCCAGCGAGTCGTCCGCCTGGGTCTCCAGCTGACGCAGCTGCGACTCCAGGTAGGACTTCAGACGCGTGCGGTACTCGCGCTCGAAGCCGCGCAGGTCCTCGACCTTGCGCTCCAGCGTGGCGCGGGCGGACTCCAGGGAGCCCATCGCGACGCGGTGCTTCTCCTGCGCGTCCCGCTCCAGGGCGTCGGCCTTGGCACGGGCGTCCCGCTCCAGACCCTCGGCGCGGCTACGGGCCTCGCCGACGATCTTGTTGGCCTCGGAACGGGCCTCGGCGATCGCCTGGTCGGCGGTCTGCTGGGCCAGCGAGAGCACACGCGCGGCGCTGTCGCCGCCCGGGCCCTGACCGGGGCCGCCCATCGGACCACCCATGGGGCCGCCCATCGGGCCACCCATCTGCTGCATGGGCGGCTGGCCGCCCATCGGGCCCTGCCCCATCTGGGGCTGGCCCATCTGGCCCTGACCCATGGGGCCCTGGCCCATCGGTCCCTGACCCATCGGTCCGGGACCCTGCTGCCCCTGGCCACCGGGGCCGGCGGGCAGCTGCGGCGCACCGCTCGGCAGCTGGGGCGGGCCACCCATGGGGCCCCCCATCTGCTGCGGCGGGCCCGATATCCCAGCAGGTACGGGAGCGCCGGGTCCCCGCATGCCCTGCTGCTGCATGCCACCCTGCTGCATTCCGCCCTGCTGCATGCCACCTTGCTGCATGCCACCTTGCTGCATGCCGCCCTGCTGCTGGTCCTGCGGCTCGGGGGGCTTGCGCATGTTCTGCTGATTCTGGGCAGCAGCACGCGTGGCCGCGGCGAGCTTGGCACGCAGGTCCTCGTTCTCACGAAGCAAGCGCGTCAGTTCGGCTTCGACCTCATCGAGGAAGGCATCGACCTCGTCCTCGTCATAGCCTTCTCGGAGGCGGACGGTCGTGAACTGCTTGTTCCGCACGTCCTCGGGGGTCAACGGCATCTCTTCACCTCAACGTAGTCGTCGGCATTCGGCAAGACCGCATCTCTCACACCGTTCCCATCCCGCTGGCCACTACCGTGCGCAGGATAAAAACGATGATCATCAGCACGAAGAAGGACAGGTCGAGCGCCACGCCCCCGAGACGCAGCGGCGGAATGAACCGCCGCAGAAGCTTGAGCGGTGGATCAGTGACAGTGTAGGTGGCCTCCAGAACGACCACCATCGCCTTGCCGGGTTGCCATGAGCGGGCGAACTGGAAGACGTAGTCCATGACCAACCGGAAGATCAGCACGATGAAGAACACCGTCAGCGCGATGTAGAGGATCGTCAAGACCACGCTCATGTCCGGTGTTTCCCTCTCCCCGTTCCGTGCTGCCTGTACTGCTGTTTCCGGGTGGTGCGTCTCAGCTCTGGTTGAAGAACCCGCCCTCTGCGATGCGGGCCTTGTCCTCCGCCGTGACATCGACGTTAGCAGGCGACAACAGGAACACCTTCTGCGTCACCCGCTCGATGCTGCCGTGAAGACCAAACACCAAACCTGCCGCAAAGTCGACAAGTCGCTTCGCATCTGTGTCGTCCATCTCAGTCAGATTCATGATCACCGGGGTGCCCTCACGGAAGTGTTCCCCGATGGTACGGGCCTCGTTGTAGGTCCGCGGGTGCAACGTCGTGATCCGATACGGCTCTCGTTCGGACACGACCTTGGGCATGATCACCGGTGCGTTCTTCTCCAGACTGGAACGGTCTTGTGTGATGGACGCCACGGGCGCGATCCGGGCGGGTCGCACCGATTCCGCGGGGAGCGAAGTGGCGTGCGCCACCGGCTCGCGCTGCGCCGGGGGCTGCACCACTCGCACCGATTCGTCCCTTTGGGACTGATGTGACTGGTGTGACTGGTGTGACTGGTGCACCGGTTCGTGGCGCCGGTGGTCCCGCTCGGGCTCGGGGTCGAGCTCGGGCTCGAAGTCGTCATCGGGGTCGAATCCCCTGCCGTCGTACCCATCGTCCTCCACGAGGCCGAGGTAGACCGCCATCTTGCGCATCGCGCCGGCCATGCTCTGAGTCCTCCGCTCTGTGGTGGATCGACTGACGACTTCCCAAGTGCCCGCGATCCACGAGGTCGTTGCGCCGCCCTTCGACGGAATGACCATATTTTCTGCTGTGGTCCGACTTCTTGGCGACGTTACCCGAGCCTGGGACGGACTCCGAGTACCGCAGTGCCGACGCGCACATGTGTCGCCCCTGCCGCCACGGCCTCCTCGAGGTCCGCACTCATCCCTGCGGAGACCATGTTCGCAGCCGGATGGGCGCGGCGCAGGTCGGTCGACAAATCCATCAACCGCCCGAAGGCCTCGCGTTGGCGCCCGGCGTACTCGCCGGTGAGCGGCGCTACGGTCATCAGACCATCGAGCCGTACCCCCGGCGAGTCCGCGAGGAGGTCGGCCAACTCGGCGATCCCGTCCGGCCCGACACCGCCGCGCGCCCCCCGGCCGCTCTCGTCCGCGTCGAGGGCGACCTGGATGAGACACCCCACCTCGCGGCCGACCCGGACCGCCTCCTTCGACAGCGCCGTGACGAGCCGGGAGCGGTCGACGGACTGCACGAGATCCGCATAACGCACCACAGAACGGACCTTGTTGGTCTGCAATTGCCCCACGAAGTGCCACACAAGGGGCAGATCCGAGCACTCCGCCGCCTTGGGGGCCGCGTCCTGGTCCTTGTTCTCGGCGACATGACGCACACCGAGCTCCGACAGGATCCGCACATCGCTCGCGGGATAGGTCTTGGTGACCACGATCAGGGTCACCTCTTCGCGCTTGCGCCCCGCGGCCGCGCACGCCGCCGCGATGCGACCCTCCACCTTCGCCAGATTCGCGGCGAGTTGTGCCTTACGGTCGGTCATGCCCATCAGTCCAGCCAGACATATCCCGCGAGTCGCCCTGTGGTGCGGTCGCGGCGGTACGAGAAGTGGTCGTGCGACTCCAGCGTGCACACCGGCGACTGCTCCCGGTCGTGCACCCCCAGTCGCTCCAGCTGGGAGTGCACTCCGGCGCTCACATCCACGGAGGGCGTGCCCCAACTGGTCTCGGCGTACGCCGTCGGCTCCACGGCGGCCACGTCGGCGCGCATCGCTTCGGGCACCTCGTAGCAGCGCCCGCAGACGGTGGGGCCGGTGCGGGCGATGATCCGCGCGGGGTCGGCGCCGAGTTCGATCATGGCCTTGACGGCGGTGGGGACGACCCCGGCGACCATTCCGGGCCTGCCCGCGTGGGCTGCGGCCGCGACCCCGGCGACGGGGTCGGCCAGCAGTACGGGGACGCAGTCGGCGGTGAGCACCGCGAGCGCGAGACCGCGCCCGGTGGTGACGACCGCGTCGACGGAGGGGATGTCGGCGGCGGAGCCCCACGGTCCGTCGATCACCGCCACGTCCGCGCCGTGCACCTGGTTCATCCAGACGACCCGGCCGGGGTCGAGGCCCAGCGATTTCGCGGCCAGCTCCCGGTTGGTCGTCACGGCGGCGGCGTCGTCCCCGACCGCCCCGCCGAGATTGAGCTCCTCATACGGAGCGGCGCTCACCCCGCCCCACCTGTCGGTGAAGGCGAAGTGCGCGCCGCTCACGTTCTCGCGCTGTCCTATCACTTGAGGAAGTCCGGTACGTCCAGCTCCTCGGCCGCGCTGTCCGTGTAGGACCGGGACGGCGGGACCGGCGGGGCGACGGGCGCCTCGCTCACCGGCTCCGGTGCGGGCGCCGGCTCCTCCTTCGGCTTGACGCTGCCGAGCGAGCCGAAGGACGGGCGGGTGTCGGCCGCGCGCACCGGGGCGGGCTCGTCGCGCTTGGCCGCTGCCGAGCCGAGGATGTTGTCCCGCTTGGCCGGGGGCTGCCCGCCGTCGAAGCCGGCCGCGATGACCGTGACGCGGACCTCGTCGCCGAGGGCGTCGTCGATGACCGCGCCGAAGATGATGTTGGCCTCGGGGTGGGCGGCCTCGCTGACCAGCTGGGCGGCCTCGTTGATCTCGAAGAGACCGAGGTCGGACCCGCCGGAGATGGAGAGCAGCACCCCGCGGGCGCCGTCGATGGAGGCCTCCAGCAGCGGCGAGGAGATCGCCATCTCGGCGGCGGCCACCGCGCGGTCGTCGCCGCGGGCCGAGCCGATGCCCATGAGGGCGGAGCCGGCCTCGGACATGACGGACTTGACGTCGGCGAAGTCGAGGTTGATCAAGCCCGGCGTGGTGATGAGGTCGGTGATGCCCTGGACACCGGAGAGGAGGACCTGGTCGGCCGACTTGAAGGCGTCGAGCACCGAGACCTGGCGGTCCGAGATGGACAGCAGCCGGTCGTTCGGGATGACGATGAGGGTGTCGACCTCTTCGCGGAGCTCGGCGATGCCGTCCTCGGCCTGGTTGGCGCGGCGGCGGCCCTCGAAGGTGAAGGGGCGGGTGACCACGCCGATGGTGAGGGCACCCAGATTGCGGGCGATGTTGGCCACGACGGGTGCGCCGCCGGTGCCGGTGCCGCCGCCTTCGCCGGCCGTCACGAAGACCATGTCGGCCCCCTTGAGGACCTCCTCGATCTCCTCGCGGTGGTCCTCGGCGGCCTTGCGGCCGACGGCCGGGTTGGCTCCGGCGCCGAGTCCGCGGGTGAGTTCACGGCCGACGTCGAGCTTGACGTCGGCGTCGCTCATCAACAGAGCTTGCGCGTCGGTGTTGATGGCGATGAACTCGACGCCCTTGAGACCGACCTCGATCATCCGGTTGATGGCATTGACACCACCGCCGCCGACACCGATGACTTTGATGACTGCGAGGTAGTTCTGCGGTGCTGCCACGTCGAAGGCCTCTCGCCTCGAGTTACGTGTCGCCGCCTCGCGGGGTACCCGCGATCCGACGACTGATGCCGAAGTGGGACGGTCCGAACGCCGACCCGAACCCTAACGCTGAAGTTTAGGGTTACCAGTGTGTCTGTTCCTTGGACTCTTCCGAACAGGACACTAAGTCGACAAGTGGCGCACGTTCAACGAACACGCCGAACCTCCCGTTTTTCTTTTCACCCTATGTGATCAGCCGTAGCGGTGCCCAACCAGGGTGCTGGCCTGCACGGATATGCGTCAACTCCCTGATGACGCAGGCGCCGTGGGGACACTCACGTCGAAGTGCCCCGCGTCGGGGGCGGCTTTCATCAGCGCGCTGAGTGCACGGGCCTTCGCACGCCCCTTCTCCACGCTCCCCCAGGCGACGGTTCGGTCCCCGCTCAACTCCAGCGAGATGGAGTCGTAGGAGCGGACCTTGACGACCAGGGTGTCCGGCGCGACCGCGGCCGGAATGTCACCCGCGACCCGCACCGCCTCCCGCACGAGCCGGTCCTCGCCGAATCGCCGCAGACTCGCGGCGGAGGATCCCGGACGGGACAGCGCCAATTCCAGGACGGGAACGCCCTTCGGGGCACGCGAAACGGTGGCAAAACGAACACCCTTCGCGTCGACTTCGACGTACTTGCCCGAATTTCCGGCGGCTTCGACAATCAGGACCGGAGTGCGTTCGGTGACTTTCAGCCCGATTCCATGAGGCCAGGAACGAATGACCTCAACCGAGTCGATTCGGGGCAATTTCTCCAGCAATCGCGACTCGATCGCGTCGGTGTCCACGGAAATCAGCGGCTCCCCGAGGGGCACCTCGGCCGTCTCGCGCACCTGGGCCTCGGTGAGCACCCGAGTGCCCGACACGGAGACCCGCTCGACCCGCAGCCACGACGAGCCGTACAGGGCCCAGACCGAGACCCCGCCGAGCAGCACCAGCGCGACCGCGGCGGCGATCAGGGCCCGCGGGCCGGGCAGCCGCCGGCGACGTCGTGGAAGCGGGCCGGAGTCCAGATCGTCGTCCGCGCCGCGTTCGGCGGTGGTCGGTCCGGCCACGCTCCCCTGCCTTCTGCCGCGCCCCTAGCGGCGCGACGCGATCGCCTCGTACACCATCCCGACGAGCAGGTCGTCGGCGTCCCGGCGGCCGAACTCGCTGGCGGCGCGGGACATCTCGTACAGCCGGTGCGGGTCGGCGAGCACGGGCAGGACGTTCTGCTGGACCCACTGGGGGGTCAGCTCCGCGTCGTCGACCAGCAGTCCGCCGCCGGCCTTGACCACCGGCTGGGCGTTCAGCCGCTGTTCGCCGTTGCCGATGGGCAGCGGGACGTAGGCGGCGGGGAGCCCGACGGCGGAGAGCTCGGCGACGGTCATCGCGCCCGCGCGGCAGAGCATCATGTCGGCCGCGGCGTACGCGAGGTCCATCCGGTCCACGTACGGTACCGGGATGTACGGGGGCATCCCCGGCATCTGGTGTACCTGCGGCAGTTCGTTCTTCGGGCCGACCGCGTGCAGGATCTGGATCCCGGCCTGCTGGAGGTAGGGCGCGACCTGCTGGACCACCTCGTTGAGGCGGCGGGCGCCCTGCGAGCCGCCGGAGACCAGCAGCGTCGGCAGGTTCGGGTCGAGGCCGAACAGGGCGCGGGCCTCGGGCCGCGCCGCGGCACGGTCGAGGGTGGCGATGGAGCGGCGCAGCGGGATGCCGATGTAGCGGGAGTCGCGCAGCTTGCTGTCCGGGGTGGAGACGGCGACCTGGGCCGCGTACCGGGAGCCGATCTTGTTGGCGAGGCCGGGGCGGGCGTTGGCCTCGTGGACGACGATCGGCACCCCGAGGCGCTTGGCGGCGAGGTAGCCGGGCAGGGCGACGTAGCCGCCGAAGCCGACGACGCAGTCCGCCTTGGTGCGCTCCAGGATCTGCTCGGTCGCCTTGATCGTGCCGCGCAGCCGGCCGGGCACGGTGATCAGCTCGGGCGTGGGCTTGCGTGGCAGGGGTACGGCGGGGATCAGCGCGAGTTCGTAGCCGCGCTCGGGGACGAGGCGTGTCTCAAGGCCGCGCTCCGTGCCCAGGGCCGTGATGCCCACGGTCGGGTCCTGCCTGCGCAGGGCGTCCGCGAGGGCGAGCGCGGGCTCGATGTGACCGGCGGTTCCGCCACCGGCGAGGACGACATGCACCGAAATTCACCGCTCTCCGGACGAACGCGCCGTTCAGGCGCGCCGTCGCATCGTGTTCCATCTCCCGGGCCGCCCCGAAGGGCCGCCGCCCCGCTTTCTACCAAAGCGAGGTTGCCGCATCGCAAGCGCCGCCCGCGCAGCGGGCTCGTCGCGTGCGAAGGCGATCAGCAGCCCGATGGCGAACATGGTCGGCAGCAGGGCGGAACCCCCGTAGGAGAACAGCGGGAGGGGGACTCCGGCGATCGGCAGCAGACCGAGCACCGCACCGATGTTGATCACCGCCTGAGCGGTGATCCAGGTGGTCACGCCTCCCGCGGCATACCTGACGAAGGGGTCCTCCGTGCGTCCGGCCACGCGGATACCCGCATAGCCTAGAGCCGCGAAGAGGGCGAGCACCGACAGCGTCCCCGCGAGGCCCAGTTCCTCACCGGTGACGGCGAAGATGAAGTCGGTGTGCGCTTCCGGGAGTTGGCCCCATTTTTCCACACTGGCACCGAGCCCCGAGCCGAAGATTCCGCCCGAGGCGAGGGCGTAGATGCCGTGCACGGCCTGCCAGCAGGTGTCTCCCTGCCCCGGTTCCGTGGCACCGATGCACGCGAGCCGGGCCATACGGTTCTCACTGGTCCTGATCAGGACGAAGCCGATCAGTCCGGCGACCGACAGCACACCCACGAACAGCCTGGTCGGCGCGCCGGCCAGCCACAGCAGGCCGAACAGGATGGCCGTGAGGATGATCGCGGTGCCCATGTCGCCGCCGAGCATGATCAGCCCGAGGAGCATGAACGCCACCGGCACCAGCGGCACCAGCATGTGCTTCCACTGGGTCAGCAGCCGCTTGTCCTCCTTGCGGGCGAGCAGATCGGCCCCCCACAGCACCAGCGCCAGCTTGCCGAACTCGCTGGGCTGGATCTGGAACGAGCCGCCGACGGCGATCCAGTTCTGGTTGCCGTTGATCGACTGCCCTATCCCCGGCACCTGCACCAGGGCCATCAGGAAGACACAGCCGGCCAGGATCGGGTACGCCAGCGCCCGGTGCAGCTTCACCGGCATGCGCGAGGCCACGAGCAGCAGCAGGGCGCCGATCGAGGCCGCGAGGAACTGCTTGCGGAAGAAGAAGGTCCCCGGCAGCGACTTCTGCAGCGCCGTGATCTGCGAGGCCGAGTAGACCATCACCAGACCCAGCACGGTGATCAGCAGACTGCCGCCGAGGATCAGGTAGTACGCGGTGAGCGGACGGTCCCAGGCCCGCCGCGCCCGTGTGTGGAGCCGGCGGACGGGGTTCTCGCGGGACGGGCGGGGGACGGGCGGCCTGCGGGTGAGGCGCTGGACGGGAGGGCGGCCGGTACGGCTACTGGGCATCGGGGGCGCCCTTCCCGCGGCGCACCGACGACATCCGTGTCACGCGTTCCCTCCCAGGTTCGCCCAGCTCCGCCGCCAGGCACGGGCGGGCCGGTCAGCCGTCCGCGGAGGCGAGTTCGCGCACTGCCTCCGCGAACGCGTCCCCGCGCCTGTTGTAGTTGACGAACATGTCCATCGACGCGCAGGCCGGTGCCAGCAGCACCGTGTCGCCCGCCTGTGCGAGCGCCCGTGCCTCGCGGACCGCCGCGAGCATCGCCCCAGTGTCTGTCCGGTCGAGGTCCACGACCGGCACTTCGGGGGCGTGTCGCGCGAGCGCTTCGCGGATCAGCGCGCGGTCCGCGCCGATCAGCACGACGCCCTTCAGCCGCTTCGCCGCCCCGGCGACGAGCTCGTCGAAGGTGGCGCCCTTGGCGAGTCCGCCCGCGATCCACACGATCGACTCGTAGGCCGCCAACGAGGCCTGCGCGGCGTGCGTGTTGGTGGCCTTGGAGTCGTCGATGTACCTGACGCCGTCCATGTCGGCTACGTGCGCGATGCGGTGGGCGTCCGGGGTGAAGGCCCGCAGGCCGTCCCGTACGGCCTTGGCGGGCACGCCGAAGGCGCGGGCCAGGGCGGCCGCGGCGAGGGCGTTGGCGATGTTGTGCGGGGCCGGCGGGTCGATGTCGGAGACCTCGGCGAGTTCCTGGGCGTTCTTCTGCCGGTTCTCGACGAAGGCCCGGTCGACCAGGATGCCGTCGACGACGCCGAGTTGGGACGGGCCCGGGGTGCCGAGCGTGAACCCGATGGCCCGGCAACCCTCTTCGACGTCCGCCTCGCGCACCAGGTCCTCGGTGGCCTTGTCGGCCACGTTATAGACACAGGCGATCCGATTGCCCTCGTAGACGCGGCCCTTGTCCTTGACGTACGCCTCCATGGAGCCGTGCCAGTCGAGGTGGTCGGGGGCGAGGTTCAGGACGGCGGCGGAGTGGGCGCGCAGGGAGGGCGCCCAGTGGAGCTGGTAGCTGGACAGCTCCACGGCCAGGACGTCGTACTGCTCGTCGCCGAGGACGACGTCCAGGAGCGAGACCCCGATGTTGCCGACGGCGGCCGTGCGCAGCCCCGCCGCCCTGAGGATCGAGGCGAGCATCTGGACGGTCGTGGTCTTGCCGTTGGTGCCCGTGACGGCCAGCCAGGGCGCCGCGTCGGGTCCGCGCAGGCGCCAGGCCAGCTCGACGTCGCCCCAGATCTCCAGGCCCGCCTCGCGGGCGGCGGTGAACAGCGGCTTGTCGGGCTTCCAGCCGGGCGCGGTGACGACGAGGTCGGTGCCCTCGGGCAGGGTGGCGCCGTCACCGAGGCGCACGGTGATGCCGAGCGCCTCCAGCTCGGCGGCCTGGGCCCTGGCGCGTTCGTCGTCGCCGTCGTTGACGACCGTGACGGCGGCGCCGAGGCCGTGCAGGACCTTGGCCGCGGGGATGCCGGAGACGCCGAGCCCGGCGACGGTGACGTGCTTGCCCTGCCAGTCGGTCACTTGTCGGCCGCCCATCCCGCGTAGAAGAGGCCCAGTCCGACGATCACACAGATGCCCTGGATGATCCAGAAGCGGACCACTACGAGGACCTCGGACCAGCCCTTGAGTTCGAAGTGGTGCTGGAGCGGTGCCATGCGGAAGACGCGCTTGCCGGTCAGCTTGAACGAGCCGACCTGGATGACGACCGACATGGTGATGAGGACGAACAGGCCGCCGAGGAGCGCCAGGAGCAGCTCGGTGCGGGAGCAGATCGCGAGGCCGGCGAGCGCGCCGCCGAGGGCCAGCGAACCGGTGTCACCCATGAAGATCTTGGCCGGCGAGGTGTTCCACCACAGGAAGCCGAGGCAGGCGCCCATCAGTGCGGAGGCGACGATCGCGAGGTCGAGGGGGTCGCGGACCTCGTAGCAGGCTTCCGGGTTGGTCAGGGTCTGCGTGTTGGCGCAGGACTCCTGGAACTGCCAGACGCCGATGAACGTGTACGCGCCGAAGACGAGCACGGAGGCGCCGGTGGCGAGGCCGTCGAGGCCGTCGGTCAGGTTCACGCCGTTCGACATCGCGAGGATCATGAACAGCGCCCAGATCACGAACAGCACCGGGCCGATGGACCAGCCGAAGTCCTGCACGAAGGAGAGCTTGGTGGAGGCCGGCGTCTGGTCGCGGGCGTCCGGGAACTGCAGCGCGAGGACCGCGAAGCCGATACCGACGATCAGCTGGCCGGCCATCTTGGCCTTGGCGCGCAGGCCGAGCGAACGGCGCTTGACGATCTTGATGTAGTCGTCGAGGAATCCGACGAGGCCCATGCCGCCCATCAGGCCGAGCACCAGCAGACCGGAGAAGGTCGGCGGCTGGCCCGAGATCACCTTGGCCAGGAAGTACGCGACGATCGTCGCCAGGATGAAGGCGATACCACCCATGGTCGGCGTACCGCGCTTGCTGGCGTGCTCGCGCGGGCCGTCGTCACGGATGTACTGGCCGTAGCCCTTGCGGGCCAGCAGCTTGATCAGCAGCGGGGTACCGACCAGCGTCAGGAAGAGACCGATGACTCCTGCGAACAGGATCTGATTCATCATCGCGCGGCAACCTCACCCTCGTTGCCGCCGTCGAGCAGCGCCTGCGCCACACTCTCGAGCCCGACCGACCGGGACGCCTTCACGAGCACGACGTCCCCCGGGCGCAACTGACTGCGCAACAGGTCGATCGCCGCCTGTGCGTCGGACACGTGCACCGACTCCTCACCCCACGAACCCTCGTTGTATGCGCCCAGTTGCAGCCAGGAGGCCTCCCTGCCCCCGACCGCGACGAGCTTGCCGACATTGAGCCGGACGGCGAGCCGTCCGACCGCGTCGTGCTCGGCGAGCGATTCGTCCCCGAGCTCGGCCATCTTGCCGAGCACCGCCCAGGTCCGCCGCCCCTTGCCCATGGCTGCGAGCGCGCGCAGAGCGGCCCGCATGGACTCGGGGTTCGCGTTGTAGGCGTCGTTGACGACCGTCACGCCGTCCGGGCGCTCGGTGACCTCCATCCGCCAACGGGAGAGGGAGCCCGCCTCGGAGAGCGCGGTGGCGATCTCTTCCGCGGACATGCCCAGCTCATGGGCGACGGCGGCCGCGGCGAGCGCGTTCGACACGTGGTGCTCACCGTACAGGCGCATGGTCACATCACTTGCACCGGAGGGTGTGTGAAGGCGGAATGCGGGCTGTCCCGCGTCCGTGAGCCGTACGTTCTCTGCGCGTACGTCCGCTTCGCCGGACTCTCCGAAGAGGACCACCTTGGCCTTCGTACGGGAGGCCATGGCGCGGACGAGGGGATCGTCGGCGTTGAGGATCGCGGCGCCGCCCTCGCTCGCCGGCGGCAGGGCCTCGACCAGCTCGCCCTTGGCCTGCGCGATCTGCTCACGGCCGCCGAACTCGCCGATGTGGGCGGTGCCGACGTTGAGCACGAGGCCCACCTTGGGCGGGGTCAGGCCGGTGAGGTAGCGGATGTGGCCGATACCGCGGGCGCCCATCTCCAGGACGAGGAAACGGGTCTCCTCGGTGGCGCTGAGCGCGGTGAGGGGCAGCCCGATCTCGTTGTTGAGGGAGCCGGGCGTGAACACCGTGGGCGCCTTGCGCCGGAGCACCTGGGCGATCAGGTCCTTGGTGCTGGTCTTGCCCGCGGAGCCGGTGAGGGCGACGAGGGTGGTGCCGAGTTCGCGCACCACATGGCGGGCGAGGGCACCGAGGGCCGCCTGGACGTCGGCCACGACGATCGCGGGCACGCCGACGGGGCGGGACGCCAGCACCGCTGCCGCGCCCGCCTCGACGACCGCGGCCGCGTAGTCGTGGCCGTCCACCCGCTCGCCGACGAAGGCGACGAAGAGGCTGCCGGGCTCCACCTCACGGGAGTCCCGGACGACGGGTCCGGTGACGAGCGCCGACGGATCCGGTATGTCGTGCGTCTGCCCGCCGACGACTTCTGCGATCTCGGCGAGAGAGAGGGCGATCACAAGTTCATCCCTGGGTCTGCTGGATAGCTTCGCGAAGCACCTGGCGGTCGTCGAAGGGACGTACCACGCCGGCGATGTCCTGGCCCTGCTCGTGGCCCTTGCCCGCGACCAGCACGGTGTCGCCGGGTTCCGCGCGGGCCACGGCCGCGGCGATCGCGGCGGCCCGGTCCTCGAAGAGGAGGACCTCGCCGCGCTCGTGGGCCGGCACGGAGGCCGCGCCCTCGAGCATGGTGGCGAGGATCGCGAGGGGGTCCTCGGAGCGGGGGTTGTCGGAGGTCAGTACGGCGGTGTCGGCGAACCGGGCGATGGCGGCGCCCATCGGCGCGCGCTTGGTGCGGTCCCGGTCGCCGCCGCAGCCGAGCACCACGTGCAGCCTGCCCTCGGTGACCTTGCGCAGCGCCTTGAGGACCGACTCGACGGCGTCCGTCTTGTGGGCGTAGTCGACGACCGCGAGGTAGGGCTGCCCGGCGTCCACTCGCTCCAGGCGGCCCGGGACTCCCGGCACGGCGGCGACGCCGTCGGCGGCGGTCTGCGGGTCGATCCCGGCGACGGCCAGGGCGGCGATCGCGGCGAGGGTGTTGGCGACGTTGAACGGGCCCGGCAGCGGCGACCTCGCGGTGATCCGCTCGCCCTTCGGGCCGATCACGGTGAACGTCGAGTCCATCGGGCCGACCTCGACGTCCACGGCGCGCCAGTCGGCGTCGGGGTGGCCCTCGGCGGAGAACGTGACGACCGGGACCGTGGCCTCCTTGGTGAGCCTGCGGCCGTATTCGTCGTCGAGGTTGACGACGCCGAGCCTGCTGCGCTCCGGGGTGAACAGTCCCGCCTTGGCCTGGAAGTAGTCCTCCATGTCGGAGTGGAACTCCATGTGCTCCGGGCTGAGGTTGTTGAACACCGCCACGTCGAAGACGCAGCCGTCGACCCGGCCGAGGACCAGGGCGTGGCTGGACACCTCCATGACGACCGCGTCCGCGCCGCGTTCGCGCATGACGGCGAAGAGGGCCTGGAGGTCGGTGGCCTCGGGGGTGGTGCGCTCGGATTTGATGCGCTCGTCGCCGATGCGCATCTCGACGGTGCCGATGAGCCCGGTGGAGCGCACCGTGCGCAGGCCGCCCTCGACGAGGTAGGCGGTGGTGGTCTTGCCTGAGGTGCCGGTGATGCCGATCTGGAGCAGGTCGCGGCCGGGCCGGCCGTAGATCGTGGCCGCCAGTTCGCCCATCCGTCCGCGCGGGTCGTCGACGACGAGGACCGGGAGCCCGGTGGCGGCGGCGCGCTCGGCCCCGGTCGGGTCGGTCAGGACGGCGACGGCGCCGAGGCCGGCCGCCTGGTTCACGAAGTCGGCGCCGTGCAGCCGGGCGCCGGGCAGGGCGGCGTACAGATCGCCGGGGCGGACGGCGCGGGAGTCATGGGTGATGCCCGTGACCCCAGTGGTGGCCTCCCCGGTCTCCGGCTGTGCGGCACCCAGGTGTCCGGCGAGTTCCGCGAGGGGTGTGGCGGAGACCTGGGCCGGCCTGGGCGGTCCGGGATATGTCACGGAAACGCCCTTCTGGGTGGTTTGGGACTGATCAGCGTGTGGCACGGCGGTGAGCGTACCGGGCGCACCCCCGCCGGAGCGAAGCGAGGGTTTGTGCGAGGGCGGTGGGGCGGCGTGGTTCCCGGGGTCGGGAGTGATCATGGTCACGAGTGCGTTCCTGGCTGGTTGCGCTGATCAGTGGGTGGATCAGGGAGGGGTCAGGAGGGTCGGGGGTCGCCCGGGCGGCGGGTCACGGCTTGAAGCTGACGGGCAGGTTCGCGGGCCCGGCGCCGGTCGGCGGGACCTGGAGGGTCTTCAGGGCGAACTCCATGACCTCCTTGTAGATGGGCCCGCAGATCTGGCCGCCGAAGTAGTTGCCCTTGGTGGCGTTCTGGATGGCGCAGTACACGGTGATCCGCGGCTTGTCCGCGGGTGCGAAGCCGGCGAACGACGAGGTGTAGCCGCGGTATCTGCCGGTGGCCGGATCCACGCGGTTCGCCGTGCCCGTCTTGCCCGCGACCCGGTAGCCGGGGATGCGTGCCTTGGTGCCGGTGCCCTCCTCGTCGTCCACGACGGACTCCAGCATCCTGGCCAGGGTCTTCGCCGTCCTCTCGCTCACGACCCGGGTCTTCTTGGGCTTCGGGGCGGGGGTGAAGCGGCCGTCGGGCCCCTTGGTGCCCCGGACGAGGGTGGGCGCCACGCGGACGCCGCCGTTGGCGATCGTCGAGTAGACGGAGGTCGCCTGCATGGCGTTTATCGAGACGCCCTGACCGAAAGGGATCGTGTACTGCTGCGATGTCGACCAGTCGCCGGGCGCGGCGAGGATGCCCTTGGTCTCGCCGGGGAAGCCGAGCCCGGTGTAGCTGCCGATGCCGAACTTGCGCAGGTAGGAGTAGAGGATCCGGTTGGACTCCCGCTGGTTCCTGCCGAGTTCGCCGGTGGCGAGGATCGTGCCGATGTTGCTGGACTTGGCGAGCACGCCGTTGAGCGTCAGGTACCAGGTCGGGTGGTCGATGTCGTCCTTGAAGAGGCGGTCGCCGCGGTGCAGCCGGTTGGGCACGATGACATGCGTCTCGGGGGTGGCGACGTTCTCCTCCAGTACGGCGGCCATCGACATGACCTTGGCGGTGGAGCCGGGCTCGTAGGCATCCTGGAGGGCCGCGTTGCCCAGGGCATCCGGGTTCGCCCTGGTGAGGTCGTTGGGGTTGAAGCCGGGCGAGTTGGCCATGGCGAGGATCTCGCCGGTGCGGGTGTCCTGCACTATCACGTAGCCGCGGTCCGCCTTGGACTTCTTCACCTGCTCGGTGATGGCGCTCTGCGCGGCCCACTGGATGTCGCGGTCGATGGTCAGCTCGATGTCGGAGCCGGCCACGGCGGGGGTCTCGGCGGAGCCCGCGGTGGGCACGAGGCGTCCGCCGGACTGGGCGTAGCGGATCTTGCCGTTCTTGCCGGACAGCTGGCGGTTCAGCTGCTGCTCGATACCGCCGCCGCCCTTGCCCTCGGCGTTGACCCAGCCCAGTATCCCGGCGGCGAGGTCGCCGTTGGGGTACACGCGTTTGCTGCTGGGCTCCTGGAAGACGCCGGCCAGCACGTTGACGGTGCCCGGGTCGTCCTTGGCCTTCTTGACGAGCGCGGTCTTCAGGTCGGTGATCTGGTTCCAGACCTGGGGGGTCTGGCGGCGGGCGAGGAGCACGTACCGCGTGTTCTTGGTGCGCAGCTTCCCGGCGATCGTGTCCTGGTCGGCGCCGAGGATCGGCGCGAGGAGCGCGGCCGCCTGCTCGGGGCCGTCACCGACCTTGAGCTGGTCGCGCGTGAACATGGTCGGGTCGGCGGTGATGTCGTTGGCGTCCGCGCTGATCGCCAGGTCGACGCCGTTGCGGTCGGTGATCCCGCCCCGCTCGGCGGCGAGGACCCGGCCGACGTAGCGGTTCCGGTCGGCCTTGGCCGCGTACTCGCCGGCGTCGACGGCCTGCACCTGGAGCAGCCGGACGACGAAGGCGATCATCACCAGGGTCAGGGCGAGGCTCACCATGCGCAGCCGGGGGCGGGGGCTGCCCAGGCGGATGGTGCGCGGGGCCGGCTGCCGGGGGCCCGGCCGGCGCTGGCC
>NZ_LIRK01000177.1 GCF_001419765.1 Streptomyces torulosus
GGACACCGATGGCCCCTGGAGTTGACCGCGTCGCGTCCGGCGGGCCGACCGCTCTGGACCTTCGGACCACTCCGGCTTTCCGGCCCCCGGCTTCGGGTAGTCCCCGTCTCCCCAGCCGAGCCGCCTCTCCCCCGCCCCTCCGCTTACGCCGACCCAGACCGCGGCGCGGGTACCTCCGGGAGCCACTCGGTTACCGTGACCGTCGTGCCGGTGTCGGGGTGGCTGTCCACCGTGAAGTCCTCGACGAGGCGTCTGGCGCCGCCGAGGCCCATGCCCAGTCCGCCGCCGGTGGTGTACCCGTCGCTCATGGCCAGGTCGATGTCGCGGATGCCCTGACCGGTGTCGACGAAGGAGAGCCGCAGCCCGCGTCGGCCGCGGTCGTCCAGCGTGGTGATCTCGGCGTGCCCCCCGCCCCCGTGGACGAGCGTGTTCCGGGCGAGTTCGCTGGCCGCCGTCACCAGCTTCGTCTGCTGGACCAGCCCGAACCCGACGTCGGCGGCGGAGTGGCGCACCTGCTGGCGCACCCAGGCCAGATCGGCGTCCGAGGCGATGGGAAGACGCGTGGTCGAGTCGTTCGCGGCATGCATCACGCACCCCCTTCCCGGAGGATGGGCGGGGCCGCCGACGGGGCGGCGGTGGATCCGGCGGGGGAGCCGGTCACCGCGAGCTCGCTCCGACGACGGCGCGGTGGGAGGCGAGGGTGCGCGCGGCCTCCGGCAGCCGCCGGCAGGGCAGCGTGACCGTTTCCCCGCGGCAACCGCAGCTCCGGTCGCAGCCGTTGCCGTAGCCGCAGTCGCAGCGCCCGTCACAGCCGCAGCCGCCGCCGCACACGGCAGTGGCGCCGGCCTCGGCCCCGGTCGCCGTCCCCACGGCCTCCAGGGCGGGCGTCCGCACGTCGGCCGTCGCGTCCGCCGCCGGGAACCGGCTCGGCTCCCGCGTCACCGCGGCGGTCGTTTCGCTCTCCGTCACGTGCGTGTCTCCCTGCCGCGAGCCCCGCGGCCGACCGAAAGGCAAGCCATCAGGCAATCATTGCCGTATAGCAACAGTAGCGCGGGGTTCGAGGGCCGGACAACGCACGTGTGCCACACGGAGGTTGTCCCCATGGCCCCGCCCTGCCGCGCCCCGCCCGCCGGTCATTCGGCCGGAGGCCTCCCGCGCCAGTCCAGGCAGACGACGAGGGCGTCGTCGTCCGCCAGGGCCTCGCCGCGGTGGCCGGTCAGCTCCCGCAGGATCGCGCGCGGCACCTCGGCCGCGGGCAGCAGCCGGGTGGAGTGGATGGCCCGCGCGAGGGCCGTGTCCCCGTACGCCTCCCCCTTCGGCGAGGCCACCCCGTGGACGCCGTCGCTGACGAAGACGAGCCGGTCGCCGGGCTCGACGTGGAAGTCCTGGGCCACGTAGTCGGTCTCCTCGAACATGCCGAGGGGCAGTTGGGCGTCGAACGTGACGCGCTCCACCGTGCCGGAGCGCAGCCGCAGCAGCTGGGGCGAGCCCGCGTCCACGACGCTCGTGTGTCCGGTGACCAGGTCGAAGTCGAACATCAGGACGGAGAGATAGCAGCGGCCCCGGTAGTGGGCGTAGACGGCCTGGTCGGCCAGGGCGGCCTGGTCGGCGATGGAGATGCCGGCCCGGCGGGCGTTGCGCAGGGCGTTGATGGCCAGGTTCGTCAGCAGCGACGCCTCTATGCCCTCGCCCATGCCGTTGGTGACGTACAGCGTCAGCCGGTCGGCGGTGGCGGACCAGTCGAAGTTGTCGCCGAAGATGGCGTAGGCGGGCTCCAGCTGGGCGCCCAGGTCGTACTCGGGGCGGGAGCAGGAGCGGCCGGGCAGCAGCTGCCACTGCATCTCGGCGGCCAGGGTGAGCCGGTCCTTGCGGCGCGTCTGCAGATAGAGGTCGGTGTCCCGCTCGGCGACGAGCACCTCGTGTCCGAGGACGTCGGCGATCTCGGCGAGTTCGGACTCCCATTCCCGAGCGGCGGCGTCGGGCAGGGTGACGGACAGGACGCCGAGCCGGTCGCCGCGCACGCTGACCGGCAGGTGGAGGCGCGTCCGCCCGCCGGGCCGCTCCTCGTGGTGCGGCTTCTGCGAACCGAAGGCCCGGCCGACCGTGGTGTTGTGCACCGACACCGGCTCCAGGGTGTGGGGCAGGACCGACACCGGCTGGAGCACGGTCAGGCTGTAGTCGGCCATGAACAGCTCGGTCTCCTCCGCCCCGTACTGCTCGGCCAGTACGGAACGCGCGGCGTCGAGCAACGCGTGGGGAGCCGCGGTGCGCAGCGCGCGCTCGGCGGCCAGGAATCTCTTCATGACGGGCGATACACCAATCTTTCTCCGCGGGATGCGTGCCTGCGCTGTGAGGCCGGGGCCGGACGGGTCGTGCCGGGCGCTCGGGGCATCCACGTCCGCGTGCGCGCCGAGGTCCCTAGTACGCTGACAGTCAGCCCAGCGCCTGCGAGAGTGTGACCGTGACTGCCTTCCGCCGCCGCCCAGAGCCTGACGAGGTCGCGCGTGTGACCACGACGGCCGTCGAGCTGCTGGAAGTCGTGTGGGGCCGTGCCTCCACCGCGCCCACCTCGGCGTCCCAGCTGCGTGTCCTGCACATACTCGAGCACCAGGACGGCATCAACCTGCGCACCCTGGCGGAGACGCTGGCGTCGACGCCGCCGTCCACGAGCCGGCTGTGCGACCGGCTGCACGCGGCGGGGTTCATCGAGCGGGAGGTGGGCGCGGAGGACAGGCGCGAGGTGCGGCTGCACCTCAGCAGCCGGGGTCGCTCCTTCCTCGCCGACCTGAGGACCCGCAGGGAGCGGGAGCTGCGGAAGGTGTTGGCGGACATGCCCGCGGCCAAGCGGACCGCCCTGCTGGAAGGGCTGGAGTCCTTCTGTGCCACCGCGGCCACGCAGATCCACGACGAGGCCGCGGACTCCAGCAGCCGGACCGCCTGAGCGATGCCGAGCGGCGTCGGCGGCACCGTCGCCCGACCGCGACGGCGACCCGCGCACGGAGCGGTCCCCGTCCACCGGAGCATCCCATGTCCTTCCCCGTGCCCGTCCGACACGGTTACTTTGTTGTCTCACGGCTATTATTGTCAAACGACAACAGTTGGATACCGTCATCGCCTGCACGCGTACGGATACCCCGTGAAGGACGTGTTCTTCAGTGCCTGTGGGCCATGTCTCCCGAAAGGGGGACGAACGGCCGGGGCCGGCGGTGACGGAGCGTTCCCCGTCCACCGCCGGCCCCGGCCGTCGTCCGCCCGCTCCGCCTAGGAGAGGGACTTGTAGCCGCTCCAGCCGGTCGCGATCCGGGTCCGGGACCCGAACGAGCCCTTGCCGTCGCCGCTGTTGCGCCACAGGTTGCCGCTGGTGTCGCGGGCGACCAGGTCCGGGCGGCCGTCGTCCGTGAGGTCGCCGACACCGACGATCGCGTCGTACGAGCCGCCCCAGTTCGACAGCACCTTGACGCGGGCCGCGAACGTGCCGTCGCCCTTGCCGTCGTAGCGGTACAGGTTGTTCGACGCGTCCTGGGCCAGGAGGTCCGCCCTGCCGTCGCCGGTGAGGTCGCCGGCGCCGACGATCTTCTTGTAGCCCTTCCAGTTGTCGTAGAGCTTCACGCGGGAGGCGAGCTTGCCGTCACCGGTGCCCTTCATGAGGTAGACCGTTCCGGTGGAGGAGTTCCTCGCGATCAGGTCCGGGCGGCCGTCGCCGCTCGCGTCGCCGGGCGACGTCAGGACGTCGTACTGCGTCCAGCCGCTGGTCGCGAGGGTCGTGTACGACGTCGACGGCTTGACGGCCGCCCCGCAGCCCGGCTTGTACAGCCGCAGTGCGCCGCTGCTGTAGCGCACGAGGACGTCGTTGCAGCGGTCGCCGCTCAGGTCGCCGAAGGGGACGGCCTTGACGGTCGTCGGCCAGCCGGTGCCCGTGTACTTGTCGCCGAGCCCGCCCGTGCCGGTGCCGCTGTGGAAGGTCAGCCCGCCCGAGGAGTTGAGGGTGAGCAGGTCCCCGCGGCCGTCGGGGCCCTCCGGGCTGACGAAGTCGCGGCGCACGGCGGCCCCGCGCTGGAGGTAGCCCTCGCCGTCGGTCACCGTGACCGCCGCGGCCGTGCCGAGGCCGGTCGCCCGCAGGGTCCAGGTGAAGTGGCCGTTGGGGAAGTGGGCCCCGCTCGCGGTCCTGCCGTCCCAGGTGGCGGTCACCCGGCCCGGGGTCGCGCTGCCGGTGAGGGTGCGGGTGGCCTTGCCGTTCGCGCCGCTCTGCACCGAGGTGAAGGTGAGCGACCAGGAGGTGACCGGGCGGGACAGCACCCACCAGCCCTCGAAGGGCATCCCGGGGTCGACGTAGCTGCCGGCCGACGTCTCGAAGGCCGTCACCGCGGACGGTGCGATGCCGGTGGTGGTGACGTGCGTGCGCTCGTAGTCGTCGAACCAGGCGACCAGCCCGGTGTACTCGTCGACCGTCCACCGGTAGCGGCGGTCCGCGCTCAGGCCCTGGTCGGCCAGGTCCGAGGCGATGGTGCGGGTGGTGCCGGTGGCCGCCTCGGTGAGGACCAGCGTCCCCGCGCCGTGGTCGTGGCGGACGGTGAAACCGTCGCCGAGGAGCACATCACCCGGCGTCACCGCCTTCGACGTCCCGGCCACGGTGTCGTACACGCCCGCCGATTCCGTCCCGCAGGCCCAGTACACCCAGCGGCCCGCCGCCTGGAGTTCGCTCGGCACGCAGGCCAGGCCCGGTACGGTCACCGTGCTGAGCGTCTTCTCCAGCGGAATGCTGTACGAGGTGAGCTTGCCCGCGGTGGTGGTGGCGCTCCAGAGGGTGGAGCCGTTCAGGGCCGCGGCGCGCACCGACCGCTTCAGCTTCTGGCCCTGGCCGAACTCGCCGAGGTACTGCTGCGGCGTGGTGCCGCCGGAGTCGAACACGGCGTAGTCGTCGGAGACGTCGACGATCCGGCCGCCCTGCCCGCCGAAGTCGAGGGAGTGGCCGCCGATCTCCACGAGCCGGTCGTCGCCGATGGACTCGCCCTCGTCGGTGCCGCCGTTCGCGTCGAGGTACACGTCGTGGGCGTCGAGGTTGCCCCACAGCGCCGAGCAGGTGACGCCCTCGTACGGGCAGAGGGCGGAGCGGACGGAACCGCTCGCCGTGGCCTCGGACGCCGTCAGCGTGGCGGAGCCGTCGGTGGTGAGGGTGCGTACGGACGTGGTGTCCGCGACGGCGGCCGGGTCGTCCTCGGCGACGCGCAGGCTGCCGCGGCTGAGCGCGATGCCCGTCTTGGTGTTCTCCAGCGCCGGGGCATGCCGGACCTTCGTCACCTCCAGCGAGCCGTCGTCGGTCTGGCTCACCCGCTGCACCCACCAGTCGTTGGCGTCGGTGCCGCCGGAGACCAGCGCGCTGCGGTCGCGGGCCGCCAGCGTGTACGCGCCGGCGCTCGCCAGCAGCGTCCGCTGCTCGGAGGGGGCGTCCACGTCGACGGCGACCAGCCGGGAGCCGAGCGCGTCGGAGGCCAGCGGCAGCAGCAGCCAGTGGCCGACCAGGACCGGGTCGCCGTCGAGCGCGCCCGGGTGGGCGGGCAGCGTGACGACCCGCTCGGCGGCGGAGAGGTCGGCGCGGGACTTCAGGTGCAGTACGGCGGTGTCCTCGTCGTACCAGCCGACGTGGTCCTCGCTCATGACGTGGTGATCGGCGGCGGTCGTGTCGGTGAACGCGTGGGCGTTCACGGCCGACTCGACGTCGATGTAGTCGATGGCGCCGCCGCGTGTCCACAGCACGCCCTCGGCGTCGGCGGCGACGACCTCCTTGTCCTGGAGGTTCGTCGGCTCGCCGGTCACCTTGCGGACCCGCTTGGTGCCGTCGACGACGTCGATCAGGGCGCGGCCGGTGACGACCGTGTCTCCGGCCATGCCCCGGTAGTAGCCGTCGGTGGTGGAGCCGTTCCAGCTCAGGCTCCGGGTGGTGCGGGTGGCCGGGTCCCAGAGGGTGACGGTCGACGCGGACGTCAGCGAGGCCGGCCCGAGCGCGACCACGTCGCTGTCCGACCCGAACCACGCGGGCCGGCACTCGGCGGTGAGGGAGCAGGTGGAGACGGGCACGTAGACGCTGCCGTCGCCCCTCTCGACGGTGACGGTCCGCCCCGTCGCGTAGTCCGTCCACAGCATCCCCGCCCTGCCCGTCTGCCGGTGCAGGAAGCCGCTGTCCCCGGCCACGTACGGGCGGTCGGTGCGCGGTGTGCTGGTGCTCGGGTCGACCAGTGTGATCGCGGTGGTGTCGCCGTCGGTCGCTTGCGCGGAGCCGCCGCCCGTCGTCAGGGCGACGGCGGACGCGGCCACGAGGACCGCCAACGAGGTGACGGCGGCGGCCGGTCCGCCCCGTCCCGGGGCGTGTCTGCCCACGTAGGTTCCCTCCCCCGCGAGGGCCCATGCCCTCGCACAAATGGCCGGATCCTATCAGGGGGCGGCGGCCTCGAAGCCGGGGGCACGGAGGGGAAAAGGCAAGCTCACGCGGGTGAAGGGGAGAGGGTGGCCGGCCCGTCAGGACGGTAGGGAGGAGTCTCGTCTCGCTGCCGGTTCCGGCGGGCGGGCGGGGTGTTCAGCAGCCGCCGGAGGCGGCGCTCGGGGCGGCGCCGATCTGGAGTGTGGCGGGGGCCCCGCAGCAGCCGCCGCCCTCGTCGGTCCCCGTCGCGTCGGGCTCGTCGAACAGGCCCGTGCCGCCGCACACCCCGGTCTCGGGAAGGGTGAGTTCCACGCGCTCGGCCGCCTCGTGGTCCCCGGCGAGGGCGGCGGCGACCGAGCGGACCTGCTCGTAGCCGGTCATGGCGAGGAAGGTGGGGGCGCGGCCGTAGGACTTCATGCCGACCAGGTGGACGCCCCGCTCGGGGTGGGACAGCTCCTTCACGCCGTGCGGGTACACCGTGCCGCAGGAGTGGACGTTGGGGTCGATCAGCGGGGCGAGCGCGGTGGGGGCCTGGAGGCGTTCGTCGAGGCCGAGGCGGAGTTCGGAGAGGAACGACAGGTCGGGGCGGAATCCGGTCAGGACGACGATCTCGTCGACCGGGTCGAGGCGGCGGCCGTCCTCCGCGACCAGGACGAGCCGGCCGTCCCCCGCGCGTTCCACAGCCTGTGTACGGAACCCGGTGACGGCGCTCGCGTGGCCGGCGTCGACGGCGGCCTTGGCCCGCAACCCCAGCGCGCCCCGGGCGGGGAGCTGGTCGGCCTCGCCGCCCCCGAAGGTGTTCGCCCCGATGCCGCGCCGCAGGACCCACACCGTGTGCGTGCCGTCCTCCCGCTCCGCCAGGTCGGCGAGGAGCGCGAGGGCGGTGAAGGCGGAGGCGCCCGAGCCGACCACGGCGGTGCGCCGGCCGGCATGACGGGCGCGTACGTCGGGATCGCCCAGGTCGGGGACGCGGTACGCGACACGGTCGGCGGCCGCCCGCTCGCCGAGCGCGGGGAGACCGTCGGCACCCAGGGGGCCCGGAACGGACCATGTGCCGGAGGCGTCGATGACGGCGCGGGCGGTGAGCCGCTCCTCACGGCCGTCGGCGGACCGGACGTGCACGGTGAACGGCTGCTCGTCGCGCCCGGAGTCGACGACGCGGTCGCGTCCGGCGCGGGCGATCCCGGTCACCGTCGTGCCGTAGCGGACCTTGTCGCCGAGGGTGTCGGCGAGGGGCTGGAGGTAGCGCTCGGCCCATTCGCCGCCGGTCGGGTACGCGGCGGCGTCGGGGCGGACCCAGCCGGTCGGGGCGAGCAGCTTCTCGGCGGCCGGGTCGACGACCTCGCCCCAGGGGGAGAACAGCCGGACGTGCGCCCACTCCCGTACGGCGCTGCCCGCGGCCGGACCGGCCTCCAGGACCAGGGGGTCCAGTCCGCGTTCGACGAGGTGGGCGGCGGCGGCCAGGCCGACGGGTCCGGCGCCGACGACCACGACGGGCAGCCGGTCGTCGGTGAGCGCGCTGGTGCTGGACGCGGTCACGGGATTCCCCTTTGTTTCGATGTTCGTCTATCTCATCTGCCGCCCAGCATGGCACCCGTATCGATGAGCGTCAACATAGACATCCATCGAATTAGGTGGGTTCACGGTCGCTGGTTCGATGCGTGTCAACATAGACGTATGTCGAACACCAAGGCGCTGCCGTTGCTGGAGCCCGCCGCCGACGAGGCCGTGGCGCCCTGCTGCCCGCCGCTCACCGAGCGCCCGTTCACCGCGGAGGAGGCCGAGACGGCCGCACGGATGTTCAAGGCCCTCGGCGATCCCGTGCGCCTGCGGCTGTTCTCCGCCGTGGCCTCCCACGAGGGCGGCGAGGCGTGCGTGTGCGACATCTCCGACGTGGGCGTCTCGCAGCCGACCGTCTCCCACCACCTGAAGAAGCTCAAGGAGGCCGGTCTGCTCACCTCCGAGCGGCGCGGCACCTGGGTGTACTACCGGGTCGAGCCGTCGGTGCTCGCCGCGATGGGCCGCCTGCTGACCGGGGTCGCGCCGACGGTCTGAGGCCGCGTCCCCTCGCCCTTGTCCGGCCCCCGCCACCCCGCCGACCGGCGGGGTGGCGGGGGCCGGTCGGCGGGGCGACTCCCGTGAGCCATCGGATGGTTGGCCGCTCCGGTGCCTCGGCAACGTTGTCCCGGTGACCGAGATCGACAGCGCCGCGAAGGCGCCCCCACGAGACTTACCCGAACCCGACGCGGCGGGGGAGACCACCGGAAGGGCCGGGGCCGCCGCGCCGGACGACGCCCTACCCCTGGCGGGTGCCGCGTCGAAGGACGGCGCCACCGCGGCACCGGCGGGTGCCGCGCCGCTGGCGCGACTGGTCGGGGTGGACCTCGCCCGCGCCCTCGCCGTGTTCGGCATGTTCGCCGTGCACGTCGGCCCCTTCCCCGACCCCGACGGCGGGGTCGGCGACTGGTTCCTGGGGCTGGCGAGCGGCCGGGCGTCGGCCCTGTTCGCCACCCTCGCCGGGTTCTCGCTGATGCTGATCGCCGGCCGCCTGGAGCCCAAGACCGGCCTGGCGGGCCGTCAGGCGAGGGCCCGGATCGTCATCCGGGCGGTGATCCTGCTGGTGGTGGGCACCGCGCTGGCGATGACCAACTTCGGCGGCGCCGGCATCCTCAACTTCTACGCCGTGTACTTCCTGCTGGCCCTGCCCCTGCTGCGGCTGCGGGCCAGGACCCTCGCGATCATCGCGGTCGCCCTCGCGTTCGTCACACCGCAGCTCGCGTACGCCCTCCGTGCGCTGCTCACCGAGTCGATGGTGACCACCATCGACGGGTACGACCCGATCGCCCAGCTCTCCGGGGTGGGCGTGCTCGACTTCTTCCTCACCGGCCTCTACCCGGCGATCACCTGGATGACGTTCGTCGTCACCGGTATGGCGCTGGGCCGGCTGGACCTGTCCTCCGGCACGGTGCGGCGGCGGCTGGCCGTGGTCGGTCCCGCGCTGATCGCGTTCGGCTACGGCGTCTCCTGGCTGGTGCTCCGGCTGACCGGCGGCGACAAGGAGATCGCGGCCACGATGCCCGACATGAAGGACTTCGAGGCCCTGAAGGACGCCGGCGCGTCGGCGGGAGCCTTCGACATGCCGGTCGGCAGCGGGCTGTGGGGCCCCGACGCCTGGGGGCTGTTGGCGGCCGAGCCGCACACCGGGTCCACGTTCGACCTCATCGGCAGCCTGGGCATCGCGATCACGGTGCTGCTGTGTCTGACGGTGGCGCTGGACCGGCTGCCGGTGCTGCGCCGGCTGGCGGCGCCGGTCATCGCCGTCGGCACCATGTCCCTGACCCTCTACGTGGGCCACATCCTGGTGATCCTCGCCCTGCCCGGCGAATCGGCCACCCCGCCGCAGTCCGCCTCCGCCACGCTGTTGTTCTGCTTCGTCCTCGGCGCCACCCTGTTCGCGGCGACCTGGTCCCGCTTCTTCCGCCGCGGCCCGCTGGAGCACCTGCTCAACAACGCCACCCGACTGGCGAACCGGGTCCGTTGACCCGCGGGCGGGTCCCCCGGGCCCGGGGCGGGGCCGCGGACCGTGGTGGCCGCGGCCCCGCTCGGGCGTCGGGGACGGGGTGGGATCAGGACGGGTCGCCGTACTGCAGACCGCGTCCGTTGGTGCCGACGTAGACCCGGCCGAAGGTGTCGGGGTCGCCGGTGACGACACCGACGCCGCCGATCGCGCCCCACTGGTGGGCGTCGTCGTTGACGCGGAGCCACGTGGCGCCCTTGTCGGTGGAGCGGAAGACTCCGGTGACGTCCTTGACCGTGCCGATCAGGTACAGCGTCTGGTAGTCGGCGCCCGACTTGGCCTTGCCGAAGCCGAGGGCGGACGCGGACTGCACCGACTTGAGCGTGGTGAAGGTGCGGCCGCCGTCGGTGGAGTGCAGCAGCCCCTTGCCGCCGCCGGCGATCCAGAGGTCCCCGGCGATGCCGGGAACGGCCGTGAGCCGGCCGGAGGGCAGGCCCTGAGCGCGGGCGGTGAAGGTGGCGCCGCCGTCGGTGCTGGCGTGGAGCGTGCCGCCGGACAGCGAGTAGAACGTCCTGGCCGAGGAGCGGTCGGCGACGACCACGGCGCCGTTGCCCAGGCCGCCGACCCTCGACCAGCTCGCCCCGTTGTCGGTCGAGCGGTACGGGGCCTCACCGGCCTCGGTCCAGACGATGGTGGAGCCGTCCGCCGAGAGCGCGATGTGACCGTCCTGGGCGGAGGCCACCGGCTCCGCCTTGAAGCCGTTCCAGCTGACGCCGCCGTCGGTGGAGTACGCGCCGTCCTGCTTGCCGCCACGGCCGACGCGGACCATCATCGAGGGCTTCGACTGGGCGAAGTCGATGTCGGTGCTGTTGGTCATCATCGGGTTGTTCAGCCGCCCGGAGGGCACCTTGGTCAGGGAGTCGTGCCGGAAACCCCCCTGGTCGCCCATGGCGGTGATGACGGCGGCGCCGCCCGGAGGGGCGATCGCGTCCATCAGCGCGGTCTCCTCCAGCCCTCGGGCGCCCATGCTCCAGTGGCTGGTGCCGCCGCTGTCGGAGGCGTTGGCGTCCTTGCTGCGCAGGATGCCGTTGCCGGTGCCGTACAGCGCCTGCCCGGAGTCGAAGGGGTCGATGGCCAGGGCGGTCATCCAGTGCCCGGTGTGGGTGCCGACGTAGGGAGCGGCGGTGGCGCTGCGCACCGACTTGTCGGCCAGTGCCTTCCAGTTCGCGCCGCCGTCGGTGCTCCGGTAGATCTCGTCCTCGGGCCACCAGCGGCCGAGGGTGGTGACCATCACCGTGGAGGGCTTGCGCGGGTCGACGGCCAGACCGGAGAACCCGTAGCTGCCCTGGGAGGGGGAGACGTTCTTCCACGCCCCGGTGGTCGGCGTGTACTTCCACACCGAGCCCCCGGTCACGCCGTTGGGGCCGAGGGCGTTGGTGTACGTCAGGTACAGCGAGCCGTCACCGGAGAGCACGCCGTGCTGCGGCAGCTGGCCGGTGGGCTGCCCGGAGACGGCCTGCCAGGTGCCGCCGCCGTCGGTGGAGCGGTACAGGGAGGTGGACTTGTCACCGACACCGACGTAGATGGTCTTGCTGCCGGCCTTGCCGTACGTCACGAAGGAGATACCGGCTCCGCTGCCCGCCCCGTCCTTGACCGGGAACGAGGAGACCTGCTTCCAGGTCGCGCCGTGGTCGGTGCTGCGCCACAGGCCGTTCTTGCGGCTGCCGAGGAGCAGGTTGGCGTTGTTCGCGGGGTCGACCACCAGCCGCTCGCCCGCCCCGCGGCCGTCCTCGTTGCCGCCCAGCTTGAAGGGCAGCTCGGTGCGCTTGAAGGTGCGGCCCCGGTCGGTGGAGCGCAGGATCGCGCCGTTGCCCGCCCAGTCGTTGGTGTAGGTGCCCGCCCCCAGGTAGAGCCGGTCGGGGTCGACGGGGTCGGTGGCCAGCGAGTCGATGCCCAGAAGGTTCCAGTCCTTCTCGCCGATCCAGTCGGTCAGCGGGATCCACTGCTCGGCCCCGGTGTCCCAGCGGTAGGCGCCACCCATGTCGGTGCGCGCGTACAGCAGGCCCTTCTCCTTCTGGTTGAACACCAGACCGGTGACGTAACCGCCACCCACCACCTGGGCGTTCTTCCACCGGTACGGTCCGGTCTTGGCCGTGGTCTGCGTGCCGTCGGTCCCGGACGCCCCGGTCCCGCCCACCTTCACCAGCTTCCACTGCTGGTTGGTGCCGCCCTTGCCGGGATACTGGATGACCGCCGCGCCCTGGGCCGTGGAGCCCCCGGAGACGTCGAGGACGTGGCCGCTCCTGCGGGACGTGAGGGTGACGGCGCCGGACGAGCCGCTCACGTCGTCGATCCGCCACTCCTGGGACGTCGCGGAGCTGTCGGTCTGCTGCTCGGTGGCGGCGGACTTCGCGGTCGAGTTGCGGGCGACACCCAGCACCTTGCCGCTGTTGCGGTTCACCAGCTCGTAGTAGCCGCCCCCGGCGGGCTTCAGCCGCCACTGCTGGTTGGCGGTGTTCTGGTCGGTCCACTGCTGGATGCGGGTGCCGTCGGCGGTCGAGAAGCCGTTGACGTCGAGCACCTTGCCGCTGCGCACGGACACGAGCTTGTAGAAGGCGTCGCCGTCGATCGTCGCGGCCTGCGAGTCCTCCTGGGTGAACAGAAGGTACGGCACGACGGCGAGGGGCGCGCCGAGCAGTACGGCGGTGGCGGTCCAGCGACGGCGGTGGCGCCCGCGGCGCCCGCCGTGCGTGGGGTTCTTCATGGGGAGGCGTTCTCCTTGCGAGCCGTTCACGAGAGAAGGCGGATCCGGGCACCGGAACTGACCGGATCCGCTCCCTTGTGGTCACAGGCCTCGCGAAGGGTTGCCATGATCCACAAACTTTTTTTGGATTCATCCCATGGCTGGTGGGGCCGGGAGCAAGGCGTCCAGGGCATGGTCCAGGACGGTGAGCAGGTGCTCGTGCTCCTGCGGGGCGTACAGCATGCGCAGGGCGAGGCCGTCGGACAGGGCGATCACGGCGTCGGCGACCGCCGTCGCGTGGGCCCCGTGCCCCGCCGCTTCCAGCCAGGCGGCCAGCGCCTGACGGACGTCCTCGTCGACCTGCCGCCGGATCGCGGCCAGACGGGGGTGGTGGGCCGCGTGGACGGCGAAGGCGAGCTGCGCGGTGGCCTCGGCGCGCCGCTCGGCGTCCACGGGCAGCGTGGTCAGGATCAGCGCGCGCAGCGCCCGGCGCGGGGGCAGCGAGGTGTCGACTCCGGCCATCCGGCGCTCGACGTGCTCCCCGGCCAGTTCGGCGGCGAAGGCGAGCATCTCCTCCTTGGTGCGGAAGTACTTCTGCACGGCGCCGGGGGAGCGGCCGGCGGCGGCGGCCACGGTGCGCACACTGACCTCGTCGAGGCCGCGCTCGGAGACCAGCCGGAGCAGGGCCGTGCCGATGTGCCGGCGCTGCTCCTCCCTGTCGACCGTCCTGGGCATCGGTCGGGCTCCCCTCTTTGAGATACAGTCGTATTCTAAAGCGTCATCCGGTGGATGCGGAGCGGTGTCGAAGGGGGACAGGGGTGGACGACCGACGTGAGCGTGCCGTGCCGGCCGTGCGGGTCTCGGACCGGGACCGTGACGAGGTGCTCGCCGTGCTGGCGGCGGCGTTGGCGGAGGGGCGGCTCGCACCGTACGAGCACGCGTCCCGCGCGGAACACGCCCTGCGGGCGCGCACGGCCGACGAACTCGCCCCGCTGGTGGCCGACTTGCCCGAACCGGCCCCCACCCGCGCGGAGCGGGACCGCAAGGACCTCAAGGACTGGCTGGCGGAATGGCGCTACTGGCTCGGCGGCGCGTTGATCATGTCCGCGATCTGGGGCGCGCGGTGTGCGCAGGAAGGGGAACTGACGTACTACTGGCCGGTCGCGCCGCTCGGGGTGTGGGCGGCCGTGCTGGTCGCCGTCGCCGTCTGGCCGCGTGAGGCGGAGGATGCGGACGACTGAGACGGCGCCCGCGCCGCCGTGAGGTCCGAGGGCCTCAACCCGACGGCGGAGCAACGGGGTTGACGCCTCTCGCGACTCCGACGAGACCCCGCAGATGTCTTGTCGCTGCCTGGTCATGTCCTCGACACTGTCGTGATGATCGTCTGGGTGGCATGGGCCGGTTCCGCCGCGGGGTACGCGCTCCTCGTGCTGGGGGCCCTCTCGCTCGACCAGCGCATCCACACCCGGGCGGTCGCGGAGGCCCTGGCCCGCCACCGGGCCACGCGGCCGGAGCCCGCCGACGCCGTACCGGACGAGGACCTCCGGCTCGGGGTCGCCGCCGTCGCCGTCCTCGCCCAAGGGGACGGCAGCATCCATCGCGCGTTCTTCACGGTGATCACCGACATGGTGGCGCGCGGAATCCTGAAGCCGGACACGGAGTACGACGGCACCCCGACCCTGGCGCTCGCGCACCGCGACACGTGCCGGCCCGGCGCGTCCGAGGCGGAGGCGAAGCTCTGGAGCAGCGCGTTCCACCAGAACCCCGCCTCCGCGGACCCGCACAGCCTCATGCATCCCACCGCCGACCACCTCATGACCGAGGGGTACCTACGGGGCCGAGGGGTGTACATCGACTTCGAGCGGCCCTGCCTCTTCTGGTCCCGGACGGTCGCCGCCCTCACCCTGCCGCTCGCCGCGCTGGAGACGTACGTGTTCCTGGACTGGCGGTACGGACTGGTGGCGGGGTGGACGTCGATCGCGATGATCGTGGTGGCCTGGGGGCTCGCCCTGCCGGACGGCGAGAGCCCCAGAGAGCTCCGGCTGCCGGTGCTGACGGAACGCGGCGACCAGGTGGTCCGTCAGGCGCGGGCCCGGCACGCGCACCTGGACCCGGCGAAGCGGCCCGCTTCGCAGCCGTACGCCCCCGAGGAGGCCGCGGCCGCCTACGCCGTCTTCGGGGAGGCGGCGTACGACCACTTCGCCGCGCACACCCCCGGTTTCGCCGACGCGGTCACCGGAGGCGCCGAGCTGCGTCTGGCGAGCAGGGCCGCCGAGCACCTCAGGCGCCACCGGAACGACTTCATCGGGTGAGCGCGGGGCGACACCACCGGGTGAAGTGATCTGATTCCTCATTCGGATACGCGGAAGGGGAGGCGGAAGCGAAAGCGCAAGCGGAGAGCGAAAGCGCAAGCGGAGACGGAGACAGAAACGGAGACGGAGAAAGAAACGGAGACGGAGGCGGAAGCCGATGACGAGAGGCCGGACAGGAGGAAGGCACCTGCGGCCGGGACCCGGAGTGGACGGCGGGAAGACCTCGTCCTCACACGCCGACGTAGTGCTCGGCGAACCAGTCCTGGTGGCTGCGTGAGGTGCGCAGCGAGGTGAGGCGGGAGCGCCGCAGGGAGTTGTGGAACAGGGAGGCGCCGTCCGAGCCGGACGGGCCGTGCAGCAGCCCGATCATCCAGTGGGAGAACTCCTGCGCCCGCCAGATGTACGTCAGGCACCGCGCGGAGTACGCGTCGAGCCCCTCGGCATCGCCGTGGAGGAGGTCGTCGGCGAGGGCGCGGGCGAGGAGCGACGCCTCCAGGACGGCGAGGTTGGCGCCCTTCGCCGCGGACGGGCTGATGAGGCCGGCGGCGTCGCCCACCAGGAACAGCGCCCCGTGACGCAGCGGTTCGAGCACATCGGACTCCAGGTCGACGACGGCCCGCTGCGTGACGCGGCCCCGGTGCAGCGGCCCGTACTCCGTCGCCCGCATCCGCAGCTCCAGCTCCTCCCAGATCCGGTCCTCGGGCCAGGCGTCGGCCGGGGTGCCGCGCTCGCACTGCAGGTAGTAGCGGGTGATCTCACGCGTGCGGGCCATGTGCCCGGCGAAGCCCCGCTCGTGCACCGCGTATCCGACGGCGTCCAGGCTGGGCGGCGCCTCGGCGAGCAGGCCGAGCCAGGTCACGTCGTGGTCGTGGTGGTGGCGGCGTACCGAGCCCGCCGGCAGCGACCGCCGTGCGGCGCCGTGCCGTCCGTCGCACCCGGCCACGTACCGTGCTCGCCAGGTGGCGGGCCGCCCGTCCGCGTCGCGCACGGTCACCGTGGGCCGGCCGGTGTCGGCGTCGAGGACGGCCATGGCCTCGGTGGCGAACTCGACGCGCCCGCCGGAGGCCGTGAACCGCTCCAACAGGTCGGTGACCAGCTGCTGTTGGGGATGGACGGTGTGCCGCTCGCCCCGACCGAGCCGGCTGTAGTCCAGCCGGAACCGGCCGTCCATGGTGCGGAACTCGCAGGTGCTGTGGGCCTGTCCGTGCCGGTGCAGCCCTTCGGCCAGCCCGTGCCGTTCCAGGATCCCTACGGTGCCGGCGGCCAGGAACCCGGCGCGTGCCCGTGTCCGCAGGTGCGCGGGCTCGGCACGTTCCAGGACGACGCAGTCGATGCCGCTGTCCTGGAGGAGATTGCCGAGCACGAGCCCGGCCGGTCCGGCGCCGAGGATGAGCACATCGGTCGTTTTCCGGATCTTCCCGTCTGTCACGAGACGGGATAGTAGATGCCGTGAAGTGCCCTACTGAACGAAAATCACCTGAATGAGGAGGGCTCCGGCAGTGACGTATGAGGGAGAACTACTGATCCGTGCCGGAAGTGGCTGAAGTGATCGAAGTGGCTTGAGAAGTGATCGATCGCCGCTGCGTACGGTCCGCTCCGCGAGCGGGCCCGTGACTATATGGGTGAGGGATGTTACAAAGGCCGGATGAAGGACCGTTTTGTCCGAGTCGGCCGCATATTGCCACGGTGGTCTCTGGTGCGAAGAAACACGCGGAGCGTCGCGGGGCAGATCTTCCTCCTCCAGGTGGCGTTGGTGGTGCTGCTCGTGGCATTCGCCGTCTTCGCGCTCGTCATGCAGTCACAGCGGCACACCAGCGCCGAGGCCAAACGGAGATCCATAGCCGTGGCGCAGACGTTCGCGCACTCGCCGGGCGTGCTGTCCGCGCTCCAGTCCCCCGACCCCGCGAAGATCCTCCAACCGCTCACCGAGGCGGGCCGCAAGGCGGCGGGCGTCGACTTCGTCGTCGTGATGGACACCGAGGGCATCCGCTACACCCACCCCATGCCGGACCGCATCGGGAAACGGTTCGTGGGAGAGATCGCACCGTCACTGGCGGGCAAGGTCTACACCGAGAGCGTGCACGGCCCCCTCGGCCACGAGGTCCAGGCGACCGTGCCCATCAAGGACGACGGCGGCAAGGTGGTGGCCCTCGCCTCCGCCGGGCTGAAGGTCAAGAACGTGACCAGCCTGGTGGACCGGCAGATACCGATCATCCTGACCGCCGGGGCCGGCGCCCTCGGCGTCGCCACGGCCGCCACCGCGCTCGTCGGCAGGCGGCTGCGTCGGCAGACCCACAGCCTGGCCCCCAACGAGATGTCCCGTATGTACGAGCACCACGACACGGTGCTGCACTCCGTGCGCGAAGGGGTGCTCATCGTCAGCGACGAGGGCCGGCTGCTGCTCGTCAACGACGAGGCCAGGCGGCTGCTGGAACTGCCCCCCGACGCGGAGGGCAGGCAGGTCGCCGACCTGCCGTCCCTCGAACCCGAGATGGCGTCGCTGCTCGGCTCCGGCCGCGAGGCCACCGACGAGGTGCACCTCGCCGGGCCACGGCTGCTGGTGGTCAACCAGCGGCCCACCGACCGTGGCGGAGGCCCCCGCGGCACCGTGGTGACGCTGCGCGACTCCACCGAGCTGCGCGCCGTCTCCGGCCGGGCCGAGATCACCGGCGAGCGGCTGAAGCTGCTCTACGACGCCGGGCTGGGCATCGGCACCTCCCTGGACGTGATCCAGACCGCCGACGAACTCGCCCGGATCGCCGTGCCCCGCTTCGCCGACTTCGTCACCGTGGACCTGGCCGACGCCGTCCTGCACGGCGAGGAACCGGCGGCCACCGCGAAGGGCATGCGCCGCGTCGCCGTGTGCGGCATCCGCGACGACCAGCCCCTCTACGAGAAGGGCCGGCTGATCGACTTCCTGCCCTCCACACCGCAGGCACGCGGCTACGGCTCCGGGCGCTCCGAACTCGTCGCCGACCTGTCGACCGAGACGGGCTGGCACCTGCAGGACCCCGAGCGCACCGAGCAGATCGTGGAATACGGCATCCACTCGCTCATCGCGGCCCCCATCCAGGCCCGCGGTGTCGTCCTCGGCATGGTCAACTTCTGGCGCTCCAAGGAGCACGACCCCTTCGACCAGGAGGAGCTCTCGCTCGCGGAGGAGCTGGTGGCCCGCGCCGCCGTCAGCATCGACAACGCCCGCCGGTACACGCGCGAGCACGCCCTGGCGGTCACCCTCCAGCGCAGCCTGCTGCCACGGGGCCTGCCCGAGCAGAGCGCCGTCGACGTCGGCTACCGGTACCTCCCGGCCCAGTCGGGTGTGAGCGGCGACTGGTTCGACGTGATCCCGCTGCCGGGCAGCCGTGTGGCGATGGTCGTCGGCGACGTCGTCGGCCACGGCCTGCATGCCGCCGCGACCATGGGACGGCTGCGGACCGCGGTGCACAACTTCTCCACGCTCGACCTGCCGCCCGACGAACTGCTGAGCCACCTCGACGACCTGGTCGGGCGCATCGACCAGGACGAGGCGTGCACGGAGAGCCCCGCCGCCGTCGTGGGCGCCACCTGCCTCTACGCGATCTACGACCCGACGACGCGCCGCTGCACCCTGGCCCGCGCCGGGCACCTGGCCCCCGCGCTGGTCCACCCCGACGGCGACGTCACCTTCCCCGATCTGCCGGCGGGCCCGCCGCTGGGCCTGGGCGGCATGCCCTTCCAGACCGCGGAGCTGGAGATCGCCGAGGGCTCCCAGCTCGTCCTCTACACCGACGGCCTCGTCGAGGACCGGAGCCGCGACCTCGACGAAGGGATGGACCTGCTGCGCAAGGCGCTGGCGGGCCACCCCGACCGCGCGCCGGAGGACAGCTGCCGGGCGGTGCTGGAGTCCCTGCTGCCCGAGCGCCCCGCCGACGACGTGGCGCTGCTCATCGCCCGCACGCACGCGCTGCCGCCGGACCGGATCGCCGAGTGGGACGTACCACCGGACCCGGCCGCCGTCGCCGGGGTGCGCGCCGCGGCGACCGCCCAGCTCGACGCGTGGGGGCTGGAGGAACTCGGCTTCAGCATGGAACTGGTGCTGAGCGAACTCGTCACCAACGCGGTCCGCTACGGCTGCGAGCCGATCCATCTGAGACTGATCCACGACCGCACCCTGATCTGCGAGGTCGCCGACGGCAGCAGCACCTCGCCGCACCTGCGGTACGCGGCGACGACCGACGAAGGCGGCCGGGGCCTGTTCCTGGTGTCGCACCTGACGGAGCGCTGGGGAACGAGATACACCCCTCAGGGAAAGGTGATCTGGGCCGAACAGACACTGCCGGGCCACTGAGACACCTCTCGGCAGGCCCGCGTGCCCGAGCCCCCGACTGCCGTGCGCACCGGCCCGCAGGCCCTGCACTGCGTACTCCTCGGCGCCCCGCACCCGCCCGGCGCCAGGCGCCCCGCACCGCCCGGCGCCCCGTACCCTTCCTCTTATACACATCT
>NZ_LIRK01000178.1 GCF_001419765.1 Streptomyces torulosus
AAGGACGGCGGCGACACGGCGCCCGGCCCCCCGCCCTTCTCGTCACCGTCGCCGGCCGCCGTGTCGCCGCCGTCCTTCAGGGTGCCGCCGCCCGGCGTGGCCGTCCCGTCGATGCGGACCGGCTGCCGTTGGTCGCCGTCCACCTTCACCACCGGGCCCGTACAGCCGCCGGCCACCACGATCACCGCGAGCGCGGCCGCAGATCTCCGCATGTCCTTGGTACGCATCCCGCTCCCCGACGTCTCATGGCCGCGGTCTCGTGGCCGCGCGGGCCCGGCCGTCCTCCCGGCCGGTCTGCCGAAAGGTTGCCCGGGCGTGACCCGTCGCGAACAACGGGGCATGGTTGTGAGCAAGGTCCCAGCAGGTGCCCCTCCACCGGGCGCACGGCCGCCGCTACAGTCCGTCGCGAGGGTCGTCTGTACTAGCGAGTAACCACCGAGTAACAAGCAACGCGGAGGCACACACCATGGCGCGCGAGTCGGAGTCCGGACTGCCCATCGAGCCGGTGTACGGACCGGACGCCCTCGAGGGCTGGGATCCGGCGGACAAGCTGGGTGCCCCCGGGAAGTACCCCTTCACCCGCGGTGTGTACCCGTCGATGTACACGGGGCGGCCGTGGACGATGCGGCAGTACGCCGGTTTCGGCACGGCGGTGGAGTCCAACGCCCGCTACAAGCAGCTCATCGCCAACGGCACGATGGGCCTGTCGGTCGCGTTCGACCTGCCGACCCAGATGGGCCACGACTCCGATGCGCCGATCGCGCACGGCGAGGTCGGCAAGGTGGGTGTGGCGATCGACTCGATCGACGACATGCGGGTCCTGTTCGGCGGCATCCCGTTGGACAAGGTCTCCACGTCGATGACGATCAACGCCCCCGCCTCGCTGCTGCTCCTGCTGTACCAACTCGTCGCCGAGGAGCAGGGCGTCAGCGCCGACCAGCTGACCGGCACGATCCAGAACGACGTGCTGAAGGAGTACATCGCCCGCGGCACGTACATCTTCCCGCCCAAGCCCTCGCTGCGGCTGATCGCGGACATCTTCAAGTACTGCAAGGCCGAGATCCCGAAGTGGAACACCATCTCGATCTCCGGCTACCACATGGCCGAGGCCGGTGCCTCGCCCGCGCAGGAGATCGCGTTCACCCTCGCCGACGGCATCGAGTACGTGCGCACGGCGGTCGCGGCCGGCATGGACGTCGACGACTTCGCACCCCGGCTGTCGTTCTTCTTCGTCGCCCGGACGACGATCCTGGAGGAGGTCGCCAAGTTCCGTGCCGCGCGCCGGATCTGGGCGCGGGTGATGAAGGACGAGTTCGGGGCGAAGAACCCCAAGTCGCTGATGCTGCGCTTCCACACGCAGACCGCGGGCGTCCAGCTGACCGCCCAGCAGCCCGAGGTGAACCTCGTGCGCGTGGCGGTGCAGGGCCTGGCCGCCGTGCTGGGCGGCACGCAGTCGCTGCACACCAACTCCTTCGACGAGGCCATCGCGCTGCCCACCGACAAGTCGGCCCGCCTGGCCCTGCGCACCCAGCAGGTCCTGGCCTACGAGACGGACGTGACCGCGACCGTCGACCCCTTCGCGGGCTCCTACGTCATCGAGAAGATGACCGACGACGTCGAGGCCGCCGCGGTCGAGCTGATGCGGAAGGTCGAGGACCTCGGCGGCGCGGTCTCCGCGATCGAGCACGGCTTCCAGAAGAACGAGATCGAGCGCAGCGCCTACCGGATCGCGCAGGAGACCGACTCCGGCGAGCGCGTCGTCGTCGGCGTCAACCGCTTCCAGCTCGACGAGGAGGAGCCCTACGAGCCGCTGCGCGTCGACCCCGCCATCGAGGCCCAGCAGGCGCAGCGCCTCGCGAAGCTGCGCGCCGAGCGGGACCAGACGGCCGTCGACAGCGCCCTCGCCGACCTGAAGAAGGCCGCCGAGGGCACCGACAACGTCCTCTACCCGATGCGGGAGGCGCTGAAGGCCCGCGCCACGGTGGGCGAGGTCTGCAACGCGCTCCGCGACGTGTGGGGCACGTACGTGCCGTCCGACGCCTTCTGACAGGGGCGTTCGCCTTCCGGACTCCGGGGCGGATTGTCGTACCCCCGTGCCAGAATGCGGCCCATGTTCGGAGTCGTCGACCTTCCCACCTATCTGGCGGGCCTCGTCCTGATCGTCCTGTTGCCCGGCCCCAACTCCCTGTACGTGCTGTCCGTCGCCGCCCGGCGGGGGATACGGACGGGGTACCGGGCCGCGGCGGGCGTGTGGTGCGGGGACGCCGTGCTCATGACCCTGTCGGCGGCGGGGGTGGCCTCGCTGCTGCAGGCCAACGCCGTGCTGTTCGGGATCGTGAAGTACGCGGGCGCCGGCTATCTGACGTGGCTCGCGGTCGGCATGCTGCGGGCCGCGTGGGGCATGTGGCGCAGCCGCCGGCAGACGGTGGCCGAGGTGGCGGGCGGGGAGGCCGTGGAAGGAGAGCGGCCGTTCCGGCGGGCGGTGGTCATCAGCCTGCTCAACCCCAAGGCGATCCTGTTCTTCGTCGCCTTCTTCGTGCAGTTCGTGGACCCGGCGTACGCCTACCCCGCCCTCTCCTTCGTGGTGCTCGGCGCCTTCGCCCAGCTCGCGAGCGTGCTGTATCTGACCGCGCTGATATTCGGCGGGACCAAGCTGGCCGCCGCGTTCCGCCGCCGGAAGCGGCTGTCGGCCGGGGCGACCTCGGCGGCGGGAGCGCTGTTCCTCGGCTTCGCCGTCAAGCTGTCGTTGGCGAGCGGCGCGTAGCAGGTCAGGGCGGCGAGCGGCGTCCGGCAGTCCACGGCGGTCGGCGTCCGGCAGCTCACGGCGTGGCCTCGGCGAGGCCCACGCGGGCCGCGTACCGGCGCAGGTCGCTCGCCGTCCCGCCCGCCCAGCCGACGTAGCCGTCGGGGCGGACCAGGAAGACTCCGGTGCCGTACGCCTCGTAGGCCGGGATGCTGACCCGCCGCACGTCCCGCAGCTCCGGGAGGTCCGCGGCCTCGGTGCCGACCGTGAGCAGCGTCCAGTGCGGCCCGCGGAAGGCGTCGAAGAGACGTACGCCGCCGCGCCGTCCGTCGGGCGCGCGGTCCCCGGCGCGGAGGGCCTCCGGGGGCAGGTTCTCGCGGGTGTCCACGCAGAGGGAGGCGCCCCGGTAGCCGAGGTCGAGCTGGCGGGTGGCGCGGCCCCGGCGCTCCTCGCCCCGGTGGACCCGCGTGGACAGGCCCAGGACGTCCGCCGCCACCGGGCGCCGCTCCTCCTCGTAGGTGTCCAGCAGCGTCGCGTCCGCGCCGTCCCGCAGCACCGCGCCCAGCTTCCATCCCAGGTTGTAGGCGTCCTGCACGCTGGTGTTGAGGCCCTGGCCCCCGGCGGGCGAGTGGACGTGCGCCGCGTCCCCGGCGAGGAACACGCGGCCCGCGCGGAAGCGGTCGGCGAGCGCGGCTCGGGGCCGGAAGTCCGACGCCCAGCGCACCTGGGTCACATCCCCGGGCGCGAGGTGCGAGCGGGCGGCGACCACCTTGCGGATGCCGTCGGCGGAGAGGTCCACCACGGCCTCGGCGCCGGGGAAGTTGGCGACCAACTGGAAGTCGTCGGTGCCGGGGAGCGGGCAGATCGCCAGGAAGCCGCTGGTCAGGGAGTCGGACCGGGCGGGCCGCGCCGCCCCCGCGGGCACCGTGCCGTGGGCGTCCTCCGGGGCGGCCGCGGGCGGGAACACATGCCAGTGGTCGCGGTCCAGGGCCGGGATGCGCACGTCCGCGACCAGGGTCGGGGCCGGGTCGACGGTCTCGCCGGTCATGCCGATGCCGAGGAGGCGGCGGACGGTGGACCGGCCCCCGTCGGCGGCGACGGCGTAGCGGGCGCGGACCTCGGGGCCCCGGGCGAAGGACGCCGTGACGCCGTCGGCGTCCTGGACCAGCCCCACCAGCTCACGGTCGAACACCACGTCACCGCCCAGCTCTCGCAGCCGGGCCAGCAGGATCTCCTGCGTACGCCACTGCGGGATCAGCCAGGGTCCCGCATAAGGCTCGGCCTCGGTCGTCTCCACCTCGTCGAACATCCGGTGCTCGCCCTGCCGGCGCCCGAGGCTCCAGATCATCCCGACGGGCGCGGGGCCGCCGGCGGCGTGGATCGCGTCCAGCACGCCGAGGTCGTCCATGACCTCCAGCGTGCGCGGCTGCATGCCCTTGCCGCGCGACCCCGGGAACAGGGCACCGGCCCGCTCCACGAGCAGGGCGCGGACGCCGCGCCGGGTGAGGTCGACGGCGAGGGCGAGACCGGTGGGGCCCGCGCCGACGATCAGGACGTCCGTGGTGTGCGTGTCTGTACTCATCCGAGAACCTCTCCTTAACGGTGTTAAGTTCCGACGGGCGACAGCATGCGCTTAACGCCGTTAAGCTGTCAACGTGGTTTCCAGGAAATCCCCGAAGCTGGACAAGAAGCAGGTCGCCGAGACGGCCCTGCGGTTGCTGAACGAGGTCGGTCTGGAAGGGCTGAGCCTCCGGGCGATCGCCAAGGAACTCGACGTCCAGGCACCCGCGCTGTACTGGCACTTCAAGAACAAGCAGGACCTGCTCGACGAGATGGCGACCGAGATGGTCCGCCGGATGGCGGCGGACTGGGCGCGACTGTCGCCGGCCGGGGAGGAGGGCGCCGACTGGCAGGAGGGGCTACGGGCGCGGATGCGGGGGATGCGGGAGCATCTGCTGCGCTACCGCGACGGCGCGAAGGTGTACAGCGGGACCCGCTTCACCGACCTGTCGTACGCGGAGCCCATGGAGGCGCACCTGCGGATGCTCACGGCGGCGGGCTTCACCCCGGCGGGAGCCGCGCGGGCCTGGCTGACGGCGTACAGCTACACGATCGGCTACGTCATCGAGGAACAGGCGATGGGCCCGGACCCGGCCGCCGGCACGGAGGGCTACGACCTCACGGCGCGCGCCGAGCGCCTGGAGGCGTTCCCCCTGGCGGCGGAGGCCGGCTGGGAGATCTTCCAGGACCATGAACGGGGCTTCGAGGAGGGCCTGGAGGCGGTCCTGACGGGCATCGGAGCGACGATGAGACCCGACCGGCCCTGAGGGTGCCGCGCCGGCCTGAGGGGGCGCAGCCCGCAAAAGGGGCGCGGGGAACTGCG
>NZ_LIRK01000179.1 GCF_001419765.1 Streptomyces torulosus
CCGGAGGGCCCCGTGCCGGAAGGCCACACGATTCATCGCCTGGCCGAGGACTACCTCTCCCGCTTCGGCAACGGCACGGCCATCCACGTCACCAGCCCCCAGGGCAAGTTCGCCGACGCCGCCGCCCTCCTCGACGGCACCCCCCTCACAGCCGCCGAAGCCCACGGCAAGCACCTCTTCCTCCACTTCGGCGCCCCCGACGCGGAGGACTGGGTCCACATCCACCTCGGCCTCTTCGGCAAGGTCGACCTCGGCCCCACGCCGGCGCCCCCGCCGACCGACACCGTCCGCCTCCGCCTGCGCAACGACATGTCGTACGTGGACCTCCGCGGCCCCACGACCTGCGCGCTGATCACAGACGCCGAGAAGCAGGCCGTCCATGCCCGCCTCGGCCCGGACCCGCTGCGCCCGGACGCCGACCCGGCCCTCGCGTACGCCCGGATCTCCCGCAGCCGTACGACGATCGCCGCGCTCCTCATGGACCAGAAGATCATCGCGGGCGTCGGCAACGTCTACCGCGCCGAGGTCCTGTTCCGGCACGCCATCGACCCCTACCGCGCCGGCCGGGACATCACCGCGGCGGAGTGGGACGCGATCTGGGCCGACCTCGTCGCCCTCATGCGCGAGGGCGTCCGCAACAACCGCATCGACAGCGTCCGCCCGGAACACACCCCGGAGGCCATGGGCCGCCCGCCCCGTGTCGACGACCATGGCGGCGAGGTGTACGTGTACCGCAGGGCTCACCTGCCCTGCCACATCTGTGGCGGCGAGATCCGCACCGCCGATCTCGCCGCCCGCAACCTCTTCTGGTGCCCCACCTGCCAGCACCGCTGACTCCGCAGAAGGGCGCCCGACCTCAGAACGAGTGCGGCAACCAGGGCGCCGCGGTCGACGAGCAGAATCCGACGGACGCCTCCGCGAGCGCCCCCGGCCGCAGCTCCCACACGCGCCCGGCCGCACCCAGCGACGCGAGGCTCACCCCGCCCAGATAGGCCGACGCCAACTCCCGTACGGAGAGAGCGAGATCGGCGGCCCGCTCGGTCCGCTCGCAACTCGCCCCCCGCGCGTCGCCGACCAGCCGCCAACGCCCCTCGTTCCAGGGGCAGAAGGCGTCCTCGACCTCCAACACCAGGTCCACCGGGGCCTGATAGGTCCGTGCCCCCAACGCCGCCCCGACGTCCACGAGTCGTACATGCAGATCGTCCTGCACCCGCAGCCCGCACCGCCGGACGTCCGACACCATGTGCAGCCACGGCTCGTCCACGGGCCGCCGGTACGCGACGACCGACGACGTCAGATCGATGTCGAGGAGGAACCGCCACAACGCGGCGTGCGCGGCCGGATCCACCGCCTCCAGCGCGCTCAGCCGGACGACCCCCGCGGCCCCGCCCGGCCCCCAGTCCGGTTTGACCCGGAACCGCGCGTACCCGACGAGCCCCTCGTCCCCGTCCCGCTCCGCCACCACGCACTGCAACGGCGAGCCGCCCGCCCGGTGCCGGTCCGTGTCGAGCAGTTCCACCTGCTCCCAGCCCGGCCGCCGCACCAGCATCCCCGGCCGCTCCGGCACCCGGCGCGCGTACACCGCCTCACAGGCGTCGAGGGCCTCGGCCGGGTCGGCGTACCGCAGCCGTACGTCGTCGGTGCCGGACGGTACGGACAGCCGGACCCGCGTGGTGTCGACCTCGACACCGAGCCGATGCGTGGCGACGCCGTACCCGAACCGGCCGTAGATCGCCGGCTCCGACGCGACCAGCACGGCCAGCGGCTCGCCCCACGAGCGGACATCCGCCAACTGCCGCCGCATCATGGACGTCAGCACCCCGCGCCGCCGGTGCGTGGCCGCGACACCCACCATCGTCACGCCCGCCGCGGGGACGGCCGCACCACCGGGAACGGTGATCCGGAAGTCGAACGCCCCGGCCGTTCCCACGCATTGGCCGCCGTCCCAGGCGCCGAGCGCACGGCCGTAGTCGAGGAGCGACTCGTCGAGGTCGCGCTCCTCGGCCGCAGCCCGCATCCCCCCGAAGGCCCGCAGAAGGTTCGCGTACCAGACATTCCAGTCGTCCTTGCCCAGCGCCCGCAGCTCAGTCGTCATGTGCCATGCGTAGCAGCGCCCTTCGTTACGAGCGAGTTAATTTCCCCATGCCGCACGGGGACATCGTGGGATCCTTCACAGGTGCCGCGCGGGGGCCGCAGGACGGCTCCCGTGTGAGATCTGTGTGAGATTCGTCGTGAACCGGCCCTCGGAAGGGGGACAAGTAGGACCTCCTGTGCACAGGGGCTGGTCCGATGGATAAGGTCCCGAACAATGGCAGCAGGACGAGAGCGGCGCGCGGCGGCCGATACGTTCACGGCCCGGATGAAGAAGCTGGTTCACCGGGTCCGCACCGGCGTGCGCAAATCCGCCGTCGACTACTTCCGGGGCGACGGCTCCGACTGGGTCGCCCTGGCCGGTCTGCTGCTGATGATCCCGCTCATCGCGATGCTCACCATGATCGACCCGGTGTGGTTCTCGCCCGCCGCGCTCGTCCTGCCCATCGTCGCGGGCGGGCTCCTGCTGCGTCCCGCCAGCCTGCTCGGCCTGTACGCCGCCGCCGCGACCGCGCTGATCATCGAGTCCGTGAAGCTCGGCCCCTACACCGAGGGCCCGGCGAGAGTGACACCCGGCATCGTGCTCGTGGTCGCCGCCTGCGGTTTCTTCGGCCTGCTCATCGCCCAGTTCCGCAGCCGCGTCGGCGTCCCCTGGCGACGCGGCGGCACCATGCTCTTCGACCTCCGTGAACGCATCCGGGTGCAGAGCAAGTTGCCGCAGCTGCCCGCCGGCTGGCACCGCGAGATGGCGCTGCGCCCCGCCGGCGGCCAGTCGTTCTCCGGTGACTTCGTCGTCGCGGCCCGCACCAACGGCGGCCGCACCCTCGAAGTCGTCCTCACCGACGTCTCCGGCAAGGGCATGGACGCCGGCTCCCGCGCCCTCCTCCTCTCCGGCGCCTTCGGCGGCCTGCTGGGATCGCTCCCACCGCACGCGTTCCTCCCGGCGGCGAACGGCTACCTCCTCCGCCAGGACTGGGACGAGGGCTTCGCGACCTCCATCCACCTCGTCCTCGACCTCGACTCCGGCGACTACGAACTCTTCTCCGCGGGCCACCCGCCCGGCCTCCAGCTCAGCGCCGGCACCGGCCGCTGGGAGGAGAAGGCAGCCGAGGGCCCGCTCCTCGGCGTCTACGACGGCGCCCAGTTCGACCCCGTGAAGGGCTCGCTGCGCCCCGGCGACGTCCTCATGCTGTTCACCGACGGCCTCGTCGAGACCTCCGACCGCGACATAGTCGAGGGCATCGACCGCCTCACCGGCGAGGCCGACCGCTACGTCCCCGGCGGCTTCCACGGCGCCGCCTGGCACCTCATCGAAGCGGTGGCCAAGGACGTCAACGACGACCGGGCCCTGCTCCTGATCTGCCGAGAGGGCCCCACGGCCCCGAAGTGACAGGGCGCGCCCCCCGAGGGGCGCGGGGACCGGGCGAACCGGCCACCAGGGGCCGCGGGACCGGGCGAACCGGCCACCGGGATCCCGCTCGCTCGACACACCACAGGAGCCCACCTCATGCCCCTCTCCCTCGCGGACATCGAAGCCATCGCCCGCGGCGCCCACGCCGCCCAGACCGACAAGGCGGGCCGCCCCTACGCCGAGCACCTCCAGGCGGTCGCCCACGGTGTGGCCGCCCGCGGCGGTGACGAGGACCAGATCGCCGCGGCCTGGCTGCACGACGCCATCGAGGACGAGGCCCTCACCGAGGACTGGCTCGCCGAGGCCCCCCTGACCGCCCGTACGAAGAACATCGTGCTGGCCCTCACCAAGCGCCCCGGAGAGGCCCCGGAGGCGTACGCCGCGCGCATCCTCGCCACCCCGGGCGCTGTCCTCGTCAAACAGTCCGACCTCGCCCACAACGCGAACCCGGCCCGCCTGGCCGTCCTCGACGAGTTCACCCGGGCCCGGCTGACCCACAAGTACGCCCGCATGCGAAACCTCCTCGGCCTGCCGGACGAACCGGCGACCGAGGAGGTCGGGGACGAGCAGGACGGCTGAGAGTCAGGTCCTCGCGCCGGCCTTCCCGCGCTCGCGGGCCAGCTCGGTCGCGTCCCGCTTGAAGGCCCACTCCATCTTCGGCTCCATCGCGAACCGGAACATCCGCTGCACCGGCGGCGTGCACAGCACGGTGATGACGGCGGCCGCGAAGAAGGTTACGAACAGCTCGCCGAGCGGCTGGTAGATCCACGCGTTGAGGTCGTACCAGTCCCAGAAGCGCGAGCCCTTCGCGAGGAACCCGTGCAGCAGATAGCCGTACAGGGTGCCCGCGCCGAGCACGGTGAACCACATCTTGCGCCGGGGGACCCAGGCGAAGAAGCACGTGGTCAGCACCATGGAGCAGCCGAACAGTGCGAAGGTCATCACGACACCGGCCCACCACGGCGCACCCAGCTCCTGGGCGCTGTCCCGGTGGTAGAACCAGGCCGAGTTCATGTCCGGGCCCAGCCAGTACGCCATCGCCAGCGCGCTCGCCAGCACCGGCACGGACAGGATCCGCACCTCACGGCGGCGCATGAACTGGAAGTGCGCCGGCTTCATGAACAGACCCACCACGAAGAACGGCAGGAACTGCAGGACGCGCTGGAGGTCGAGGTCGTCACCGATGTCCGGCGACACGGAGGCGAGCGCCGCGATGGCGAGCGCGAGCGGCACCGGCCAGCGCACGACCTTCCACAGCGGCGTCGTCAGCCGCCAGACGAACAGCGCGATCAGGAACCAGGTGAGGTACCAGGGGTCCAGCAGGCTGATCGGGTGCGACGGGTCGTCGTCGGCGTACCGCTTGAAGACCGAGTACGCGATCTCGAACAGCACGTACGGCACCGCTATGCCGGTGACCAGCCGCCGCAGCCGGTCGGGACGCATGTCGAAACTGCGGGAGAAATAGCCGGAGATGATGATGAACGCCGGCATGTGGAAGGTGTAGACGACCATGTACAGCGCCTCGGCGGCGCGACTGTGGTCGGTCAGCGGCTCCCAGGCGTGGCCCATCGCGACGAGCACGATGGCCAGGTACTTGGCGTTGTCGAAGAACGCGTCGCGTTGTCTGGCCGGTCTGGTGTCCGGGGACGCGGCGCTCGTGGCCGGGTGGGGGGACGAGGACTTCAGCGAGCGCGGACTCGGCACTCCGTCCGCCGACGACTGGGCCGGGGGGAGCGGCGCGCTGGTGTGGCCATGCGGTCGCAGCGAGTTCGTCACAGACCCTCCCGCCGTGAACGACGCGGGCCGGTCCGAGCACTCGCTGCGCAAGGGGGGGACGAGGCAGCGGTGAACATCTGAGGCACCCTAGCGTTGTCTGTGCGAGTCAGTAAAACCATCGACGTTAATCCCGTATTGGTGAGTGCGTGTCCTCTCCGGGTACCCGGGATTCGGCGAAGTGAGCGTCAGTCAGAGCGTCACTGTCCGTGCACCGAAGTGACATGACACAGGACCCTTCTGTCCGTATACATCCGGACTAAACGGTGCATAACATGCTCGGGCGACTCCGGCGGAATGTCCGGTTAATTCCCGTTCTCCGCACCGCCCTTGATGTGTCTGTGGCAACAATTCGAATTACCTGCGAACGGGATGTGTGTGCACGGAAACGATCACCGTGAATTCACTCCCGGCACCCTCTCGCCGGTCGTGGGCGCGCCCGCGGATCCGCGTCACTGTGGCCGACGTTGCCTCACCTGCCGCATAGGACGGCCAGGTTGGTGGCACGATGGTTCTGGCGGGGTGCGCGTGGGGTCGGCGCCCCGGGCCGGGAGTGCGGACCGACCGAGGGTGTGATCTGTTGTGGCCATTTCGCTGTCAGTGGTTCTGTTGCTGGGGATCATCCTCATCGTCCTGATGAGAGGCGGGACGATCAAAGCCGGCCCGGCCGTCGTCGCCATCCTCTTCGGCTTCTTCCTCGCCTCCACCGGCATGGCCGACGACATCCAACGCTTCCTGAACTCGATAGCGGAAACGATCAACTCGATCCAGTTCTAGCGAGGCGCCGCGACGGCGCCGCCGTCGCGCATGACGCGCGAAAAGACCTCCGGCCCGGCTCCGAGGAAGTCCCTCGAAACCGGGCCGGAGGCCGGTGGAGCGGGCGACGGGAATCGAACCCGCGTAGCTAGTTTGGAAGACTAGGGCTCTACCATTGAGCTACGCCCGCACAGGTCGCGCCGCAGGTCGGGAGACCGCGGCACTGAAGGCATCGTAGCGGGTCGGGCGCCCTCGCCGCACACCCCTTCCGGCCCGCCCCGCGCGCCCGCCCGCGCACGCGCCCGCGTACTCGGCAAATACGGCGGCTCCCCTGGCCCGGGACATGTACCCTACGTGTCGCACCAGACGGGGTGTGGCGCAGCTTGGTAGCGCGTCCGCTTTGGGAGCGGAAGGCCGTGGGTTCAAATCCCGCCACCCCGACCACCAGCCGGAACCCGCCGGGCCGACCGGCCGGGGCCTGCCAGGGCACGACCCGCGGGGCACCCGGTGTCTCAAGATCACCTTTTGGGGCGTGTACCGCCTGCGGTTACTATGCAAGCTGCGCGCCCGTGTGTCTGCACTCTCACGTCTCTCAAGGGCCGCGAATCCGCTGAGGCTCTGCCGGATCCGGCAGGGGGCCCAGCAGAACCCCAAGAAGTCAGCCACAAGGAGACCGAACCGTGAAGAGCGCCGTGGAGACCCTGAACCCGACTCGGGTTCGGCTCACTGTCGAGGTGCCCTTCGAGGAGCTCAAGGACAGCCTCGACGCGGCGTACAAGAAGATCAACCAGCAGGTCACGGTGAAGGGCTTCCGCAAGGGCAAGATCCCGGCCCGGGTCATCGACCAGCGGTTCGGTCGCGGCGCCGTGCTGGAGGAGGCTGTCAACGACGCGCTTCCGAAGTTCTACACCGAGGCGGTCAACGAGGCCGAGCTCAACGTCCTCGGCCAGCCCGAGGTCGACATCACGGAGCTGAAGGACGGCGAGACGCTGAACTTCACCGCCGAGGTCGACGTCCGCCCGACCATCGAGATCCCGGACTTCTCCGGCATCGAGGTCGAGGTCGACGCCGTCGAGGTCACCGACGAGGACATCGACAAGGCGGTCGAGCAGCTCCGTGAGCGCTTCGCCTCGACCTCCCCGGTCGAGCGGGCCGCCGAGGACGGCGACGTCGTCACGATCGACCTGCAGGCCAAGGTCGACGGCGAGGTCCTGGAGGACGGCGTCGCCGAGGGCGTCTCCTACACGATCGGCTCGGGCGAGCTGCTCGACGGCATCGACGACGCCGTGAAGGGCCTGGAGCCCGGGGCCGAGGCCACCTTCACCTCCGAGCTGAAGGGCGGCTCGGCGGCGGGCAAGGAGGCCGAGGTCACCGTCAAGGTCACCCAGGTCGCAGCCCGTGAGCTGCCGGAGCTGGACGACGAGTTCGCTCAGCTCGCCTCCGAGTTCGACACCCTCGAGGAGCTGCGCGCGGACAGCCGCAAGCGCCTGGAGAACATGAAGCAGTACGACCAGGCCACGCAGGCCCAGGAGCGCGTCCTGGAGAAGCTGCTGGAGCTCGTCGAGGTGCCCGTCCCCGAGAAGCTGCTCGAGGACGAGATCAACACCCGCAAGCACAACCTGGAGCACCACCAGCTCGGCCAGATGGGCCTCGACCTCGAGAAGTACCTCGAGATCCAGGGCAAGACGGTCGAGGAGTTCGACGCCGAGACCAAGGAAGCGGCCGTCAAGGGCATCAAGACCCAGTTCGTCCTCGACGAGCTGGTCGCCAAGGAGAAGCTGAACGTCAACCAGGAGGAGCTCACCGAGCACCTCATGCGGCGCGCGGCCTCCTCCGGCATGTCCCCCGACCAGTTCGCCCAGGCCGTCGTCCAGAACAACCAGGTCCAGCTCCTGGTCGGCGAGGTCGCCCGCGGCAAGGCCCTGGCCCTGGTCGTCGAGGCGTCCACGGTCAAGGACACCAACGGCGAGCTCGTCGACCTCGACGACGAGGACGAGGACGAGACCACGGAGGGCTCCGCCGAGGCCACGGAGGAGGCCCCGGCCGCGGCCGAGGGCTCCGCCGAGGAGAAGAACGAGGCCTGAGCCTCGTACCCCCTCTGATCCGCACGAAGAGGCCCCGGAGCACGTGCTCCGGGGCCTCTTCGCGTACGGCAGGGCAGCCGCCCCAGGGGGCCGGGGGTGACACGGCGCCCCTGTTCCCGCAGCGGAGCGCATGCGCTGACAGCGAACAGTTCCCTTTGCGGGATTCCCCGGCGGAGCCTCCGCGTTAGGGTCCATGAATACGGGGCCGGAGCACTCGGCGAAACCGCCGGAGGCCCCCGCAGGGAAACGTGAGACGGCCCGGCGCCGTCGTAAGACGAGCAGGTGGATACGTGACGAATCTGATGCCCTCCGCCGCCGGCGAACCTTCCATCGGCGGTGGCCTCGGCGACCATGTCTACAACCGGCTGCTCAACGAGCGGATCATCTTCCTCGGCCAGCCGGTCGACGACGACATCGCGAACAAGATCACCGCACAGCTGCTGCTCCTTGCCGCCGACCCGGACAAGGACATTTACCTGTACATCAACAGCCCGGGCGGTTCGATCACGGCCGGCATGGCGATCTACGACACCATGCAGTACATCAAGAACGACGTGGTGACCATCGCCATGGGCCTCGCGGCCTCGATGGGTCAGTTCCTCCTCAGCGCGGGCACCCCCGGCAAGCGCTTCGCGCTGCCGAACGCCGAGATCCTGATCCACCAGCCCTCCGCCGGCCTCGCCGGCTCGGCCTCGGACATCAAGATCCATGCCGAGCGGCTGCTGCACACCAAGAAGCGCATGGCCGAGCTCACGTCGCAGCACACCGGCCAGTCGGTCGAGCAGATCACCCGCGACTCGGACCGCGACCGCTGGTTCGACGCCTTCGAGGCCAAGGAGTACGGCCTCATCGACGACGTCATCGCCACGGCCGCCGGCATGCCGGGCGGCGGCGGCACCGGGGCCGGGCAGGCGTAACGGCACCCGCCGCGCCGCGCGTCGCCGTACGCGAGCCCGGCCGCGTCCGGACGCCGCAGGAGCCCGTAGGAGGGCCTGCGGCGGAAGGACCGGCTCCGGGCCCCGTACGGGGCGTACAGCGGCCGTACGACGGCCGTCACGGACGTACGACGGCGCGCAGCCCGGCGGCAGCCGACCCGCACCCCCCGAAAGCCCCAGCCGACCGCCTCAGCCCCTCTCAGGCTTCCAGGAGACCCACAGTGAACGACTTTCCCGGCCGCGACCTCTACGACCGTGCGAGCTCCCAGTACACCGGCCCCACGGCCGAGTCCCGCTATGTGATCCCGCGCTTCGTCGAGCGCACCTCGCAGGGCATCCGCGAGTACGACCCGTACGCGAAGCTCTTCGAGGAGCGGGTGATCTTCCTCGGCGTCCAGATCGACGACGCCTCCGCCAACGACGTCATGGCGCAGCTGCTGTGCCTGGAGTCGATGGACCCCGACCGTGACATCTCGGTCTACATCAACAGCCCCGGCGGCTCCTTCACGGCGCTCACCGCGATCTACGACACGATGCAGTTCGTGAAGCCGGACATCCAGACGGTCTGCATGGGCCAGGCGGCCTCCGCCGCGGCGATCCTGCTGGCCGCCGGTACGCCCGGCAAGCGCATGGCGCTGCCGAACGCGCGGGTGCTGATCCACCAGCCGTACAGCGAGACCGGCCGCGGTCAGGTCTCCGACCTGGAGATCGCCGCCAACGAGATCCTCCGGATGCGTGCGCAGCTGGAGGAGATGCTGGCCAAGCACTCCACCACGCCGATCGAGAAGATCCGCGAGGACATCGAGCGCGACAAGATCCTCACGGCCGAGGACGCGCTCTCGTACGGTCTGATCGACCAGATCATCTCGACGCGGAAGATGAACAACGCGGACGTCCGCTGACGGCGGAAAGCCTGTATTGTTCGCCGCCCCTTGGCATGGTTGGCACCGTTTGACCCAGTGCACGACAAGGTGCACGTCAAAGCGAACCGTGCCAAGGGGGGCCCGAACGGGGGGCCCGGCAAGGTACCGTCGACATAAGGCAGCACCAGGAGCCGCTGGATTCCAATCGTCCAGTCGTCTCCCAGGCGAAGGGGAAGCACACCGTGGCACGCATCGGTGACGGCGGCGATCTGCTCAAGTGCTCGTTCTGCGGCAAGAGCCAGAAGCAGGTCAAGAAGCTCATCGCAGGGCCCGGTGTGTACATCTGCGACGAGTGCATCGACCTCTGCAACGAGATCATCGAGGAAGAACTCGCGGAGACCAGTGAGGTCCGCTGGGAGGAGCTCCCGAAGCCCCGCGAGATCTACGAGTTCCTCGAGGGGTACGTGGTCGGCCAGGAGGCCGCCAAGAAGGCCCTGTCGGTCGCGGTGTACAACCACTACAAGCGCGTCCAGGCCGGCGAGAACGGCGGCGGTCAAAGCCGCGAGGACGCCATCGAGTTGGCGAAGTCCAACATCCTGCTGCTCGGTCCCACCGGCTCCGGCAAGACCCTGCTCGCCCAGACGCTGGCCCGCATGCTGAACGTCCCGTTCGCCATCGCGGACGCGACGGCGCTGACGGAGGCCGGCTATGTGGGCGAGGACGTCGAGAACATCCTCCTGAAGCTCATCCAGGCGGCCGACTACGACGTCAAGAAGGCCGAGACCGGCATCATCTACATCGATGAGATCGACAAGGTCGCGCGGAAGAGTGAAAACCCGTCGATCACGCGGGACGTGAGCGGCGAGGGTGTGCAGCAGGCCCTGCTCAAGATCCTCGAAGGCACCACGGCCTCGGTCCCGCCCCAGGGCGGCCGCAAGCACCCGCACCAGGAATTCATCCAGATCGACACGACGAACGTCCTGTTCATCGTGGGCGGTGCGTTCGCCGGCCTGGAGAAGATCATCGAGTCGCGGGCGGGCGCCAAGGGCATCGGCTTCGGCGCGACGATCCGCTCGAAGCGGGAGCTGGAGTCCAAGGACCAGTTCGAGGACGTCATGCCCGAGGACCTGGTCAAGTTCGGCATGATCCCCGAGTTCATCGGCCGTCTGCCCGTCATCACCTCGGTCCACAACCTGGACCGCGAGGCGCTCCTGCAGATCCTGGTCGAGCCGCGCAACGCGCTGGTGAAGCAGTACCAGCGCCTCTTCGAACTCGACGGTGTGGAGCTCGACTTCGAGCGCGAGGCCCTGGAGGCCATCGCCGACCAGGCCATCCTCCGCCAGACGGGCGCGCGCGGCCTGCGCGCCATCATGGAGGAGGTCCTGATGTCGGTCATGTACGAGGTCCCGTCCCGCAAGGACGTGGCCCGCGTGGTCATCACAGCGGACGTGGTCCACTCCAACGTCAACCCGACCCTGATCCCGAGGGACGCACGCGGCCGGGGATCGGGCGAGCAGAAGACGGCGTAACCGCCGGGCACGTACAGAAGAGGGCACCCGAAGCATCGCCTCGGGTGCCCTCTTGCGTTGTTCTGCGACGAGATCCGGCCAGGCGCCATGTATTCGCTGGCGTCATGGGCACTTCAAGTGATCTTCTGTCCGCTTCGGGGCCGACCACCCCGAGACCATGAACGGAAGGATTCTGACGTTGAAGGCAAGGCGTTTCCTGGCAGTGCTCAGCGTGGTCGCGGCGGCGGGGGTCATGCCCGTGGTCACGGCGGGCACGGCGCATGCTGACGCATTCGATTGCGTCGAGTACCTCAAGGGCAAGGGGTACCGAGTAGGCCCGGTGGTGACCAGCGCATGCGGTTATCACAGTGTCATCGGGTTCAATCCCGTTTGCATAGTCAAGCTGCAGGACGTCGGTGTGGCGGCCGGTCACGCAAACAGGGCTTGCACGTTGGCCTGAAGCTCGGCCGGCGTCCGATCCGCGATGAGCGCGGGAGAAGCAGATACGCCGGAAGGGCACCCCCGAGCGGGGTGCCCTTCCCAGGTCCGAGGAAGTCGTCAGGCCGCGACGCGGACTTCCTTGCGGAGCTTGGCCGTGATGTCGGCCGCCTCGTTCGGGTCCGTCGACTTGCCCGCAGCGAGGTCCGCGTACTCCATGGGCATCACGAAACCGAGCGTGCTGTAGTCGCCCCAGACGCAGTAGACGAGGTTCATCTCGCTCGGCCCGCCGCTCCCGGTGGCACTCTCGTCCAGCTTCCCCTTCGCCTTCTGGCACTTCAGGATGGCGCCGTCCAGTGAGTCGGGCGTGTACTCCTCGGGCTCACCGACGAAGGTGACGTCGTTCTTCTCGGCTTCTTCCTTCTGGAGGGCGAGGAACCCGTCGACGGCCTTCTCCGGGTCCTCGATCTCGCCGTAGACGCCGCCGTACGTGATCGCCTTCCCGGACAAGGGGTTGTTCTTGTCACCGGCCTGGTAACTGGCGCTGACGTCCTTGGGGTTCTTGATGCCGAAGCCCTCGGCCTTCTTCAGCTCCTCGTCGGTCATCCCGTCGTCGGAGTCGCTGCCCTTCTTGTACTCACTGAGCACGGTCTCGGGCGCAGTCAGCTTGTGCGGGCCGTCGTCCGCGATGTCCGCGCTGCCGCCTCCGCCGAAGACGAAGTACGCGCCGACCGCGACCGCCGCGACCACGGCGACCGCGCCCAGGATGATGCCGACCTTCTTGCCGCCACCGCCGGGGGCCACCGGGGGCTGGGCCACGGTCGGGTAGCCCGGCTGGCCGCCGTACGGGGCCTGCGGCTGGCCGTAGGGCGGAGTCTGGGGCGGGACACCCTGGTGGGCCTGCGGGTACCCGTAGCCCGGCTGCTGCGGGGGCGCCTGCTGCGGGTAGCCGTAGCCGGGCTGGGGGGCGGCCTGCGGCTGCTGCTGGCCGTAGGGGCCCGGCTGACCGTACGGCCCGGGCTGCTGGGGCTGCCCGCCGTACGGGCCCGGCTGGTTGTGACTCATGTTCTGGGTTCCCCTCCAGATGCTTATGTGTTCCTGACATCCTGGCGCAAACTCGATGGGCGCCCCGCACCGGGGGTCACACCGTTACCGACTCCCCGGGTTTCACTACACGCCTGTTACAGGTGGGGCCTTGCCCGTGACCTGATTCCACGGCGCGACGTTGGGTGGTTGTGGTCGTACTTTCATGCGGCCTTGGAGCCTGTGTGCGAGGAGGGGTGGGGAGTGGGCGGGGGGAGCACTGGCGCTCGGCTGCGGGTTCTGACTGCGGTGGTTCCGGTCTGGCTGAAGCGAGCGGAGCATGAACGGGCGCACGCGGCATGCCATGCCTCGGCACTGCTGTGGGCACGCTTTCCTGGGTTCGTGAGGAGTGGGCGGCGGGTCGGTCTCTTGGTCGGGAAGACATCCGGCGTCACGTCACCTCTCTGCCGGCAGAGGTGCGGCCACTTCATGCCCACACGGCCCAGGCCGTTGCCTATGACCTGGCGGATGCCATCTCCCTGGCGCGGACGGACAAGGCGCAAGGGATCAGCGGCGTCAAGTTCCCCTGGCGGGAGAAGAGCTACCGGCCCCTTGTGTTCACCGCCCATTTCGGCTGGAAGGTCAAGGACCAGGCTCGTCTGGTCCTGTCGTTGGGTAAGTCCCGGGAGCGGATCGTGTTGCCGGTGCCGGAGTTCGTCGACAGGCTCGGTCTGGTGGTCACACCGGACCGTTGGGGCGAGATGGAACTGTGCTGGAGCAGCGCGGCTCATGGGTGGGCGCTACACATCTCCTATCGCTCCCTTGATGACCGTCTGCCTAGCGCATCGAGGCGACAGGGGGAGATCAAACCGGCGAAGAGGTGCGCGTGGTGACCATCGCGGTAGACGAAGGCATCATCAACACCATGACATTGGCCACCGTCGCTCCTGACGGCGGCTACGAAGCTCTCGTGCTCAACGGGCGCGGCGGTCGTGCGGCCAAGCAAGCGCGCAAGAAGGGCACAGCCCGGCTGCAATCCAAGATTTCCCGTTGCCGCGTCGGCTCGCGTCGGCACGGCAAGTTGGCAGAGACGAGGAGGAAACTCAAGGCGAAGGCCGACCGTCGTCTGCGCGACTTCCATCACCAGGTCACCGCGAAGGCCAACCGGTTCATCCGCGACCTGGTGGCGGAACACCAGCGGGAAGCTCCCGCGGGGGTCCAAGTGGTGGCGCGACTCGTCGTTGGCGATGTCCGTGGAATCGAGAGGAACACAGAGAAGCGGCGTCGCGCCTCACGCTCGACCCGGCAGCAGCTGTCGCCATGGGAGCGCGGGGTTCGGGAACGCCAACTCGCCTACAAAACCGGGCTGCCGATCCAGCACATCAGCGAAGCGAACTCCTCGCAGACCTGCCCCTACTGCCTGAGCCGCCGCAAAGTGCGAGGGCGTACATACGTCTGCGTGAACACGGACTGCGCCCTGGTGCTGCACAGGGACGCGGTGGGCGGGGTGAACATCCACACCCTCGCCGTCAATGACGGGACCTTCGTCCCGGTCTCACCCGGCACCAAGATGCAGGTGAAGTATCTACGAGCCCAACCCGGCTGGTCGTCCGAACAGCGGGAACGCCATGGCTTCCACCAACAGGCACAAGCGCGTGCTGGTGCGGGGCGGAGGCGTGAAGCACGTAGTAGTGCCCGGAACCGGGCCATCGGCGCCGTCGCACCAGCCGACGCTGATGATGCTGCCGCTCCCTTGCGGGAAGCACTGTGGTCCACGACGGCGGAGCCGCTACCTCATCCGGTACTGGCCGGGCTTCGGCCCTATCGCCCGAGGGTGACAGAAGGCAGGAAGTAAGGCGTTTTCGCCGAGCAGGTTCACACCCCTAAACTGAGCGTGTGACCGAGAACGCTCAGCAGCAGCCTCCAGCGCCCGCCACCGATCTGCCGACCCAGTACGCGCCGGCCGATGTAGAGGGGACGCTGTACGAGCGCTGGGTAGAGAGGGGTTACTTCGCGGCCGACGCCAAGAGCGACAAGCCCGCGTACACCATCGTCATCCCCCCGCCGAACGTCACCGGCAGCCTGCACCTCGGCCACGCCTTCCAGCACACCCTCATGGACGCCCTGACCCGCCGCAAGCGCATGCAGGGCTACGAGGCGTTGTGGCTCCCCGGCATGGACCACGCCGGTATCGCCACGCAGAACAAGGTCGAGCAGCAGCTCGCCGAAGAGGGCAAGTCCCGCCACGACTTGGGCCGCGAGGAGTTCGTCGAGCGCGTCTGGCAGTGGAAGCAGGAGTACGGCGGCAAGATCCTCGGCCAGATGCGTCGCCTCGGCGACGGCGTCGACTGGGACCGCGAGCGGTTCACCATGGACGAAGGCCTGTCCAAGGCTGTCCAGACCATCTTCAAGCGCCTCTACGACGACGAGCTGATCTACCGCGCCGAGCGCATCATCAACTGGTGCCCCCGCTGTCTGACGGCCATCTCCGACATCGAGGTCGAGTACCAGGAGGACGCCGGCGAGCTGGTCTCCATCCGGTACGGCGAGGGCGAGGACAGCCTCGTCGTCGCCACCACCCGTGCCGAGACGATGCTCGGTGACACCGCCGTCGCCGTCCACCCCGACGACGAGCGCTACAAGCACCTCGTCGGCAAGCACATCAAGCTCCCGCTGACCGACCGCACCATCCCGGTCGTCGCCGACACCCACGTCGACCCGGAGTTCGGCACGGGTGCCGTCAAGGTGACCCCGGCGCACGACCCGAACGACTTCGCGATCGGCCAGCGCCACAACCTGCCGTCCATGACGATCATGGACGAGCACGGTGTCATCACCGTCCACGGCCCCTTCCTCGGCCAGGACCGCTTCGAGGCCCGCGACGCCGTCGTCGGCGCCCTGCGGTCGCAGGGCCGGATCGTCGCCGAGAAGCGTCCGTACCTCCACTCCGTCGGCCACTGCTCCCGCTGCAGGACGACCGTCGAGCCGCGGCTGTCGATGCAGTGGTGGGTCAAGGTCGCGCCCCTGGCCAAGGCCGCCGGCGACGCGGTCCGCGACGGCCGGGTCAAGATCCACCCCGAGGACATGTCGAAGCGCTACTTCGACTGGGTGGACAACATGTTCGACTGGTGCATCTCCCGCCAGCTCTGGTGGGGCCACCGCATCCCGGTCTGGTACGGCCCGAACGGCGAGACGGTCTGCGTCGGCCCCGACGAGGAGCCGCCCACCGGCGAGGGCTGGACTCAGGACACCGACGTCCTCGACACCTGGTTCTCCTCCGGCCTGTGGCCGTTCTCCACGCTCGGCTGGCCCGAACAGACCGAGGACCTGCGGAAGTTCTACTCCACCGACGTCCTGCTCACCGGCCACGACATCATCTTCTTCTGGGTCGCCCGGATGATGATGTTCGGCCTCTACGCGATGGACGGCGAGGTCCCCTTCAAGACCATCGCGCTGACCGGTCTGGTCCGCGACGAGCGCGGTAAGAAGATGTCGAAGTCCTTCGGCAACGTCGTCGACCCGCTCGACTGGATGGACAAGTACGGCTCCGACGCGCTCCGCTTCACCCTGGCGCGCGGCGCCAACCCGGGCACCGACGTCCCGATCGGCGAGGACTGGGTCCAGGCCTCCCGCAACTTCGCCAACAAGATCTGGAACGCCACGCGCTTCGCGCTGATGAACGGCGCGACGGTCGAGGGCCCGCTGCCGGACGCGTCGAAGCTGTCGGCGACCGACCGCTGGATCCTCACCCGCCTCGACGAGACGATCGAGCAGGTCGACGCGTACTACGAGGACTTCCAGTTCGCGAAGCTCAGCGAGGCGCTCTACCACTTCGCGTGGGACGAGGTCTTCGACTGGTACGTGGAGCTGTCCAAGACCACGTTCCAGGCGGGCGGCGAGCCGGCCGAGGTCAGCAAGCGGGTCCTGGGCGAGGTCCTCGACGTCACCCTGAAGCTGCTGCACCCGATCGTCCCGTTCGTCACGGACACCCTGTGGACGACGCTGACCGGCGGTGAGTCCCTGGTCGTCGCCGACTGGCCGAAGGCGGTCTTCGTTCCAGGCGCCGACACTCCGGGCGGTTTCCGCGACGACGCCGCCGAGCGGGAGATCGAACTGGTCCAGCAGGTCGTCACCGAGGTCCGCCGCTTCCGCGCCGACCAGGGTCTCCAGCCCGGCCAGCGCGTCCCGGCCCGCCTCACCCTCGATGGCACGGCGCTCGCCCCGCACGAGGCGGCGATCCGCCAGCTGCTCCGCCTCCAGCCCGAGGGCGAGGGTTTCTCGGCGACGGCGACCCTGCCGGTGGCCGGGGCCGAGGTCGCGCTGGACCTCTCCGGTGTGATCGATGTCGCCGCCGAGCGCAAGCGGCTCGCGAAGGACCTCGCCGCCGCCGAGAAGGAGAAGGCCCAGGCCACGGCCAAGCTGGGCAACGAGGCGTTCCTCGCGAAGGCCCCGGACCAGGTGGTCGACAAGATCCGCGGCCGCCTCGCCAAGGCAGACGAGGACATCACCCGCATCACCGCCCAACTCGACCGCCTCCCGCAGGCGTAACCGCTGGTAGGCAACGAAGACCCCCGGTGCTCCTGGGCACCGGGGGTTTCCGCTTGCCGGGGCGGGCCGCGCCACTCGGCGCTCACGAGGCGCCGCCTGCGCCCACCCGTGCCGCCCCAGCGGCACGACTGCCCGCAGCCGAACAGGGTGTGACCGCCGGACACAGGGGGCGCGGGGAACTGCGCGACCGGCCGTCCACGACCCGCGGCCGCGCAGCAGCGGGTACCCCCGAGCTCATGGGCGCCCGGTCCGTAGACTGGGCCCCGTGAGCGAACGCAGTGAGCAGCAGCCCGACCCGATCGACCCCTTCGAGGAGATCATCGCCGCCGAGACGGACCGTGACCCGGACCTCGCGGTGATCGAGGCCGGCAGCCGCACCCTGCGTGCGCAGGGCGGCGCCCCCCAGTCCGACGTACCGTCGCGGCCCGCCGACCCGGAGGTCGACAAGGCGCTGCGCGAGGTCGAGGCCGACCTCGCGACCCGCTGGGGCGAGACCAAGCTGGAGCCGTCGGTCCAGCGGATCGCCGCGCTGATGGACGTCCTCGGCGAGCCGCAGCGGTCGTACCCCTCGATCCACATCACCGGCACCAACGGCAAGACCTCCACCGCCCGCATGGTCGAGGCCCTGCTGGGCGCCTTCGACCTGCGTACCGGCCGCTACACCTCCCCGCACGTCCAGTCGATCACCGAGCGCATCAGCCTGGACGGCGCCCCGATCTCCGCCGAGCGGTTCGTCGAGACGTACCAGGACATCAAGCCGTACGTCGAGATGGTGGACGGCTCCCAGGAGTACCGGCTCTCCTTCTTCGAGGTGCTCACCGGCATGGCGTACGCCGCCTTCGCCGACGCGCCGGTCGACGTGGCCGTCGTCGAGGTCGGGATGGGCGGTTCCTGGGACGCCACCAACGTCATCGACGGGGACGTCGCCGTCATCACCCCCATCGACCTGGACCACACGGACCGGCTGGGCTCGACGCCCGCCGAGATCGCCGTGGAGAAGTCCGGGATCATCAAGCAGGACGCGACCGTGATCCTGGCGCAGCAGCCGGTCGACGCCGCGCAGGTGATGCTGAAGAAGGCCGTGGAGGTCGACGCGACCGTGGCCCGTGAGGGCCTGGAGTTCGGGGTCGTCTCGCGGCAGGTCGCCGTCGGCGGACAGATGCTCACCCTGCGCGGCCTCGGCGGCGAGTACCCCGAGGTGTACCTCCCGCTGCACGGCCCCTACCAGGCGCACAACGCGGCCGTCGCCCTGGCCGCCGTCGAGGCGTTCTTCGGCGTCGGGTCGCAGCGGCCGGAACCGCTGGACGCGGAGACGGTCCGCAAGGCGTTCGCGTCGGTGTCGTCGCCGGGCCGGCTGGAGGTCGTACGGCGCTCCCCGACCGTCGTGCTGGACGCGGCGCACAATCCGGCGGGCGCGCTGGCCACGGCCGAGGCGGTCGGTGAGGCGTTCGACTTCAGCCGGCTCATCGGGGTCGTGGGCGCGAGCGGCGACAAGAACGTACGGGGTGTCCTGGAGGCCTTCGAGCCGATCTTCGCCGAGGTCGTGATCACCCAGAACTCCAGCCACCGCGCGATGGACGCCGACGAGCTGGCGGCGGTCGCGGTGGAGGTCTTCGGCGACGAGCGCGTCCAGGTCGAGCCGAGGCTGCCGGACGCCCTGGAGGCGGCGATCACGCTCGCCGAGGAGGAGGGCGAGTTCGCGGGCGCCGGTGTCCTCGTCACCGGTTCCGTCATCACCGTCGGCGAGGCCCGACTGCTGCTGGGGAAGGGCTGATCTCACCCATGCGTACCCTGTGTGCTTCCACCCTGATCGGCGAGTTCTTCGTGATCGGCTTCGCCGGGCTGGTCGCCATGAAGGACCCGGACCTGGCCATGTCGACGGTCTGGACGGTCAGCGGTGTCGCCATGTTCCTGTGCGTCGTGCTGTGCGGGCTGGTCACCCGGCCCGGCGGAGTCCAACTGGGCTGGGCGCTGCAGATCGCGCTGATCCTGTCCGGCTTCTTCGTGCCGACCATGTTCTTCCTGGGCGCGCTGTTCGCGGCCCTGTGGTGGGCGTCCGTCCACTTCGGCCGCAAGATCGACGAGGCGAAGGCGCGGTTCGCGGCCCAGGCCTCCTGACGCTGCGTAACGCCCGGTCGGGCCCGCCCTGTAGCCTCTGAGCTCCGCACGCCTGTGAATGAAGGAGTCACCACCGTGAGCCAGCGCACCCTCGTTCTCCTCAAGCCCGACGCCGTCCGGCGTGGCCTGACCGGCGAGATCATCAGCCGAATCGAGCGGAAGGCCGGCTGGCGCGTCACCGCGCTGGAACTGCGGACACTGGACCAGGAGACCCTGGAGCAGCACTACGGCGAGCACAAGGGCAAGCCGTTCTACGAGCCGCTGGTGGAGTTCATGTCCTCCGGTCCGGTCGTGGCGCTGATCGTCGAGGGCGAGCGCGTCATCGAGGGCGTACGGGCGCTGGCCGGTCCGACCGACCCGATCGCCGCGGCGCCCGGGTCCATCCGTGGTGACTACGGCGTCATCGTCCGCGAGAACCTCATCCACGCCTCCGACTCCGAGGAGTCGGCCGAGCGTGAGGTCAAGATCTTCTTCCCCGGTCGGGCGTAGTACTCTTCGCGGCGGCGGGGGCGGTGACGTCCGCTCGCCCCCACCGTCCTTGTCCCACCGCGGTATCCGGCCACCACCCACACGGCCCACTCCCCGCCCGACCTGCCGAACCGCCGAAAACACGGCAGTTCAACGGCATATGCGTGGCGATCGGGGGAACGCGCACCCCCGATGGCTCGTCTCCACAGGCGAGGCGGCGCATCGCATGCCCACAATGGCGAAGACCCTCGCGCAGTGTTCGTGCGGGCGAGACTACGATGTAAGCCTTCACGTCACAGCACCCACTTCGCCGACCCGGAAAAGCCCTGAAACGCACTCAAAAGCCCTCAGCGCTCTACCAGGGAAGGCCAGACGAATCCTGATGGGGAACTCAATGTCGTTCATCGGCCGTGACATGGCTGTCGACCTCGGGACCGCCAACACGCTGGTGTACGTCAGGGGTCGCGGGATCGTACTGAACGAGCCGTCCGTCGTCGCGATCAACACCAACACCGGTGGCATCCTCGCGGTCGGCGCGGAAGCGAAGAAGATGATCGGCCGGACACCCGGCAACATCGTTGCCGTACGTCCGCTGAAGGACGGTGTGATCGCCGACTTCGAGATCACCGAGCGCATGCTCCGCTACTTCATCCTGAAGATCCACAAGCGGCGCTATCTCGCCCGGCCCCGGGTCGTCGTCTGCGTGCCCTCCGGCATCACCGGTGTCGAGCGGCGCGCCGTCATCGAGGCGTCCTCCCAGGCCGGCGCGCGTCAGGTGCACATCATCGAGGAGCCCATGGCCGCGGCCATCGGCTCCGGCCTGCCGGTCCACGAGGCCACGGGCAACATGGTGGTGGACATCGGCGGCGGCACCACGGAGGTCGCGGTCATCTCCCTCGGCGGCATCGTCACCGCCCAGTCCATCCGCGTCGCGGGCGACGAGTTGGACAATGCGATCATCCAGCACATCAAGAAGGAGTACAGCCTCCTCCTCGGTGAGCGGACAGCCGAACAGATCAAGATCACGATCGGTTCGGCGTACGACCTCGACGCTGACGAGCACACCGAAATCCGCGGCCGGGACCTGGTGTCCGGGTTGCCCAAGACCGTCGTCATCTCCGCCGCGGAAGTGCGGAAGGCGATCGAAGAACCCGTCAACGCCATCGTGGATGCCGTGAAGACGACCCTCGACAAATGCCCGCCGGAACTCTCCGGCGACATCATGGACCGCGGCATCGTCCTCACCGGCGGTGGTGCCCTGCTCCGCGGACTGGACGAGCGGCTGCGCCGTGAGACCGGTATGCCGATCCATATCGCCGAGGACCCGCTGGACAGCGTGGCGCTCGGTTCCGGCAAGTGCGTCGAGGAGTTCGAGGCGTTGCAGCAGGTGCTCGACGCCCAGCCCCGCAGATGACGTAACACTTCGATTCCGCCGTACGAGACGATCTCCTCTCGTACGGCGGATCGTTGATATTGCGGCATAAGCTCCACAAAGCGCCCCTCCGGTTCCCGTCCCAGGGAATCCCAGGGGCTACCCGAATTCCCCAATTCCTGTCGAATTCCTATGAGGAAGGCACGGCCGCCGCACGTGAGGGACACACGAGAGAGCCGGCTGCTCCTGGTGCTGCTGATCGCCGTAGCGTTCGCGCTGATCACGGTGGACATCCGCGGCGGGGAGGACTCACCGGTCGACGGTGCCCGACGTGCCGCGGCCACCGTCTTCGGCCCGATCGAGGACGGGGTGTCGACCGCCGTCGACCCGATCGGCAACGCCATAAGCGCGGTCCGCGCATCCGGGTCCCGCCACGACCGCCTCGCCGCCCTGGAGAAGGAGAACGCGGAGCTGAAGGCGTCGCTCGGCAGCGGCGACCGCAACCGCAGCAGGGTGCGCCAGCTCGACAAGATGCTCAAGAGCGCCGCAGGCGGCCAGTACGGCATCAAGGGCGCCGAGGTCATCGCCATAGGAGCGGCCCAGGGCTTCTCCTGGACCGTCACCATCGACATCGGCACCAACGACGGCATCACCCGCGACATGACCGTCCTCAACGGCGACGGACTCGTCGGCCGCGTCACCACCGTCGGCCCGAACACCGCGACGGTCCTCCTCGCCAACGACCCCGACTTCACCGTCGGCACCCGGATGGAGGCCACCGACGAACTCGGCTTCGCCTCCGGCCAGGGCGACCGCCCGTTGCGCGTCGAACTCCTCAACGGCAAGGCCAAGGTGAAGGCGGGCGACCGCCTCGTCACCTTCGGCTCCCAGGCCGACAAGCCGTTCGTGCCCGGTGTCCCCGTCGGCGTCGTCTCCCGCGTCGACCCCTCCGGCGGCGACCTCACCCGCACCATCTACGTCAAGCCGTACGTCGCCTTCACCCAGCTCGACATCGTCGGCGTCGTCGTCCAGCCGCCCCGCAAGGACCCGCGCGACACGGTGCTCCCGGACAAACCGAAGCCCACTCCGCGGCCGACCGTGACGGTCACCGTCACCCCGGGCGCGAACGAACCCGGCGACGGTGCCGACGGGCAGCAAGAGCAGTAGACGTAGGACAGTAGGAGCTGACCTTTTCATGCGTTTCAACCGGATGCTGCTCTCCACCACCCTGGTGATCGTCGCCCTGGTGATCCAGGTGAGCGTCCTCGCCAGACTCCATCTGCCGGGCGCCGTACCCGACCTGGTGCTCCTTACCGTCCTCGGCCTCGCCCTGGTGTACGGCCACGTCGGCGGCGCCCTCATCGGGTTCGGCGCCGGACTGCTGTCCGACCTCGCCCCGCCCGCCGACCACGCCGCCGGACGGTACGCCCTCGTCCTCTGCGTCATCGGCTACCTCGCGGGCCTCGCCAAGCCCGAGACGGGCCGCCTGAAGTCCGCCACCGGGCCGATGGTCGTGGTCGTCGTCGCCGCGCTCGGCGCCACCCTGCTGTACGCCGGGGTCGGCGCCCTCGTCGGCGACGACGCCGCCCGCCACGTCGGCCTGCCCAGCCTGCTGTTCACAGCCGCGCTCTACGACCTGCTGCTCGCGCCGTTCGTCGTCCCCGGCATCATGGCGCTCGCCCGGCGCGCCGAGAACGACCCGCTCGCCGAGACCAACAACGCGGCCAAGGCCGCCGACGTCTCCGCAGGCTGGCTCTCCTCCGGCACCGGCCTGCGCATCGGCAGCCAGCGCGGCGGCCTGCGCATGAGGGCGGCACGCTCACGGGCGGCCCGCGCGGGCCGCATCAAGGGGGTCAAGCGGCTGTGAGGGGACGTCAGCAAGCCTGCGGAACCGCCGCCGCGGCGGTCGGCCACCGCCTCGCGCACCCGTCGGGAACCGATCACCGGCGAGCGGTGTACTCCATGTACCGGCATCACTGGTCCACGCACTGAGAGGGGGAGACAGTGACCAACATCCCGGAGACCGGGCGGACGCCACGGGTCCAGATCCGGCTCGTCATCATCCAGATCCTCGTCTTCTCCCTCCTCGGTACCCTCGGCGGCCGCCTCTGGTACCTCCAGATCCGCGAGGGCGACGCCTACGCCAAGGAGGCCTCCGGCAACCACGTCCAGCAGGTCGTCCAGCCCGCCGTGCGCGGCTCGATCCTGGACGCGCGCGGAGTGCCCATCGCGGACAACGAGACACGGCTCGTCGTCTCCGCCTCCCGCACCGAGCTGCTGAGGATGGACGACGACGGCAAGGCCATCCTCACCAAGCTCGCCGGCGTCCTGGGCATGAAGCCCCAGGAGGTCATGGACAAGGTCCGGCTGTGCGACTCGAAGACCCCCCAGCCCTGCTGGAACGGCTCGCCCTACCAGCCGATCCCCATCACCGACGAGGCCACCGCGAAGCAGGCCCTCCAGATCCGCGAGCGCTCCGAGGACTTCCCCGGCATCACCGCCGAACCCCAGGCCGTCCGGCGGTACGCCAGCCCCGGCGGTGCCAACACCGCGCAGGTCCTCGGCTATCTCTCGCCGGTCACCGACGAGGAGATCACCAAGGCGCAGGACACCGACTCGCCGTATCTGCGCTCCGACCAGGTCGGCCGCTCCGGCCTGGAGCGGCAGTACGACAAGGAGCTGCGCGGCAAGGCCGGCGTCACCCGCTACGAGGTGGACAACCTCGGCCGCGTCATCGGCGAGGCCGAGGCCGACCCCGCGCGGCCCGGCGCCAACCTGGTCACCAGCATCGACGCCCGGGTCCAGCGCATCGCCGAGTACGAACTCAACGAGGCGATGAAGGAAGCCCGCAAGCAGATGGACCGGAACACCGGCACCCACTACAAGGCCGACTCCGGAGCCGTCGTCGTCATGGAGGCCAAGACCGGCCGCGTCGTCGCCATGGCCTCCAACCCGGACTACGACCCGAACGCCTGGGTCGGCGGCATCTCCGCCAAGGACTACGCCAAGCTCACCGGCAAGAAGTCCAACTACCCGCTGCTGAACCGCGCGATCCAGGGCCAGTCCGCCCCCGGATCCGTCTTCAAGGTGGTCCCGACCGCCGCCGCGGTGAACGCGGGCTACTCCTTCAACGGCCCCTACGAGTGCTCCAGTTCGTATTCCATCGGTGGCCAGGTCTTCAAGAACTTCGAGTCCAAGGGATACGGCGCGATCAGCCTCGGCCGCGCCCTGGAGGTCTCCTGCGACACCGTCTTCTACCGTCTCTCCCACGAGGAGTGGAAGCGCGACGGCGGCACCAAGCCGAAGAAGAACCCCAAGGACTGGTTCTACAAGACGGCCCACCAGTTCGGCCTCGGCGCCGAGACCGGCATCGACCTGCCCAACGAGGTCACCGGCCGCATCCCGGACCGCAAGTGGAAGCAGGACTACTGGAAGGCCAACAAGGACGCCTGGTGCAAGTACGGCAAGAAGGGCGGCACGTACGCCGAGCAGATCGCGTACGAGAACTGCCTCGAAGGCAACCGCATGCGCGCCGGTGACTCCGTCAACTACTCCATCGGCCAGGGCGACACCCTCGTCACCCCCATCCAGATGGCCACCATCTACGCCGCCATCTCCAACGGCGGCACCCTGTACGACCCCACCGTCGGCAAGGCCGTCATCAGCGCCGACGGCAAGCATGTGCAGGAGATCGCGCCCAAGTCGCACGGCAAGCTCCCCATGACGAAGCAGACCCGCGACGAGATAGACCAAGCCCTCGAGGGAGTCGCCACCCGCGGTACGGCAGCCTGGCGTTTCCAGGGCTGGCCGCAGGACGAGATCCCGATGCACGCCAAGACGGGTACCGCCGAGGTCTACGGCAAGCAGACGACCTCGTGGTTCACGACGTACACCAAGGACTACGCGATCGTCATGACGATCTCCCAGGGTGGTACGGGCTCCGGCGCCTCGGCGCCCGCCGTGCGCAAGCTCTACAACGCGCTCTACGGCGTCTCCGAGGACGGCAAGATCGACAAGCGGAAGGCGCTGTTGCCGACCCCGCAGAAGAAACTGCCGAAGATCGAGTCCGACGGTTCGATCGACGCCCCGAAGCTGGACACGTACCCGCCGAAGAAGACCAAGGAGGAGCAGGCCGCCGAGGACGCCCAGACCCTGGCCGCGGGGCCGGGCGCCCTGCCGGTGTCCTACGCGCCCGGGACGGAGGGCGCGGTCACCGCACCGGTGACCGGGCCCGTCGGCACCGCGGCGTTCACGGCGGCCGTCGTCACCGAGCCGGGCGCCCGGCCGGTGGCGCCCGACGAACCGGCGGCGATCGTCAGCACCCGAGGCGGTGGCGGCAACCGGGCGGCGCGACGGCGTACGGGCCCCGGCACCCCCGGCGGAGCGCCCACGCGGAGGAGGTCCCGATGACCGGCAACAGCTTCTCCGTCTCCGGGTACGGGCCCGAACGCTCCGGCTGGACCCGGCTGTTCGCCCGTGACTCACTCGCCCGTCGGCTCGACTGGCCGATACTGTTCTCGGCCATCGCGCTCTCCCTGATCGGCGCCGCCCTCGTCTACTCGGCGACCCGCAACCGCACCGAGCTCAACCAGGGCGACCCGTACTACTTCCTCCTCCGGCACCTGCTCAACACCGGCATCGGCTTCGCCCTGATGATCGGCACGGTCTGGCTCGGCCACCGCACCCTGCGCACGGCCGTACCGATCCTCTACGGCATCTCGGTCGTGCTGATCCTGCTGGTGCTGACCCCGCTCGGCGCGACCATCAACGGCGCCCACGCGTGGATCGTCATCGGCGGCGGCTTCTCGCTCCAGCCCTCCGAGTTCGTGAAGATCACGATCATCCTGGGGATGGCGATGCTGCTGGCGGCGCGGGTCGACGCGGGCGACAAACCGCACCCGGACCATCGCACCGTCGTCCAGGCGCTCGGTCTCGCAGCCGTCCCGATACTGATCGTGCTGCTCATGCCCGACCTCGGCTCGGTCATGGTCATGGTGGTCATCGTGCTGGGGGTGCTGCTCACCTCCGGCGCCTCCAACCGGTGGATCTTCGGTCTCATCGGCACCGGCGCGATCGGCGCGATCGCCGTCTGGCAGCTCGGGGTGCTCGACGAGTACCAGATCAACCGGTTCGCGGCGTTCGCCAACCCCGAGCTGGACCCGGCGGGTGTCGGCTACAACACCAACCAGGCCCGGATCGCCATCGGCTCCGGCGGACTGCTCGGCACCGGGCTGTTCAAGGGGTCGCAGACCACCGGGCAGTTCGTGCCGGAGCAGCAGACCGACTTCGTCTTCACGGTCGCGGGGGAGGAGCTGGGCTTCGTCGGAGCCGGGCTGATCATCCTGCTGTTGGGCGTCGTCCTGTGGCGCGCCTGCCGGATCGCCCGCGAGACCACCGAGCTGTACGGCACGATCGTCGCCGGCGGCATCATCGCCTGGTTCGCCTTCCAGGCCTTCGAGAACATCGGGATGACCCTCGGCATCATGCCGGTCGCCGGTCTGCCCCTGCCGTTCGTGTCGTACGGCGGTTCGTCGATGTTCGCGGTGTGGGTGGCGGTGGGGTTGCTGCAGTCGATCAGAGTGGAGCGGCCCATGTCGGCGTAGCCGCGCACGCCACGAAGGCCCTTGTGGACAACGGCCCACGTGTTCCTTCAGGGTGCGCGTGGGCTGCCCTTTTGCCGCGGGTCCGACTAGATTCGGTTCATGGCGGACACGAAGCGCGAGATCGAGCGGAAGTACGAGTCCGACGAGAGCGGCCTGCCCGATCTCACCGGTGTGGCCGGGGTCGCGTCGGTCGTCGACAAGGGCGTGGCGGAGCTGGACGCCGTCTACTACGACACCCCCGACGAACGTCTTGCCGCCGCCTCGATCACCCTGCGCCGCCGTACCGGGGGAGACGACGCCGGCTGGCATCTGAAGTTCCCCGTCTCCTCGGGGGTGCGGGACGAGATCCGTGCCCCGCTGTCCGAGACCCTGCCCCGCGATCTGGCGGGGCTCGTGCGTTCCCGGGTCCGGGAGGCGGAGCTGGTGCCGCTGGTCCGCCTCCGGTCCACCCGTGACGTCAGGGATCTGCTGGACGAGGACGGCGCCCTCCTCGCCGAGGTCAGCGTGGACGCGGTGCACGCCGAGCGGCTCACCGGCGGCGGCCGTACCGCGCAATGGTCCGAGATCGAGGTGGAGCTCGCCGACGACGGCGACCCGGCGTTCCTCGACAAGGTCGAGAAGAAGCTGCGCAAGGCGGGCGTACGACCGTCCGCGTCACCGTCGAAGCTGGCGAGGGCCCTGCGGGAGACGGCGGCCCCCAAGAAGGGCAAGGCCGCGAAGGGCAAGTCCGCGAAGGGCAAGTCTGCGAAGGACACAGTCGCGAAGGGCGAGCAAGGGAAGAAGGGCAAGAAGGGCAAGAAGGGCGGAGGTGGTGCGGGGAAGCCCGGCGGTGCCGCCGAGCACGTCCTCGCGTACATCCGCGTCCAGCGGGACGCCATCGTCGAGCTCGACCCGGCCGTCCGCCGGGAACTCTTCGACTCCGTGCACAGCATGCGGGTGGCCACCCGCCGACTGCGGAGCACCCTCAAGTCGTACGGGAAGGTGCTGGACCGGACCGTCACCGACCCCATCGGCGAGGAACTGAAGTGGCTGGCGGGGGAGCTGGGCGTCGGCCGGGACCACGAGGTGCTGGCCGAGCGGGTGACCGAGGCGCTCGCCGGGATGCCCGAGAGCCTGGTCGTCGGCTCGGTCCGCACCCGGGTGCGGACATGGGTGGAGGCGGGGAGCAGCGGGTCCCGGCGCGCCCTGATCGCCGCGCTGGACGGCGAGCGGTATCTGGCGCTCCTGCGGACCCTGGACGCCGTGATCGCCGAGCCGCCGCTGTCGAAGGGGGCCGGAGGCGATCCGGAGAAGGTGATCGGCAAGGCGGTCTCGCGAGCCTTCGGCAAGGTGTCGGACCTGGTGGAGGCGGCCCTGGCCCAGCCGTCCGGCGCCGAACGTGACCTCTCCATGCACGAGGCCCGCAAGAAGGGCAAGCGCGCCCGGTACGCGGCCGAGGCGGCGACCCCGCTTCTCGGCGCCCCCGCCAAGCAGCTCGTGCGGGACATGAAGTCCCTGCAGTCCCTCCTCGGCGACCACCAGGACAGCGTGATGGCCCGCGAGGCCCTGCGGGACCTGGCGTTCCAGGCAGGCCAGGCGGGCGAGAGTTCCTTCACGTACGGGGTGCTGTACGGCAGGGAGGAGCGCAGGGCGGAGCTGGCGGAGGCGGCGTTGCCGGAGGCGTGGCGCACGATCACGGCTGACAGCGCCTTCTGAGGGGGCAGGGTGCGGTGAACGCCGGCGTGCGAGGGGTGGCTCCCGGGGCGTTACGCTAGATGGTCACCCCTGTCAGCTCACGAAGGTAATCCCCGCGATGTCTGTCGAGTCGGTCTTCCCACAGCTAGAGGCCCTGCTCCCGCATGTGCAGAAGCCGATCCAGTACGTGGGCGGTGAGCTCAATTCCACCGTCAAGGAGTGGGACGCCTGCGACGTGCGCTGGGCGCTCATGTACCCGGACGCGTACGAGGTCGGTCTGCCCAACCAGGGCGTCATGATCCTTTACGAGGTCCTCAACGAGCGCGAGGGCGTGATGGCCGAGCGCACCTACAGCGTGTGGCCCGACCTCGAGCAGTTGATGCGTGACCACGGGGTGCCGCAGTTCACGGTGGACAGCCACCGCCCGGTGAAGGCGTTCGACGTGTTCGGTCTGTCCTTCTCCACGGAGCTGGGCTACACGAACATGCTGACCGCCCTGGACCTCGCCGGCATCCCGCTGGAGTCCAAGGACCGCACGCTGGACGACCCGATCGTCCTGGCCGGCGGCCACGCGGCCTTCAACCCGGAGCCCATCGCGGACTTCATCGACGCGGCGATCATCGGCGACGGCGAGCAGGCCGTCCTCGACATGACCGAGATCATCCGCGCCTGGAAGGCCGAGGGCCGCCCCGGTGGCCGCGAGGAGGTCCTGTTCCGCCTCGCGAGGACGGGCTCGGTGTACATCCCGGCGTTCTACGACGTCGAGTACCTCACCGACGGCCGTATCGCCCGCGTGGTGCCGAACCGGTCGGGTGTGCCGTGGCGTGTGTCCAAGCACACGGTCATGGACCTGGACGAGTGGCCGTACCCGAAGCAGCCGCTCGTGCCGCTGGCCGAGACGGTCCATGAGCGCATGTCGGTGGAGATCTTCCGCGGCTGCACCCGCGGCTGCCGCTTCTGCCAGGCCGGCATGATCACCCGCCCGGTGCGCGAGCGGTCCATCACGGGCATCGGCGAGATGGTCGAGAAGGGCCTCAAGGCGACGGGCTTCGAAGAGGTCGGTCTGCTGTCCCTGTCGTCGGCGGACCACAGCGAGATCGGCGACATCGCCAAGGGCCTGGCGGACCGGTACGAGGAGGACAAGATCGGTCTGTCGCTCCCCTCGACCCGCGTGGACGCCTTCAACGTCGACCTGGCGAACGAGCTGACGCGCAACGGCCGCCGGTCCGGTCTGACGTTCGCGCCCGAGGGCGGCTCCGAGCGCATGCGCAAGGTCATCAACAAGATGGTCTCGGAAGAGGACCTGATCAGGACCGTCGCCACGGCCTACGGCAACGGCTGGCGCCAGGTGAAGCTGTACTTCATGTGCGGCCTGCCGACGGAGACCGACGACGACGTCCTGCAGATCGCCGACATGGCGATGAACGTGATCGCGAAGGGCCGTGAGGTCTCGCGGTCGAACGACATCCGCTGCACGGTGTCGATCGGCGGCTTCGTGCCGAAGCCCCACACCCCCTTCCAGTGGGCGCCGCAGCTCTCCGCCGAGGAGACGGACGCGCGCCTGGAGAAGCTCCGCGACAAGATCCGCGGCGACAAGAAGTACGGCCGCTCCATCGGCTTCCGCTACCACGACGGCAAGCCGGGCATCGTCGAGGGCCTGCTCTCGCGGGGCGACCGCCGTATCGGCGCCGTCATCCGCGCCGTCTACGAGGACGGCGGCCGCTTCGACGGCTGGCGCGAGCACTTCTCCTACGACCGCTGGATGAGCTGCGCCGACAAGGCCCTCGCCGACTTCGGCGTGGACGTCGACTGGTACACCACCCGCGAGCGCACCTACGAGGAGGTCCTGCCCTGGGACCACCTCGACTCCGGTCTCGACAAGGACTGGCTGTGGGAGGACTGGCAGGACGCCCTCGACGAGACCGAGGTCGAGGACTGCCGCTGGACGCCGTGCTTCGACTGCGGTGTGTGCCCGCAGATGGACACCCACATCCAGATCGGCCCCACCGGCAAGAAGCTGCTGCCGCTGACCGTGAAGAAGTCCGTTCCGGCCGGGTGAGCGACCCGGTACACGTCGTGCGCGAGACCCCCGCCTTGACCGGCCGGGGGTCTCGTGCGTGATGCGGGGACGGAGGGCTCGTCAGGTGACGATGGTTCCGCCGTTGACGGCGTTCGGAGCCGGGCGTCTGTTCATCTCCACCCAGTCGTTGCCCGTCGGGGTGCCGCATTGCAGGATGGCGGGGTCCGAGCCGTTGGGGTCGAACGTGCAGGTGATCTCGTAGACCCGCCCGGTCGTGGTGATGAGGTCGAACTGGATGCCGCCTGACGTCGGATGTTCACCGACGGCGGCGGCGCACGGGACGCCCGGCGCTCCCCCTGCGGGATAGCCCTCATGGGTGCTGAGGTCGGTCCACAGCATGGGGTTGGCCTCGCTGCCGGTGAGGTCGCGGATGCCCGCGTAGTAGCGCCCGTCGGCGGTCAGCGCGGCCCGGTACTCGACGTTGCCCTGGGGGTGGTAGGCGTCGATGTCGATGCAGGGGCCGGTGGCACCCGGCGAACCCGTGGCACCGGTCGGTCCGGTCGGGCCTGTGGCTCCGGTCGCGCCGGTGGCTCCCTTCGGACCGGTCGGCCCGGTGGGGCCCTTGCAGAGGTCCTTGCCGCCCGTCGGCGACACGCGGTGGTGCGGCTTCGGCTTGTGGTGGCTCGGGCTCGGCTTGCACTCGTGGCCGTTGTCGGAGGCGGCGGCCACCCGCGGACGCTCGGCCATGGCGCGGGCCGCCGCGGTCGAGGGGCTCACCACGCCCGCCGCCATGACCAGGGCGAGCGAGGCCACGATCCCGGCCTTCTTGAAACGGTCGCGGGCCAACGGCCCGAGCGTCCTGTCGTCAGGACTCATCTGCGTGCTCCTCCTAGGCATCGGTCCGGGAGTCGTCCCGAACTCGGTGCGAGCCTCATGGGAGTGCGGCGGATCCGCGGGCGCAGCGAGCCCGAACGCTTCCGATTATCAATAGATGTGATTAATTCGTGCGTCTGATGGGTTGTCTCGCGTGGGTGCCCGACGGCCCGACCGCCGTGTGCCACGTTGACGCCGTGACGAGGACGACCAAGCCCACGAAGGCGATGAAGCCACCGGGGACGAGACCGGAGCGCCGACAGACCCTCTGTCTCTGCATGATCGTCAAGAACGAGGCGCAGGTGATCGAACGGTGCCTGGGCTCCGTCCGCCACCTCATCGACACCTGGGTCATCTCCGACACCGGCTCGACGGACGGCACCCAGGACCTGATCCGCGCCGCACTCGCCGATATCCCCGGCGAACTCGTCGAGGACACCTGGGTCGACTTCGGCCACAACCGCACCCGCAACATCCAGCAGGCCCGCGGTAGAGCCGACTACCTGCTCACCCTCGACGCCGACCACGTGATGCGCCAGGACGCCCCCCTGCCCCGGCTGACGGCGGGGTCGTACATGCTGCGCTACGACACCGCCACCCAGCACCGCTTCAAGCATCTGATGCGCGGGGACTGGCTCTGGCGCTACGAGGGCGTCACCCACGAGTACCCGTGCACCGACGAGGACGACGTCCAGGAGAACCTCGACGCGCTCGTCATCGAGGACCACGCCGACGGCGGCTGCCGGGCCGACAAGTTCGAGCGCGACGCCCGGCTGCTCCGCCGCGAACTCGCCCGCGACCCCGCCAACCCACGCACCGTCTTCTACCTGGCCAACACCGAACGCGACCTGGGACACGCCCAGGAGGCCATCGACCTGTACGAGCGGCGCGCCGCGCTGGGCGGCTGGCCCGAGGAGGTCTACTGCTCGCTCCTGGAGGCCGGCATCCTGCGCGCCGAGAAGACGGACGACTGGCCGGGGGCGATGGACGCCTTCTCCCGCGCCTGGGAGGCCCGTCCCGCACGGCTCGAAGCCTGCTACGAACTGGCCTCGCGCCTGCGGGCCCGAGGCCGCCACCACACCGCCCACGCCCTCCTGGCCGACGTGGTGGGCAGACCCGCGCCGGACGACCTGCTGTTCACCAGGCCGTGGGTGTACCGGTGGGGGCTGCTCTTCGAGTTCTCGATCACCGCCCACTGGGTGGGGGAGTACGCCGCCGCCCTCCGCGCGTGCGACCGACTGCTGGCGATGCGCGACCTGCCCGAACTCATCCGCCACCAGGTCGAGTTCAACCGGCAGTTCTCCGCTCAACACGCCGTCGCGCTGCCCCGGCTGGCTACCGCGACACGCCGCCCGAAGTCCAAGGCCGGCAAGGCAGCGAGGTCCTCGGGGCGGAAGCGCTGAGCGACTCCACCGGCGTGGGCGGCCGACCGTCCCGGCCGGTGGGGAAGTCGAGGGGGCGGGGCTGCATCCGGACAGGTCGCCGATGCGTCTACGTCGTCATGGACCTGGAGAAACGGCCCGCACCGCAGCCCGCCGAGCCGGCGCGCCGGAGGCCCCCGCGGCCGACGCCCGCACCGCAGGCGCCCGAGGGGTGCCTCACCGCGGCGATCCGGATTCCCGTACGGATCGTGGTGCTCGTGCTGGTCCTTCCGGTGCGGATGGCGTGGGACGCGCTCGTCGTCGCGGGCCGGTTCCTCGACGACACCGTGCTCCGGCCGGCGGGGCGGGCCCTGCTGTGGCTCGCCAAGGCCGTGCTGGTGTGGCCGTGGGTGGCGCTGTGGCGCCATGTCGTCGTACCGGTGGCCAAGGGGCTCGGCCGGCTCGGGTACTGGCTGCTCGTCCTTCCCCTGGTCTGGCTCTACCGGTACGTCCTGTCTCCGATCGGCCGCGCTGTCGCGTGGGCGGCGGCCGGTGTCTGGACCGGGGTGGTGTGGGCCGCCACCGGCACGTGGGCCGGGGTGGTGTGGGCCGCCACCGGCATCTGGGCCGGGCTGGTGTGGCTGTACGGGTGGACGCTGGTGCCGCTGGGGCGGGGCCTCGCCTGGCTGGCCAGGGGGCTCTGGCGCGGGATCGCCGCCCTCGGGCTCGGGGTGTTCGCGGTCGTGGCCTGGCTGGTGCGGTACCTCGTCGTCGTACCGGCCGGCTGGCTGTACCGGTGGGTGCTGACGCCCGTGGGCCATGCCCTCGCGTGGACCGCCGGGGGAGTCCTCTGGCTCATACGGATGATCTTCACCGGGCTCGGGCTCGGCCTCTACTGGACGCTGCGCGTCCTGCTCGTGCTGCCCGCGCTGGCGCTGTGGCGGTGGGTGCTCGCCCCGGTCGGGCGCGCCCTCGCCGTCGTCGGACGCGAGCTCCTGGACGCGCTCGGCCATGCCTGGCGGATCGCCGGACACCTCTCGCTCGCCTTCGGACGGGCCCTGGCCACCCTGTTCCGCCGGCTCGTCGTCGAGCCGACGCGCTGGGTGTACCGGACCGTCCTCACCCCCGTCGGCCATGTCGTGCGGGACGTGATCTGGAAGCCCGCCGCCGCGGCCGCCCGCGCCGTCGGCCGCACCGCCCGCCAGACCCTGGACACCGCCCGCACATCCCTTCGTCAGGCCCGCGCCAGTGTGCGCCAGGCACTCCTCGGGCGTCCGGCGGAACCGATGCCGGTCGCCCGGCGGGAACCGCGAGCCGCCGAGGCACGTACTCTTGGTAGCAGTACGACCGCTCTCACGAAGGAATGAACGACACTGGGCAAGCGACAGCCCGAAGGCCCGCCGCCCGCACCCGCGGTGCAGCGCATCCGACTGCGCTACACCAAGCGCGGCCGCCTCCGGTTCACCAGCCACCGTGACTTCCAGCGCGCCTTCGAGCGTGCGCTGCGCCGCGCCGAGGTGCCCATGGCGTACTCGGCGGGGTTCACGCCGCATCCGAAGGTGTCGTACGCCAATGCCGCACCCACCGGCACGGGCAGCGAGGCGGAGTACCTCGAGATCGCGCTCACCGACGCGCGCGACCCGGAGAAGCTCCGGATCCTCCTCGACGAGTCGCTGCCCACCGGGCTCGACATCGTCGACGCGGTCGAGGCCCGCACCTCCGGCCTCGCCGACCGGCTCACGGCCTCCGTCTGGGAGCTGCGGCTGGACGGCGTGGACCCGGCGGACGCCGCCCGCGCGGTAGCGGCCTTCAATGCGGCCGAGGCCGTCGAGGTCCAGCGCATGACCAAGAACGGCGTACGGACGTTCGACGCCCGTGCCGCCGTGGTCGAACTCGACCGTGTCGACGGCGCCGAGACGCCGAGTCCCGAGGCTGATAGGCCGACCGACCAGGCCTGTGCGATACTGCGGCTGGTTGTTCGGCACGTGACGCCTGCCGTACGACCCGACGACGTCCTGTCCGGTCTCCGCGCCGTGGCCGACCTGGCGCCGCCGGTCCCCGCAGCGGTGACCAGGCTGGCGCAGGGGCTTTTCGATGAAGAGACCGGCACGGTGACCGACCCGCTCGCGCCCGACCGCGAGGCAGCGGCGGCCCTCACAACGGCCGCCACCACTGCCGCCGCGAAGGCGTCGGAGCCGGTCGGCTCCGCGTAGGACGGACGTCGTAGCGCCGCCCTCGTATCCGGGAGCCACCTGGGTCGGGCAGCGCACCGACCACAAGACTTTCGCCAGGCCGTACGCAACACGGCGTACGGAACCGGCGAGACAGGACACAGAGAGCTCCCGAGCGGCGCCCGCGCCCCGGACGGCGGCAGACGCGTACGACGCGAGCCGCGGACGTCACCGGCCACGCCGGACCCGGGTGCGGCGCCCGGGAGCCTGACGGGAGAAACGCCCGCATGCCCGAACAGATCGAGAACGCGGAGTCCGCGCAGGGCTCCGACCGCAACACGCCCAGCGACACCCTGCCGCCGCGCCGTCGCCGCCGTGCCGCGTCCCGCCCGGCGGGACCGCCGTCCGCGGCGAACGAGGCGTCCGCCGAGACCGTCGAGCCGACCGTGTCGGTGGCGGAGGCCGCGGACCTCGCGAGCGCCGAGCCCGGTGAGGCCGCCGAGAGCGATGTGGCTGCCGTGACCGATGAGGCGGAGGAGGTCGAGGAGACCGAGGTGGCTTCCGAGGCCGAGGCCGAGGCCGCGCCCGCCGGGCGCACGCGCCGTCGTGCCACGCGCCGCGCCTCCGCGCCCGCCGGCGCCCCCAAGGGTGCCGAGGCCGCCGAGATCGCCGAGACCGTCGTGCCGGCCGCCGCCGAGGACAGTGCCGCCGTCGTCACCGAGGCGCCCGCTGCCGCCGAGGTGTCCGCCCCCTCCGAGGAGGCCGCGCCCGCCGCACGTCCGCGTCGCCGCGCCACCCGCCGCGCGTCGGCCCCCGTCGGCGCCACCCAGGCCGCCGAGAGCACCGGGGTGGCCGTGCCCGAGACCGCCGCCGACGACTCCGCCGGGGCAGCCGACAGCAAGACCGCCGAGCCCGCCGCCGAGGCCGCAGAGGTCGCCGAGGCAGCGCCCGCCGGGCGCACGCGCCGTCGTGCCACGCGTCGCGCCTCCGCGCCCGCCGGTGAGCCGAAGGCGGCCGAGGTAGTGGCGGCTCCCGCCGAGACCCCGCAGGCCCCGGAGACCGTGGCTCCCGTGGAGGCCGCGCCTGCCGCCGTCGCGGACGAGGCCGCCGCCGAGCCCGCTCAGGACGCCGCGCCCGTCGAGGCGGCGGCCGAGGAGGCCGCGCCGCGCCGGACGCGCCGTCGTGCCACGCGCCGGGTGATCGCCCCCACGGGCGCCCCCGAGAGCGAGACCTCCACCGGCACCCCGGCGGCCGAGGCCACCGCCGCCGAGACCCCGACCGCCACCACCGCTCAGGCCGCCGCCGAGCCCGCGTCGGCCCAGGCGCCCTCCACCCCGGCCGCGAAGGCGTCCGCCGAGGGTGAGGACGGCGGGACGCGTCGCGCCCGGCGCCGGGTCGCCCGGAAGGCGGCCGTCGGGTTCTCCGAGCCGACGGCGTCCGCCGCCGAGGACGCGCCCGCGCGGCCCGCCCGGCCCGCCGTGGCCGTGTTCCGGGCCCCGGTGTTCACCGAGCCGATGTTCCAGACGCCGGAGCGGGCCGCCGCACAGGCCGCCGCCGAGGCCGAGGCGGAGGTCGCCGAGAGCGACGAGACCACCGAGCCGGGTGGGTACGCCCAGGAGGAGACCACCGGCGGGTCGCGTCGTCGGCGCCGCCGCCGCGGCGAGCCCGCCGAGGCGGAGCCCGTGACGGCCGACGAGACCCCCGAGCCCATCGAGGCCGACGAGGCCGTCGAGGCCGAGGAGTCGGACGAGTCCGAGGAGCCCGAGGGGGCGTCCGAGGACGGTGCCGACGACGAGTTCGGCGAGGAGGAGGCCACCGGGTCCCGGCGTCGCCGTCGCCGTGGCGGCCGTCGCCGTCGCCGGGGCGAGTCCGCCGAGGGCGAGGGCGACGAGCTCGCCGCCGAGCAGGCCGCGCAGGACGCCGAGGACACCGCCGAGCAGGTCGACGAGGACGCCGATGACGAGGGCGACTCCGACGAGCGCGACGAGGCCTCCGGCTCCAGCAGCAGCCGGCGTCGCCGTCGCCGCCGCCGTCGCGCCGGGGACTCCTCCGGCGAGCCCGACGCCGCGACGGACGACCCCGAGCGCACCGTCGTCAAGGTCCGCGAGCCGCGTGAGCGGCGCGCCAAGGAGACCGAGCCGTCGGACGAGGTGCAGTCCATCAAGGGCTCGACGCGTCTGGAGGCGAAGAAGCAGCGCCGCCGGGAAGGCCGTGAGCAGGGGCGCCGTCGCGTCCCGATCATCACCGAGGCCGAGTTCCTCGCCCGCCGCGAGGCCGTCGAGCGCGTCATGGTCGTCCGCCAGAGCGGCGAGCGCACCCAGATCGGCGTCCTCGAGGACAACGTGCTCGTTGAGCACTACGTCAACAAGGAGCAGGCCACCTCGTACGTCGGCAACGTCTACCTCGGCAAGGTGCAGAACGTGCTGCCGTCGATGGAGGCCGCCTTCATCGACATCGGCAAGGGCCGCAACGCCGTCCTGTACGCCGGTGAGGTCAACTTCGAGGCACTCGGCATGGCCAACGGGCCGCGCCGTATCGAGAGCGCGCTCAAGTCCGGCCAGTCGGTCCTCGTCCAGGTCACCAAGGACCCGATCGGACACAAGGGCGCTCGCCTGACCAGCCAGGTCTCGCTGCCCGGCCGCTACCTGGTCTACGTCCCCGAGGGGTCGATGACCGGCATCAGCCGCAAGCTGCCCGACACCGAGCGGGCCCGGCTGAAGACCATCCTCAAGAAGATCGTCCCCGAGGACGCGGGCGTCATCGTGCGCACCGCCGCCGAGGGCGCGAGCGAGGACGAGCTGCGCCGTGACGTCGAGCGGCTGCAGGCGCAGTGGGAGGACATCCAGAAGAAGGCGAAGAGCGGCAACGCCCCGACTCTGCTGTACGGCGAGCCGGACATGACCGTCCGCGTCGTGCGCGACATCTTCAACGAGGACTTCTCCAAGGTCATCGTCAGCGGCGAGGACGCCTGGGAGACCATCCACGGATACGTCTCCCACGTCGCGCCCGACCTCGCGGACCGGCTGCAGAAGTGGACCTCCGAGGTCGACGTCTTCGCGACGTACCGCATCGACGAGCAGCTGATGAAGGCGCTGGACCGCAAGGTGTGGCTGCCCAGCGGTGGTTCGCTGGTGATCGACAAGACCGAGGCCATGGTCGTGATCGACGTCAACACCGGCAAGTTCACCGGCCAGGGCGGCAACCTGGAGGAGACGGTCACCAGGAACAACCTGGAGGCGGCCGAGGAGATCGTGCGTCAGCTGCGGCTGCGCGACCTCGGCGGCATCGTCGTCATCGACTTCATCGACATGGTGCTGGAGTCCAACCGGGACCTGGTGCTGCGGCGCCTGCTGGAGTGCCTTGGCCGCGACCGTACGAAGCACCAGGTCGCCGAGGTCACCTCGCTGGGCCTGGTCCAGATGACCCGCAAGCGGGTCGGGCAGGGTCTGCTGGAGTCCTTCTCCGAGACCTGCGTCCACTGCAACGGGCGCGGCGTGATCGTGCACATGGACCAGCCGACGGCCGCCGGTGGCGGTGGCAAGCGCCGCAAGCGCGGGCGTGGCGGCGCGGAGCACGACCACGAGCAGGTGGCCGCGCCCGAGGCCGTCGAGCCGGAGGCCGCGGAGACGGTGGAGCCGGCCGAGGTCGCGGAGGTGGCCGCCGAGGTCGCCGAGCCCGTGGCGCTGCCCTCGCCCGAGTTCGAGCCGGACGAGGAGCTGTACAGCAGCGTCGCCGAGGCGGAGGCCGCGGTCACGCGCGGTCGTTCGCGGCGCCGGGTGACCCGTCGGGCCTCCGCGCCCTCGGGAGCGCCGAAGCGCCGGGAGACCGTGGCGGCCGCCCCGTCGGAGGACACCGAGGAGCGGGCTCCCAAGTCGCGTGAGGCCGCCGAGGCCGAGCCGGTCGCGGTGGAGGACCCGGTCGTCGAGACGCCGGCCGCGGTGAGCGCCGAGGAGGCCGCGCCCAAGGGCCGTACGCGTCGGCGGGCGACCCGGAAGGTGTCCGCGCCCGCGGGTGCCCCCGCCGGGACGGCCGCGGACGACGCCGTGGTGACGGTGGCCGAGTCCGTCGCGGAGCCGGTCGTCGAGGCTGTGGCCGAGCCGGTCGTGGAAGCGGCGGCGGAGCAGCCCGAGGCGGTCGCCGCCGAGAGCGCGGCTCCGGCCCGCCCGAGGCGGCGTGCCGTGCGCAAGGCGACGGCGCCCACCGCGTCGGAGGAGACCGCGGTCGTGGTCGTGCCGTCCGCCGCGGCGGAGGAGACGGCGCAGGCCCCGGCCGAGGACGCCGCCCCGGTCGCGGAGGAGTCCGAGGCGCCCGCCAAGAAGGCGGCGGCGCGGAAGACGGCCAAGAAGGCGACGGCGAAGAAGGCCGCCACGAAGAAGACGGCGGCCAAGAAGACGGTCGCCAAGAAGGCCACGGCCAAGAAGGCGGCGACGAAGAAGTCGGCCTCGAAGAAGACCACGGTCGCCGCCGAGCAGGCGTCGAACACGGTCACCGCTTCGACCGACGAGAGCTGAGCCCCGTGGGGCGGGCCACGGCCCGCCCCGCACCGAGGCCCCCGTCCGGCGGATCAACTGCCGGGCGGGGGCCTTCGCGTTGCCCGGACAGGGGCGAGAAAGCTCACACAACACGGCGATGTTTGGGGCGGTTTGGGCGGCACTTTTGGCGCGTAAGCACCCCCTGCCTCTTGGATCACCCGCAGACGCCTGCAAAACTCACGTAGTCGTACGAGCAAGAGCGTTGAAGCACTACCTCGACGCACGGTCCGCCTGCGGGGGCGAGCACCCGGGGCCGTGAGCGGGGAACGGGGAGGGGATCGCATGGCGCGTATGCGCCTGACGAGCACGAGGCGGCACCGCCCTGGGGGGCCGGCCGGGGCCGCGCGCAAGGCGCTGGCGCTGGCCACCGTCCTGTCGGCGGCCGGGGTGCAGACGGCGGTCTCCGCCGGAACCGCGCAGGCCGCCCCCACCTGGACCGAAGGGCCCGTCTTCAACGACCCGTTGGGTGAGGAGAGCGAGCAACTCGCGATACGCACGCGCCTGATCGACCTGACGGCGGCCGCGCTGCCCGGCTCCACCATCAAGGTCGCCGTCTACCACGTGTGGGAGGCGCCCGTCGTCGACGCGCTCGTCGCCGCGAAGAACCGGGGTGTCAACGTCCAGGTCCTGCTGGACGAGTCGAGTGTCAGCGACCGCCCCACCAACACCGCGTACGGCAGCCTCGTCGCCGCACTCGGCACCGACCGCACGAAGGGCTCGTACATCGCGACCTGCCCCGTCGACAAGTCCTGCCTCGGCGACCCGAAGTACGGGCAGTCGATCATGCACAACAAGTTCTGGCTGTTCTCGGCGGTCGAGGGCGCCACCAACGTCGTCGTGCAGACGACCTCGAACTCGACGCCCTCCGCGCACACCAAGTTCTTCAACGACGCGCTGCTGCTGCCGAACAACCCGACGATGTACGACGCGTACGCGGACTACTTCGACACGATGGTGGGCCGTGACTGGGCGGGCTGGGAGTACCGGACCGTCAGCAACGGCCTGTACAAGGCGTACTTCTTCCCCCGGGCGGGGAGCACCCGGGCCACCGACAGCGTGTACTCGGTGCTCAACAACGTGCAGTGCTCCTACAAGGACACCGCCGGGGTCACCCGGAAGACCTGGGTACGGGTGGCGATCTTCAAGATCACGCGGATGGCGATCGCGGAGAAGCTGGTCGCGCTGAAGAAGGCCGGCTGCAACGTGAGCATCGTGTACGCCGAGTCGGACAGCGCCAAGAGCTCGGGCGGCACGCCGGGCACCTGGGAGAAGATGCACACCTCCGGCGGGCCGACCGTGCGCTGCTACAACGACGACCGGGACCCGCTGAACCCGGGGCAGAAGCTGACCACGCCCTACATCATCCACTCCAAGTACATCCTGGTGGACGGCGCTTACGACGGGGTGCGCAACAAGATCAGTTTCACCGGGTCCGGGAACTACACCGGTCCCGCGCTGCGCGAGAACGACGAGTCGATCGTCAAGGTCGACGACGATGCCGTGCACGACATGTACAAGGCCCACTTCGACCAGGTGATCAAGGTCGCCTACCCGGGCACGTCCGACACCACGGACCTCTGCAAGGGCGTGAAGCCGCTGCCGGCGGACGGCGAGAAGCCGACCCGGTGAGGCCCACGGGCGTCGGGCGCGGCTCGGTTTGACCCGTTCGAGCGTCGCCCCGTAACCTTGACCGTCGGCGTGTCCGTAAGCAGACACGTCACATCCCCGTAAACCTCATCCTTCCGGGCGCCGGGCGCTCGGGAGAGGCCGCACGCATGTCGGGTGGCTGGACTGCGGGGGTGCCGTTCCCGAGCGAGAGAGTGAGATCCGCGTGTACGCCATCGTGCGCAGCGGTGGTCGCCAGCACAAGGTTGCTGTCGGCGACATCGTTGAGGTTGACAAGATTTCCACCGCCAAGGTTGGCGACACGGTCGAGCTCTCGACCCTGCTCGTTGTCGACGGCGACGCTGTGACCAGCGACCCGTGGGTGCTGGCCGGCATCAAGGTCCAGGCCGAGGTCGTGGACCACCACAAGGGCCAGAAGATCGACATTCTGCGCTACAAGAACAAGACCGGCTACCGCCGTCGTCAGGGCCACCGCCAGCAGTACACGGCGATCAAGGTCACTGAGATCCCCACGGCTGCGAAGTAAGGGACTGAGGAGACATGGCACACAAGAAGGGCGCATCGTCCACCCGGAACGGTCGCGACTCGAATGCCCAGCGGCTCGGCGTGAAGCGCTTCGGCGGTCAGGTCGTGAGCGCGGGTGAGATCCTGGTCCGCCAGCGTGGCACCCACTTCCACCCCGGCGCGGGCGTCGGCCGTGGTGGCGACGACACGCTGTTCGCGCTGAACGCCGGTGCGGTGCAGTTCGGCACCAGCCGTGGCCGCAAGGTCGTGAACATCGTTCCGGTCGCCTGAGTCTTCCGACCAGGGCTTCCGTAGAGCGATTTCGTCGAGGCGGACCTCACTTCCCGTACGGGAAGCGGGTCCGCCTTTGACGTGTTACAGCTAAGACAATTCCGTACACCACGCATTGCGCGTAACTGGAGGCACCCACCATGACCACCTTCGTGGACCGCGTCGAGCTGCATGTCGCCGCGGGTAACGGAGGCCACGGCTGTGCCTCCGTCCACCGTGAGAAGTTCAAGCCGCTGGGTGGCCCCGACGGGGGCAACGGCGGCCGCGGCGGCGATGTGATCCTGACCGTGGACCAGTCCGTCACCACGCTGCTCGAATACCACCACTCCCCGCACCGCAAGGCCACCAACGGCAAGCCGGGCGAGGGCGGCAACCGCTCCGGCAAGGACGGCCAGGACCTCGTCCTGTCCGTACCGGACGGCACGGTGGTGCTCGACAAGCAGGGGAACGTCCTCGCCGACCTCGTCGGCCACGGCACCTCCTTCGTCGCCGCGCAGGGCGGCCGGGGCGGCCTCGGTAACGCGGCCCTCGCCTCCGCCCGCCGCAAGGCGCCCGGTTTCGCGCTGCTCGGCGAGCCGGGGGACCTGCGGGACATCGTCCTGGAGCTGAAGACCGTCGCCGATGTGGCGCTGGTCGGCTACCCGAGCGCGGGCAAGTCCTCGCTGATCTCGGTGCTGAGCGCCGCCAAGCCGAAGATCGCGGACTATCCGTTCACGACCCTCGTCCCCAACCTGGGTGTGGTCACGGCCGGCTCGACGGTCTACACGATCGCCGACGTGCCGGGTCTCATCCCCGGCGCCAGCCAGGGCAAGGGCCTCGGCCTGGAGTTCCTCCGGCACGTGGAGCGCTGCAGCGTCCTCGTCCACGTCCTGGACACGGCGACGCTGGAGTCCGACCGCGACCCCGTCTCCGACCTCGACATCATCGAGGAGGAGCTGAAGGAGTACGGCGGGCTCGACAACCGGCCGCGCATCGTCGTCCTCAACAAGATCGACGTGCCCGACGGCAAGGACCTCGCCGAGATGGTGCGGCCGGACCTGGAGGCCCGCGGCTACCGGGTCTTCGAGGTGTCCGCGGTCGCCCACACCGGTCTGAAGGAGCTGTCCTTCGCCCTCGCGGACCTCGTCGGCAAGGCGCGGGCCGCCAAGCCGAAGGAGGAGGCGACCCGGATCGTCATCCGCCCGAAGGCGGTCGACGACGCGGGCTTCACCGTCACGCGCGAGGAGGACGGTCTCTTCCGGGTGCGCGGCGAGAAGCCGGAGCGCTGGGTGCGCCAGACCGACTTCAACAACGACGAGGCGGTGGGCTACCTCGCCGACCGTCTGAACCGGCTCGGCGTGGAGGAGGAGCTGATGAAGGCGGGCGCCCGCTCCGGTGACGGCGTCGCCATCGGCCCCGAGGACAACGCGGTCGTCTTCGACTGGGAGCCGTCCGTCACGGCCGGCGCGGAGATGCTCGGCCGCCGAGGCGAGGACCACCGCTTCGAAGAGCCCCGCCCCGCCGTCCAACGCCGCCGCGACCGCCAGGCCGAACGCGACGAACTCGACCAGGCGTACGACGACTTCGAGCCCTTCTAAAGGGGACGGGGGCGGCCCCGGGGCGCGGGCCCTGTGCCCTCAGGGCGCCCGGCACCGCCGACCAGCCGCAGCCAGTCAGCACTGGCAAAGCACCCTCGCGTGAGCAGGGTGAGCGAGGGCGCTGCGGCGGCGTGGGGGCGTGCGCGGCTGCGGCGGAGTGGCGGGCGGGGCTGCTGTGGCGGCATGCGGGCATGTGACGGGGGGAACTGTCCCCACGGCACCCCTACGCAGCCGGGGCCAGCCCCCAAGGGGCGCGGGGAACTGCGCGACAAACCGCAACGCACCCGCAGGCGCCCCGCAACGCATCCCCCCGAA
>NZ_LIRK01000018.1 GCF_001419765.1 Streptomyces torulosus
TCCCGGGACAACACACCTAGGGCGTCGGGTGAGGCCGTGGCGGCCCCGACTACCAGCAGCACGACCACAGATACTGCCTGGAGCAGAAGCAGGGGGGCACCCGGGGCGGTACGTGGTCTCTGACGCGGCGCGGGGCAAGACCGGCGGTGCGTACCGCTTCCCGGGGGCGGGGAGTGAGGGCATCGCCGAGCAGGACGCCGCCCACCACGCACAGGCCGAATGCGGTGATGGCGAACACGGCCAGACCGGCCCAGCGGGCGTGGCGGTGCGCCCCGGCACGGAGGCGGGATTCGGACCAGTTGGTATCGAGCATCTGGGGACGCCAGTGAATGGTGATGGCTGCGCGGATGACTGGCAGTGCCGCAAACCGTGCTTGTATCAAGCAGCGAGTACAGGATGCTGTGGGCGGAATCTTGTGTCAACTGCCCGATACAATCGCTGGCCGGTAGCTGCTCGATACCGGTTGAACCGGCCAGCGAAGACGGCCTCGGGGATGTCATGGCTGGATGAGACCCAGGGCTCCGGAAACGTACGCGGCGTGACGGTGACGAGATTGATGTGTCCGGTCGGCCGGGCTCGCCGCGTTCCGTTGGTCGACAATTGGGCAACGGTCGTTCCGTCCCGCTGGAGTCGGAATGGCGCGGGGTGTGAGGGTGAAGCGCATGAAGTTTCCTACTGCCGTGCCGGCCTGCGCTGTCTGCGCCGTCTGCGTTGGGCCCGCTCCGCGGGCCTCGTACGGTCCTGCGAGCGGTTCAAGCTGATGCCGATGCGGAGGGCACGTGGGGATATGCGTGTGGGCACACGTTTACGGGGCCTGCGGATCGGCCTGCGTTTCAAGATCGGGATGACGATCGCCGCGACGGCCGCTGTGTCGGCAACGCTGACCGGCAGGTTCGTTCCGGGGATCGTCCAGGACGACCGCCGTGACAGCGTCCTCGCCGAGTACCAGGAGGCCGCACGGCACTACCGGGAGGGCCGGGTCACGGCCGGTCTCGAAGTCGACCCGGTGAAGGTGCCGGAGGACCTGCGGCGCGCCGTTGGACCCGGAGGAGCCAGGTCGGTCACCTATCTGGAAGCGGACGCGTCGGGAACCACCGTCTGGGCCGCGGGCCCCGGTGAAGACGGCCAACTGCTGGCCTTCCGCCGCCATTTTCCCCAGACCCTTTTCGAGGACCTGGAACACGCCACCCGGAGCGCTGCCGTCGTCGGCGCGCTCGGCGCGAGCATCGTGGGCATCGGGCTGGCGGCCGCGATGGCCCGCCGGCTCCGGCGGTCCACTCGCCAGGTCGACCGGATCAAGGACGGGGAGCTGGACGCCCGACTGCCCCAGCGCGGGCGCGACGAGATCGCCCAGCTCTCCGCAGCCGTCAATGCGATGGCGCAGGCCCTCGCCGCCCGGATCGAGACCGAACGCGCCGTGACGGCGAACATCGCGCACGAGCTGCGCACCCCGATTGCGGGACTGCTGACCGCGTCGAGCCTGCTCCCGGGGGACGACCGTCCGGCCGAAATGGTCCGCGAACGCGCCGTACGGCTGCGGGACCTGATGGAGGACGTCCTGGAGGTGGCCCGGATCGACAACGGGGGCGAGCGTGCCGAGCCGCGGGAGGTGGAACTCGCCGCGCTCGCCCGGCGCGTGGTCGCGGGCGTGCGGGCCGACCGGCCGCAGGCGGCTGTGGCAGTGGAGGTCATCCACGACACCGTGCGGGAGACCGACCCGCGTCGCCTCGATCGTGTCCTCACCAACCTGGTCACCAACGCGCTGCGGCACGGCGCGGAGCCGGTGGTGGTGGAGGTCGACGGCCCCGAACTGCGGGTCCGCGACCACGGCCCGGGCTTCCCGCCCGAGCTGATCGCCCACGGCCCTCAGCGGTTCCGCACCGGCGGCAACGGCGGCCTCGGCCTGGGCCTGGCCATCGCCACCGGACAGGCCGGAGTGATCGGGGCCCGCCTGCGCTGGCACAACCCGCCCGAGGGTGGCGCCGTCGCCACCATCACTCTCCCGCCGACACCCGCGGCCGAGGCGAGCCAGACGGTCAGGGGCGACGCCCCTTTTCACTGACCGCCAGAGGCTCGAGAGCGCCGGGCCAAGACGTTCGCGGAAGCCTTGACGGCGGTCGAGGCGTACCTGGAGATGCCGTACCGCATACGGCGCCGCCCCGAATCCTCAGCTGCCGACCGGCAACAACTCACGGACGAGGTGAGTGGCCTCTTGGCGCGCATGGCCTTCCAAAGGACGCGTTCGTCATCGCCGACCAGGCACGCATGCGCCAGGCCCTTGGTCCCCTGCGGCCCGGCGACGAGATAGCCGTTGACCTGCGCACCCTGACCGCGCGCCGCCTCGATCTGGTCAACGACCGGACCCGTCAGACCAACCGGCAGCGGGCTCAACTGCTGGAGTTCTTCCCAGCGTTGGAGCGCGTGCTGAACCTGAGCAAGAAGGGTCCGGTCGTCCTGCTGATCGGCTACCAGGTGCCATCCGCCGCAGCCGGGGCCAGGCAGATCGGAACCTGACTGGAGAACCGCAAGGTGAAGCGCCGCCGCGCTCGCCGAGACAGCCAGGGCGCAGCACACCGCGCTGCCGGGAGAGACCCTAGCGGCCGCCATGGTCGCCCGCATCGCCACAGTGATCCGGAGCCTGCCCGGCATGGGCACCCTCCTCGGCGCCGAGTTCATCGCCGCCACCGGTGGCGGTCTGGAGGCTTTCGGCACGGCCGACCGCCTCGCGTCCTTCTCGGGTCTCTCACCCGTGCCCCGGGACTCCGGCCGCGCAGGTCGTCGCGGATGTCGTCGGGGTTCCAGCGGGCGCGGGAGAGCAGGTGCTGCAAGCCGTCGGGGGTGAAGTGGCCGGCGTGTTCGGCGAGCTGCCAACTATTCTTGCGGGCTACCGGGGCGAGCCGTGCGCGCACGTAGTCCCGCATCCGGCGGCGGGGTTCGACGCGGCCGAAGTGGTGCCCGATGGTGGTGAAGAGGTGGTCCAGGTCTCGGTCCCAGATCTCGGCTGCCTGTTCGGTGATCACGGCCTGAGGCTTCCCCGGCCCGGGACGATACTGGCGTCGTGGGCACTCCTTCGAGGGGCTCGCGGGCAGAAGCCGTCCGTGACAGCGTTCTGCCCGCTACACTCCCACCGCTCGACGTTTCCCCAGGTCAAGCCACGAAGTGCTGCTGGAGTACGTGATCTCGACGGTGAGGGGCGTCAAGGCGGCAGGTGTCCAGCGTGGATCATCTCGCCCGAGATCGACCATGCCGTCGCGGGCGTCGGCTCCTTCTCCGTCCACCCGAGTTCACCGCGACGGAGGGCGTCCCTTATCTCGCTGAGCTTCGCGGTCGTTGCCGGGGTCCGCTCCTGTGCTTGTTCAGCGAGTCGGAGGGCATCGTCGATCTCGCTGAGCTTCCTGGAGGACAGGACGGCCGCCCGCTCTATCAGGTCGTCCCGGGACACGGTGGTCAGCCACGTGCACGGGGTGAAGCCTGGACGCGGGAACGCGAGCCGCAGCACGCCTTCGAGCGGTAGCCCTTCACCGGCACCGACCGTCACTTCGATGCCCAGACCGCTGATGTCGAGGCCCGCCGGAGCGACGACCTGCATCACCTGGAACCCGGACGCGTCGTCTCCTGACAGCAGTACGACCAACCTCCGCTCGTCGAACTGGACCCACCAGACTTCGCCACGTTGCACAAGCCCTCCGATGCACAGGATGGCAGGCAGACGCTGCGCGACCTGACGCGGTGTGGACACGGGTGCGGCCACCGTTGATCATCGGTGTGTGAAGACAAACGATCATGCGGTGGCCGCAGGTCACAGCGTAGACCCTGCCTGCTGGCAGGAGACGCTCGAGGGCCTGATGAGGCGGATAGCGGGACGCTTCACACGGGTCGAATCCCGACGCCGGGCCCGGAAGTTGGTACTCGGCCTGTTGTCGCACCTGCCGCGCAAGAACTGCTGGACCATCGCCGAGTGGGCCGGGGACAGGACCCCGGACGGCATGCAGCACCTGCTCGGGCGGGCCAAGTGGGATGCCGACCAGGTCCGCGACGAGCTGGGTGACTGCGTGGTGGAGCATCTGCACGCCGTCTACCTGGTCCACGTCGGCCGCCGCGGGCACGCCGCACTGGACCGGGAACTCTATGTTCCGCGTTCCTGGACCTCCGATCCCGACCGCTGCCGGGGCCGCCGGCCCCGGTGACAATACGGAGTTCGCGACCAAGCCGGAGCTGGCCGCTCGCATGGTCACCCGATTCCTCGACGCCGGCCATCGGGCCGCCTGGGTCGCGGGAGACGAGGTCTACGGCTGCAACCCGAGGCTGCGCACCGCGCTGGAGGAACGCGGCACCGGCTACGTCCTCGCGGTGGCCTGCTCGCACGAAGTCACCGCAGGCGCCGGGAGGTTTCGCGCCGACATGTTGGCCAGGAAGGTGCCCAAGAGTGCCTGGCAGAAGCTGTCCGCAGGGGCGGAGCCAAGGGCCACCGCTTCTACGACTGGGCCGTCATCGACCTCACCGATCCCCGGCCCGGGAGCCGGCAGCTGCTGATCCGCCGCAACCGCAGCACCGGCGAACGTGCCTACCACCGCTGCTACTCGCCTGCCGCAGTGCCGCTGACCACCCTGGTGCGCGTCGCTGGGTCAAGGTGGCGGGTCGAGGAGTCCCGCTGGGTCACCCTGGCCATGCTCGCGCATGCCTTCCTCGCTGTCCTCCGCGCGAACGAACACGAGGGTCATCCCTCGCCCGACGAGGTGATACCGCTCACTGGTCCGTCTGGCGACGCCGCCACCAGGCCCGATCCCAGACCAGCCACTACCGGCGTCAAGCCGCTCAAGCATGAAGATCACGATTCTGTCAGCTTGCTGGCGGACCCTTTGTGGTGGGTGTTGGTGGTGATTTCGGAGTCTGGGCAGGTTGCGTGCCCGGCTGTCGCGTCGGGTGGGCGCCGGGTTCCACGGCTCAGGTGGGCTCGTGCTCCTCGCAGGGACGGAAAGGGCTGGGCAGCCTGGGTTTGAGAGGGCGTGGAGCCGGTCCAGGGCGTCGGTGATCACGTCGGTCCATGGCCGATGCCCGGCGAGGCGGAGGATGCGGCGGCGGCCGGTGGTGACGAGCTGGGCGGCGGTGGAGAAGAGACGGAGCCGCAAGCGGCGGGGCTCCCAGAGCCGGACGGTGCCGGTCAGGGCGAGCAGGGGCATCCCGGCGAGCAGGTCCAGGGCGATCTGGATGATCTCCAGCCAGATCTGGTTCTGCGCGGTGTCGTGCGGTGGCAGATTGCGCAGGCCGGTGGCGCGGGCGGCGCGGATGCGGTCCTCGGCCCGGGCTCGCTGGCGGTGACGCAGTTCGAGGGCGGCGATCGGCTTGGCCGCCGTGTTGGTGGCGAAACAGGTCAGCCGCATGCCGTCGGCATCGGCATCGGCATCGGTGTCGGTGAAGCGCAACTGGGTGCCGGGGTGCGGGCGTTCCTCGCGCACGATCAGCCGTAGCCCGTTGGGCCAGCCCGTCAGGCAGTCGCCGGCGAGTTCGGCGACCCAGGCGCCGTCGCGGATGTCGCCGTCGGGTTCGACGGCCGGTGTCCAGGCCGAGGCCGGGACCTTCAGGACGGCGTGGTGGATGGCGTCGGTGATGGTCATGCCGACCGAGTACTCGACGGAGCCGCCCCGGCCGTGGTCGACGAACCCCGTCAGCGGGTGGTGGCCGAAGGTCTTCTGCCAGGTCGCGGTGGCGTCCTGCGTCTCGGAGTGGGCCGGCACGAGAACGCCGTCGACGTGCACGATCACCTGGCCGCCCGCGTCCGGCGCCCCATCACCGGCCAACTTCCAGACGTGTTCGCGCACTTCGGCCCGGGCGGTGCGCAGCGGGGCCAGGACTCGCTTGCCACCCGTCGCCAGCTTGCTGACCAGGCGGAAGACCCGTCTGGTCGGAGGCCACTGGTGCGAACACGGCCGGCTCGGCCCGCAGCAGGGCCACATCGGCCAGGCAGTCCCCGCCCGGCGCGACCGCGAGCGCCACATCCAGCAGGATCTTGCCGGGATCGTGCACCGCGCGGGCCTTCCGCCACGCCGTACTCCAACTCCTGAGACCAAGCGTCCGTGCTGGGAACATCCGGCACGGTCGGTGGGGTTGATCAAAAGAGGGGCCGGGACCACACACGCCGGGATCACGGGGACCGTAAGGTCGTCCGCCGCGCTGGGGTCCGGACCTCATGGTCGCGGCATGCCGCCGCACTTGGATCAAGACATATGTCTGTAGGAGGACTGATTCGTGGCTGGACGGCCCCTGACGCTCATGGCAGTACACGCCCACCCGGACGACGAGGCCACGGGAACCGGAGGGGTCCTCGCGCGGTACGCGGCGGAAGGCATCCGCACGGTTCTCGTGACGTGTACCGACGGCGGCTGCGGTGACGGGCCTGGGGGTGTCAAGCCGGGCGACCCAGGACACGATCCGGCTGCGGTCGCCTCGATCCGCCGGCAAGAACTCGAGGCCAGCTGCGAGGTCCTGAAGATCAGCGATCTGGAGATGCTCGGCTACGCCGACTCCGGGATGGTGGGCTGGCCGAGCAACGACGCCCCCGAATCCTTCTGGCAGACCCCCGTGGAGAAGGGCGCGGCCCGACTCGCGGAACTCATGCGGCACTACCGACCTGATGTGGTCGTCACCTACGACGAGAACGGCTTCTACGGTCACCCCGACCACATCCAGGCCCACCGCATCACGATGGCGGCGCTGGAGATGACCGAGGACCTGGCACCGAAGGTGTACTGGACCACGATGCCCCGCTCGACGATGCGGCGGTTCGGCGAGCTCATGCGCGAGTTCAATCCGGACATGCCGGAGCCGGACCCCGCCGAGGCCGCCGCGCTGGCCGAGATCGGCCTCCCCGACGATGAGATCACCACGTGGGTGGACACCACCGCGTTCAGCGGTCAGAAGTTCGACGCGCTGGCGGCGCACGCCAGCCAGGGCGAGAACATCTTCTTCCTCGGGATGGGCAAGGAGAGGTTCGGCGAGTTCATGGGCATGGAGACGTTCGTACGCGTCCAGGACACCACCGGCGCTGCCCTACCCGAGAGTGATCTCTTCGCCGGCCTGCGCTGATCCGCGCGTCCGACCGGCAGGGGAGGCACACGGGCTGAACGGCGTGATCGAGCGGCTGCGCCCTCATTCCCGTGGGCCGGCCGGATCGCTCCCGCCACGGCCCCGCGAGCGTCCATGGGTGGGCGGTCGAGCGGGCACCGCCCACGGCGACGGTCGGGCGCAGGACCCTCCCGTACCTGCGCCGCCTCCGGGTAGGGTCTTCGCGTCAGACCGCCAGGCGGTTGATTGCATGGGCAGGGCCAGTGCGCAGGGTCAGCGTGGAGGAGAGGCGCGAGAGCGTCGTTCGCGCTGCGATCACCGAGTTCGCGATCGCCGGGTACCGCGGGACCACCACCGCGGCGATCGCCAAGCGGGCCGGCGTCGCACAGCCGTATCTCTTCCGACTCTTTCCGGACAAGAAGGCGATCTTCGTCGCCGCTCTGGCGCGGAGCAGGGGAAGACACTCGGCTGACTTTCGAGAGGGCGGCCGACGCGGTGGAGTGCGGCGAGCAGGCTCTCCAGGCCATGACCGACGCTTACACCTAGTTGATCTCGACGCGCCCGGAAACGCTTGTGGTGCAGATGCAGGGATACGCCACCGTGGCGGCGGCCGAGGCGCGGGGCGAGGATGCGATCGGCGAGCGCGTCCGGGACGGATGGATGAGGATCCGGGAGACCGTGCACCTGTCGCTGGGTGCCGATGCCGGCCGGACTGCGGACTTCTTCGCCTGCGGGAAGTTCGGCACCGCCCTCGCGGCCACGGGGTTCCGGCCGAACGCCGGGCGGCCGAACGCCGGGCGGCAGGGCAGCGCCGCCGAGAAGGTCAGCGCACGCCCGCCGCGTCGAGCAGGGTGATCACCGTGGGCGCGAGGAGCCCCAGCAGTTCGTCCGCGCCGATACCGGCTCGGGCGCTGCCCCCGTCGAAGACCAGGCTGAGCTGCCGGGCCAGCAGACCCGGATCGTTCGCCCCGCCCCGCTCGGCCTCGGCACGGAAGAACGCGGTCAGCTTCTCCTTGACCTGACGGGCGACCCGGCTCGCGGGGTGACCGGGGTCCTTCAGTTCGATCTGCGCGGCCAGGAAGGGACAACCATAGAACTCGGGCGCACCCGACTGCGTTTCCACCTGCTCGAAGACATGCAGGATCCGCTCCCGGGGTGAACGGTCGTCGTCCGCCGCGGGCAGGAGTGCGGCCGCATAGGCGGACGTGCGCCGCTCCAGACTCGCCGCCAGCAACTCGTCCTTGCTCTCGAACAGTTGGTACATGGAGCGCTTGGACACTCCCGCCGCCTTGCAGAGCGCCTCGACGCCGATACCGACACCGTCTCGGTAGGTGAGCGCGGCCGCCGCCTCCAGCAGTCGCTCCCGGGGGCTTGGCTTCACTTCGGTGGTCATAGCACGAGATTAGCCCACGGAGAAGTAAAAGAAAACCGATCGGTTTCCGCGATGGTGCCCCACCCCGGGGGAGGTGACGGGCGGCCTGACCTGCGCGGGGGCCGCCGCCTTCTCCGGCGCTGTCTCCGGTCCATCTCCTGTGAACTCCTGGTTGGCCACGCTGCGGGCCGGGGACCGGCAGTCGTCTCGGTCCCTCCGGACCGCCATCGCGATCAGACTGCGGGTGCCGGGCAGCGCCGACTGCGCGTACGCGCGCTCACCTGCCAGGTCGGGGTGGTCCAGGCTCACCGCCGCCGCGTCGTCCGTACCGGCCGCCAGACACAGCTCGCGCAGCCAGGCCGCGTCGATCACCGCCGGCGAGCGCACCGCCCCTCCGTCACCGCGCCGGGCCAGTACGGCCCGTACGGGTGAGCGGCCAGCTTCGCGGGGAGCCTGGGACCGGGCAGTCGTCGCCCCTCGGCGTCGCGCGCGGCAGTCATCCGTGCTCCTCGTGACTCGGGTCCGGTGCTCGCCCGCGCGCACGCGCGATGCGAGACCGATCAGTTTCACCACGTAAACCGATCGGCTTCCCCGCGCGCAAGGCCGAGCCGAGAGTTCCGCGCGCAAGCCCGCGCCGAGGGCTCGACTCGCACCCCTCCCGAAGCGCACACGAAACGACCCCCACACGGACCGCGAGCCCCTCAGTGGATCCCGGCCTCCACCTCCCCCGAATGCCCCACCGCGAGCTTGCGCCTGGAAACCGATCGGTTTACCTTAATGGAAACCGATCGGTTTCCAGTCTCTGTGGAGGTAGTCATGACCGCTCTCAAGGGCGCACACGTGCTCGTCACCGGTGGCAGCCGGGGCATCGGCAAGGCGCTGGTGGAAGAGCTGTACGTACGTGGCGCCGCCAAGGTCTACGCCACCGCCCGCGACCCGCGCACGGTGACCCACCCCGACGCGGTCCCGGTGGCGTTGGAGGTCACCGACCCGGCCTCCGTGGCGGCGGCCGCCGCACAGGCGGACGACGTCACCGTGCTGATCAACAATGCCGGGGCCGCGATCGGCGCGTCCTTCCTCGGCTCCCCGGTCGAGGACGTCCGCCGGGAGTTCGAGACCAATTTCTACGGCCCGCTGCTCCTCACCCGGGCCTTCGTACCAGTCATCGAGCACAACGGCGGCGGTCACATCCTCACCATGCACTCCGTCCTCTCCTGGCTGGCCCTCGGCGGCTCCTACAGCGCCTCCAAGGCCGCGCTGTGGTCGCAGACCAACTCCCTGCGCCTGGAGTTGCAGCCCCGCGGTATCGCCGTCACCGGAGTGCACGTCGGATACGTCGACACGGATCTGGCGGCCGGTGTCGACGCCCCCAAGTCCGACCCCCGTGACGTCGCCGTACTCGCCCTCGACGGCGTCGAGTCCGGCGCGTACGAGGTGCTCGCCGACGACATCACGCGCCAGGTCAAGGCGGGGCTGGCCGGCGACCTGGCCGGACTGTACGCCGGACTGGCCAAGTAGCCCCGCTTCAGAGCGCAAGGAGTCTGCGAGATGCCCAGCCAGGAGCCACGTCCCACGATCCACATCGCGGGGACCACCAGCCACACCATCGCCCCGCGCGCAGGGCACAGCCGCGAGGGGACGTTGCGCTACCTCAAGGCGGGCCGCGGTGCCCCCTTGGTCCTGCTGCACACCGTGCGCACCCAGGCGGAGCACTTCCGTCTCCTCATCCCGCTGCTCGCGGACCAGTACACCGTGTACGCCCTCGATCTGCCGGGGATGGGCTACTCCGAGATCGTGCCCGGCGCGTCGTACGACGAGCCGGCCATGCGCGCGGGCGTCAAGCGGCTGCTGACCGAACTCGACCTGCACGACGTGACGTTGGTCGGCGAGTCCATGGGGGCGGTGCTCGCGCTGACCACGGCGGCCGACCTGCCGGAGCGGGTGCGGCGCGTCGTGGCCGTCAACACGTACGACTTCCGCGGGGGGATCGCCCGCTCCGGCCTCCTCGCCCGCGTGGTGGTCGGCGGTGTCCTCACGCCCGGGGTGGGCCCGGTGATCGCCGGTGTCGAGCCCAAGCCCGGGCTCAGCAAGATCCTTCAAGGCGGTCTGGACGACAAGAGCGCGCTGCGGGAGGACTACGTGGACGAGCTGCTCCAGGTGGGTGCCCGCCCCGGATACGCGACCGTCGCCCGGGGCGTGTACCGGAACCTGCCGAGCCTGATCGCGGCCCGCTCGCGCTACCCCGAGATCAAGGCGCCGATCCACCTCGTCTACGGGGAGAAGGACTGGTCGCGGCCTTCGGACCGGGAAGCCAACAGGCGGCTGCTGCCGGCCGCCGACTTCACGCAAGTGCCCAAGGCCGGCCACTTCATCGCCCTGGAACGGCCCGACGTCTTGGCCGACCTTCTGAACGCGACGGCGTGACCGCCCCGGACCGCCCCGGACCACTGTGCCCACACCTGGGGAGGGCTGCCCGACGGAGACGGAAGCCCAGGGTGCGGGTTCAGCCACGGCGAGCGTGCGTTTCGTCAACGGCGAGCGTGCGCTTCGTCGACGGCCGACGTCTCGGCGAGGAGTCGCTGCGGGGTGCCCTGCGGGCCCCGCGGCGCTCGCGGTGCCCGCTCGACGGCTTCGCGTGATTCCCGGCGCCCGCGGCGCCCAACTCCGCGGCGCATCGGCCGCTGTTCCGGCATCCGATTCCGGCGCGGATCAGACGTCGAGGACCAGGCGGTCGCCCTTGGCTCGGGAGACGCAGATCATCATGGTGTCGCCCGCGGCGCGTTCCGCCTCGGTCAGGACCGAGTCGCGGTGGTCGATCGCCCCGGACAACACCTTCGTCTCGCAGGTTCCACAGATCCCCTCCTCGCAGGAGGTCATCACCGGCACACCCGCGGCTTCGACGGCCTCGAGGACGGACATGTCCTCCGAGACCAGCAGCTTCTTGCCGGACTGGGCCAGCTCCACCTCGAAGCTGCTCTGCGGCCCGGCGGTGGCGCCCTGCTTCGGGGCGAAGCGCTCCAGGTGCAGGGATCCGCTCGGCCACTTCTCGCAGCCGACCTCGACCGCCGCGAGCAGTGGTTCCGGACCGCAGCTGTAGACGGCTGTCCTCCGTTGCGGCTTGCCGAGCAGCGCAGGCAGGTCCAGCAGCCCGTACTCGTCCTGCGGCCGCAGGCTCACCCGCTCTCCGTAGGCCCGCCGGAGCATCTCTCCGAACGCCATCGAGGCCCGGGTGCGGCCCCCGTAGACGAGGCGCCAGTCGGCGCGGGTCGCGTTCACGGCCGCCACCATGGGCAGGATCGGGGTGATCCCGATGCCGCCCGCGATGAACAGGTAGTTCTTGGCCTTCACCAGCGGAAAGTGGTTGCGGGGCCCGCGGACGCGTACCGACTCACCTTCCATGAGCACCTCGTGCACGTGGCTCGACCCGCCGCGGCTTTCCGGTTCACGCAACACGGCGACCTGGAAGCGGGACCGATCCGCCGGGTCCCCGCACAGCGAGTACTGCCGGACCATGTCGACCCGCAATACCAGGTCGATATGGGCTCCCGGCTGCCATTCCGGCAGTGGACGGTTTTCCGGGTGCCGCAGCGTCAGCAGCACCACCCCTACGGCCATCGTTTCCTTGCGTTCCACCACGAGGTCGAGCTCGACTTCGGTGCCGAGAGTGCTCATGATCCGCCTTTCGTTTCTTCAGTGATGCTTCAGTGATGCGTTCTTCCTTGACCGGTCAGGACGGGAAGCAACGGCCGAAGTCGCGCAGCAGTCGGGGGGAACCGTGCAGCTTGATCTGCCGACGTACGAGCGCCCACGCCAACACTGACGGCTTGGCGAGGAAACGCAGCCAGGTGCGCGTGTCGGCGGTGATCGTGAGATCCGGCTCGCCGTGATGCCCCTCGGCGACGTCGAGTTCGCGGTCGCGGATGGTCACGGTGATCTGCCGGGACTCGTCGCCGGTGAAAGTGAAATGGTAGGTGGCGGACATGTCCTTGGCCTGTTCGCGCTGAAAGATCAGCGGCAGTCCTTCCACCAGACCGTCGATGCTGTTCGCCCGCAGGCTCATCGCCACATGCTTCGTGCGCTTGTTGGGGAACCGGTCGGCGACATGCTGCTCGGCATCGGAGCCGGGGACGACGTAGACGGTCTCGTCCTTGTCCATCAGCGGGCGCACGACCTGGGTCAGATGCGCCTTGCGGTCGTCCAGCCACGGGCCGATGACGTCCTCACCGGCCGGGCAGACCGACATGCAGTAGGCCGCTTTGTAGTTGGCGCCGAAGGACAGGCTCTGCCACATGGAGGCGCTCTCGCTGTCACTCACTCGTGCGCGGTAGTCGTGGGCATCGCGGCTTTCGGCGACCTGTTCGGCCCAGTCACCGAAGCCGCCCATGAACTCGCGGTAGTTGTGCGTGTAGCAGGCGGAGAAGTTGAAGTGACCGTCGGAGGCGATCGCCCCGGTCGGGCAGGCCGTCACGCACAACTTGCATTCCAGGCACGGGTTGTACGCGATGGGCCGGGTGTATTCGCTGACCTCGGCGTCGATGAGGATCGTGCCCAGCAGGATGAAGTTGCCGAATGTGGGGTGGATGACGTTGCGGTGAATACCCATCTTGCCGAGCCCCGCCGCCACGGCGACCGGCTTGTGCGAGACGACCCATGCCTTCCTGGGGAAATGGTCCATCTCCATGGGAAAACCCATCGCCGGGTTGATGGCGCGCACCCCCACCGCTTCCAGCTCCCTCACCACCTGCCGACCGACCTCGTTGGTGTGGTCGCCGCTGTGATGGAACTCCAGGTTGGCGACCGAGCGGGCGGGAGTGCGGATGTTCTCCCGGTTCATCCGGGTCACGATGCTGATCAACGTTCGGACGCCTGGCAGCGCGGCGCTCAGGTCCTCCCGCTGATCGGCGATGTCCGACCGGTGGATCTCGACGAAGCCGACGTCGTCAGCACCCGCGTCGAGACACAGCCGGCGCAACCACGCCGCGTCCAGCGGCTCGGCGGGCCGGGCGGTGGTCCGGTCGCGGCGACGGGCTCGGACGACGGTGGGATGGTCTTCGAGTTTGTTCTTGGCCATCGAGCGTCACCTCAGGGGCGGGATACGAGGAAGTTTCATGAAGCAACTCGCACCCTAGCCCTGCGAGTTTTGTGAAGCAACTTACTGCCTGGCCGTGAGCATTCCGCGAGAGTCGGCCGCCGGACGTGAGGACTGGTGACTCACACACGAGAGGACGTCAGCGGGCGTGCGTTCGCCGCGCCGCGAGAAAACGGCACGCAGAGCAGCTACGCGCCCCAGCGGGCGGCAGCGAGTAGGCCCTGGAGCGATGCGTCAGGCCGACGAGTCGGTGAGTGCCGGGCCGGGAAGCAGCTGAACATCGTCCGGACCCACGACCTGTCCGCAGTGGGTGCAGACGAGTTGTTCCCGAACGTTGCCGCCGCATCCCGCGTGGTTCGTGATCCGCGGAGGGCCCGCCGGGCTCTCGGCGTGCTCATCACCCCAGTGCATCAGGCCGAGCAACGCGGTGAGCAAGTCCTTGGCCTTGCTCGTCGGCTGGTACTCATAGCGGGCGGGGCGCTCCTGGTAGCAGACCCGTTCCAGCAGACCGTCGTCGACCAGCTTCGACAGGCGGTTGGTGAGGACGTTGCGGGCGATGCCGAGACTTTCCTGGAACTCCTCGAACCGACGCAGGCCCAGATACGCGTCACGAATGATCAGCAAGGTCCAGCGCTCCCCCACGACCTCCAGGGTTCGGGCGATGGAGCACAGTTGACTTTCGTAGGTTCGGCCCAGCATGCTCCGAACCTAGCACGTTGCGTCAAGCAACTGATTGCTTGACGGGGTGAGCCCGCTCGCCCTCGGAGCGGGCGGCGGGTGCTGCGGCTCGGGCAGCCGCCGAGTCGCCCCAGGGCCGCCGCCGGCTGCGCCATGGGCCCGGCTCCGCGCCCGCCGCCCGGCGTCGGCGGAGGCTACCGGGCGTCAGGGGTGCCGTTGTCCGAAGGCTGGGGGGCTTCGCAGGTGATCTCGTCGCGGGGGGTGTAGTGGGTGTGGAACGGCTCCCGCTTCACCACCTTGCCGTCGTCGTGGAAGACGCGCTCGACGGTGACGTCGAAGCCTTCGAGCGGGGTCTGCGGCACGCACTTCTCGTCGGTGCTCACCTGCTTCTCCGGCGGCTGCACGTGGGTCCGGGGGCCCTTCACCGACTCGATCTCGTCGTACTTCTTCGTACCGAGGAAGGTGACGGTCACCGAGGTGTCCGTGGCCTCGGCCTGGATGTATATGGCGTGGCCGGAGTCGTTGGTGAACCTGAGATCGAGGCTGCCCCAGGCGACCGTCGCCTCACGGCCCTCCGGGTACCGCTCGATGTAGAAGGAGTGGGCACCGTGCTCCACCGGCTTGACCCCGGCGAAGAACATCGCGTTGTACATGGTCGTGGCCACGGCGGAGACACCGCCGCCGGGCGCCTCCGTGAACTTGTCGTCGAGGATCATGATGCCGTCGACGAAGCCGTTGGCCGCGGTGCGCTCCCCCACGGTCCGGTTGAAACTCCAGGTCTCGCCGGGCTGGACGACGGAGCCGTTGATGAGTTGCGCGGCCCGCCCGATGTTCTTCGTGCGGTAAGGGGCCGGTTCGAAGTTGACGGTGAAGGAGGACATCTTCTCCGTCAGCCCCAGCCGCGCCGCGTTCTCGCGGGTCACCTCCGGCTGGATCCGTCGCACGGCGACCTCACCGCTGCGTGCGGCGCCCGTCTTGGTGAGCAGCGGCAGCACGGCCTTGGTCAGTGCCTGGTCGGTGACCTGCGTGCCGGGCCGGGCGTCGTCGGCCACCACGACCCGGTCGCCGTCCAGCCGCAGTCGGGCGTTCTCGGCCGTCGTGGTCAGGCCGGCCAGGGGGCGGGCCACCGCGGGAGCGGAGCGCAGCCCCTTGCCGTCCAGCTTCGGGATCAGTTCGCCGGAGTCGTCCGCCCGCATCGTCAGGTGCTCGCCCACGACGGCGGGGCTGAGCGTGAACTGTCTGCCGCCCGCGGTGAGCGTGACGGGCGCCGACATGGCGGGCCGGGCGAAGTCGCGCACCGCCCGCCGTACCTCCGCCGCCGCCACCTTCGGCTCGGTCTCGCGAGTGGGCAGTGTCGTGACCGCGTCCGTCGGGCCGTGCAGGAAGGAGACCCGCAGGGTGTCGACCGCGGCGTCCACGTCCAGTGCGTAGCCACGGCGTGGGGTGACCTGGTCGACATGACCCTCCTCGAAGGTCACGGCTCCGTCGCGCACCTTCTGGTCGAGGTTCCGCGCCAGTTTCCCGAGGGCGGTGCGGGCCTTGCTCTCGTCGAGATCTACGACCGGCTCGATGTCGTCCCCCGAGTGGAAGAACGCGCCGATCACGCTGAACGGATCGGAGGCGGTGCGCGCGGCCCGGTCGACGGTCCGCTCGGTGTCGAAGGTGAGGCCTGCCCGGCGAGGGTCGACGGTCCCCTTCCGGCCTCCGACCTTCACGGCCAGCTTCTTCGCGCCTGCCGCCGCGAGGTGATCGTCCAGCTTGCGGACGGCTTCCGCGCGGCTGAGGCCCCCGATGTCCACCCCGCGCACCGTCGTCCCCGCTTCGATCTCACCACCCGTGACGAGCAGCCCGGCCAGATACAGACCGCCGAGGCCCACGGTCAGCGCGCCGCCGGTCAGGGCGAGGGACGGCACGGAGGCTATTCGAAGGCGCATGGGTCTCCCGGACCGGGGATCGATGGGCGGCGCGTGCGGTCACGCAGCGCCATGGACGGGCGAGCCCCTCAAGCTACCCAAAGCGGAGCAATGGCATGTATGTCGCACATCACTCCCGCCATGGATCACATCGGACAATCCGGGGTGCGGTGAGGGTCGGGGCTGTGGGTTTGACCTCTGTGTGGGCCATCGCTGGTCCTAGTGCTTTCTTCCGAGACGCGTTGCGCCAGGAGACCGATTCGCGCCGGTCGAGGCATCCCTACTGTCGAGCGCATGAGTGACGCACCGCACAGGACCTCCCACGACGCCGCACTGGACGCCGTCAGGGGCTACGCGCACAGCGACGCCGTCGCGGTGCGGGAGGCATTGGCCGGTCTGGACGCACGGGCCTGGACGGAGGTGTACGCCGTCCAGGGCGGTCTGCTGCGCTCCACCATCAGCATCATGGAGCTGACCGGCAGGCACTGGAAGCTGGACGACCTCGTCCGGTACACCGACGAGGTCTCCGCCGCGGCTCCGCCCCACTACGAGTTCGCCATGGCCGAGGCGATACGGGCCTGGGCGCGCGGGGACCAGTCGATGATGCGGGCGTTCTCGGGACGGGACATCCATGGGGCCGTCCACATGTCGGCCATAGGTGTCGCCGTGCTGGGCCTGGCACTGTGGGGCAGGAGCGGGCTCCTCGCCGTCCTGGAGGAGTTCCGCGCGACCGCCGACGCACTCGTGCACGACCCGCCGACCGTCACCTGACAGACGGTCAGGTCACTGGTGAACAGTCTCAACGACCGTTGCTGTACGTACTCTTGACGCTCCGTCATGCGCGGAACTGAGACCGCCGGAACCGAAGTGCCGTCAGGGCGGCCTGCTTTGCCGGTGATGTGGGTGGGTGAGATACTGCGCGCCGCGGAATCAGCGGAGCTTACGGGGGCGCGATGAGCCAGGTGGTGACCACCGCAGCCATGCTGCGGGTGGCGGATGTGCACAAGTCGTACGGGCGGGGCGCGAGCGCTGTTCATGCGCTGCGTGGCGTCTCCTTCGAGGTCCCTCGGGGGGAACTCGTCGCTCTCAAGGGGCGCTCGGGCTCCGGCAAGACCACCCTGCTCAACATCGTCGGTGGTCTGGACGAGCCGGACAGCGGAAGCGTCACCGTCGACGGGCTGGACCTCGGGGAACAGGGTGAGGACTCCCTCCTCGCGCTGCGCCGGGAACGCATCGGCTTCGTCTTCCAGTCGTTCGGGCTCATCCCCATCCTCACGGCCGCCGAGAACGTGGGCATGCCGATGCGGTTGCGCAGGGCCGACCCGCGCGAGCGGCGGGAGCGCGTCGATCTGCTGCTGTCCCTGGTGGGGCTCGCCGACCATGCCGCGCAGCGGCCCGGCGAGCTGTCGGGCGGGCAGCGCCAGCGCGTCGCCATCGCCCGCGCCCTGGCCAACAGCCCCTCGATCCTCATCGCCGACGAGCCGACCGGTCAGCTGGACGCGGAGACCGGGCACTCCGTGATGGAACTGCTCCGCGCGGTCGTCCGCAGCGAGCAGATCACGGCTCTCGTGGCCACCCACGACGCGACCCTTCTCGACCTCGCCGATCGTGTGCTGGAGCTCAAGGACGGCGAGATCACCGAGTCCTAGCTCCGCGCGTCCACCTACCCGCGTCGCCTCAGAGCCCCGGCTGCTTCGCGGCCGCGCCCCGGCCGCGCCGCCCGGCCTTCTAGCCTTCCCGGTCGTTGCGTACGGCGTCGTCGTTCCGTGTGTCGTCCGGGCGGACCGCGATGTGGTCGGGCTCCAGTTCCAGGGCGACCCGGTCACGCATCCCGAGAGCGCGGGTGTACTCGGCGGGGAGTTGGAGGCGGCCGGCCCGGTCGAGCATGGCGTACTCGCGGGCGACCAGGTTCTCCTGGCCGGTGGCGGAGTCGACCTCGCTGTGGCGGAGGACCTCCGTCGACGTGCGGCCGTCCCTGATGGCCACGGTCCGGCGGACCTCACTGGCGACGGACTGGTCGTGGGTGACGATGACGATCGTGGTCCCCAGTTCCTCGTTGGCGGTGCGGAACGCGGCGAAGACCTGTTCGGCGGTGTGGGAGTCGAGTTCACCGGTGGGCTCGTCGGCGAGCAGGACCGCGGGGTCGTTGGCGAGGGCGACCGCGAGGGCGACGCGCTGCTGCTGGCCGCCGGACATCTGGTGCGGCCGGCGGTCGCGGCACTCGGCGACGTCCAGCAGGTCGAGGAGCTCCTTGGCGCGGTCGGCCCGGGCTCGGCGCCCGCCTCGGGTGCCCGCGAGCTGCAGGGGCAGGGCGACGTTCTGCGCGGCGGTGAGGTAGGGCAGGAGGTTGCGGGAGGTCTGCTGCCAGACGAAGCCGACGGTCGTGCGACGGTACGCGAGGCGTTCCTTCGCGGACATGGTGACCAGGTCGTGGTCGGCGACACGGGCCGCGCCGGCGGTGGGCTTGTCGAGTCCGGCCAGGATGTTCATGAGGGTCGACTTTCCGCTGCCGGAGGCGCCGACCAGGGCCATGAGCTCTCCCTTCCGCACGAGGAGATCGAGGCCCTGCAGCGCCTGGACCTCCACGCCGTCGGCGGAGAAGATCCGTACGACCCGGTCGCAGGTGATGAGGGCGTCGTGACCGTAGGCGGCGGCGTTGCGCGCGGCGAGGGCGCGGTCGGCGAGCTCGTGGAAGGTGGGAGTGGTGGTCATCGGCTGCTCCTGGGCGGACGGAAGGACACGGGCCGGTACCGGAGGGGGCTGACACCCGCCGTTCGGATCACACCGAGCCCGCTGGGACCGGCGGCACCGGTCCCTGTATCGGCGTGATCGCGACGGGCGTGATCCGGACGGCGGGCCCTGGCGCTGTTCGACGTGCGGCTCATTGTCTAGTTGTCACCCAGCCTCAGTTCGCTCACCGAGCCGCGTCGGCCGGTCCACCAGGCCTGAGCGGCCGGCACGCCGACGGCCAGCAGCAGCACGGTCAGCGCCGGAACCGCCAGCGAGAGCGGATCCGTGCGCAGCGCGGCCCCTTCGAGGCCGGACGGGGAGGCCAGGGCGATGGTGGCGAGGTCGATGCCGGGCGACAGCAGGTGGATGCCGGCCCAGCCGGTCAGCACGCCGCCCGCGGCGGCCAGGAACGCCTGCGGCAGCGCCATGAGGATCAGCAGCCGTCGGCCCTGGGAGCGGCTCATGCCCATCGTGCGCAACCGGGCGAGCAGCGCGCGGCGTTCGGGCGCGGTGCGCAGCACGGTCAGCAGGAGGGCGAGGACCGCGTACCCGGCGCCCGCGGCGACCGCGACGACGTACAGGCGTTCCGCGCCGGACTGCAGCGGTGAGTCGACGTGCCGCGCGCGTTCCTCCGCGCGCAGTCGGACGGATGCGCCCGTGCCGTCCGCCGCCGAGCGCAGCGCCCGCCCGTTCAGGGAGTCACCGGTCAACAGCAGGGTCGTCGCGTGCGCCGCCGCGCGGGGAAGCCCGGCACGGTCCACGATCAGGAAGTCGTCGCCGATCACGGCCGGGGTGTGTTGCCGGACGAGGACGACCTGGACGGTGACGGAGGCGCCGTCCGGGAGCAGGACGACGTAGGGGCCGGTGCCGTACTCCTCGGCCACCCGGGGGGAGGCCAGCGCGGGCAGCGGCCGATCGGCGCCGTCCCCCGCACCGGCGTCCTCGCCCTCGCCCCGGCCCTTCGCGTCGGCCTCGTTCCCGCCCTCGCTCTCGCCCCCGCCTCGGAGGCTCGCCGCGTCGAACGACCCCAGTCCCGTGTCGTGCGACAGGCGCGCGTAGGCGGCGGGGTCCACGCCGGCCAGCGGGACGGGCTGGCCGCTCTGCTCCGGCTTCGCCTCATGCGTGACGCTCGCCGCCGTCACGTCCCGTACGCCGGGCAGCCCGCGCACGCGGTCGGGCAGGGCGTTCGGAAGTCGGCCGGTGGTGGTCTCGACGCGGCCGTCGGCGCCGACGTCGAGGAGCGCGGCCTGGTCGCGGGCCGCCGTGACCCCCGCCAGGACGGAGCCGCCGAACGCGGCCGTGGTCAGGGCGCTGAGCAGGGCGAGCAGCGGCAGCACGGCGAAGCCGGGGGCGCGGGCCACCTGGGCCAGCGACAGCGGGATCACCAGGCCGCGCAGGCGTGCGGCGGCCTTGCTGAGCGCGCGCAGCGGCAGGGGGTGCAAGCGGGCCAGCAGCAGAGCCGCGACCACACCGGTGAGCAGGGGCGCGGCGGCCACCAGGCCGGTGCTGCCGGATCCCTGGCGGCGCAGGGCGGCGACGGCGCCCGCCGCGATCACCAGCACCGTCGCTTCCGCGACCGTGCGTCGCCGCGACGGCCGGGTCGCCGTGAGGTCCTCCCGGCCGTCGTGCATCCGCACCGTGCGGTGCGCGGCCACGGCCCGCAGGGGCAGCGCGAGGCAGGCGAGCAGGGTGACGGCGAGGGCGGCGGTGACGGCGGGCGCGGTGCGGGCGTCGGGCAGGAGGAGCAGTGCGGCGGTCAGTCCGAGGGCGCCGGCCGGCACCGCCACCGCCGCCGTCTCGGCCAGCAGCCGGGCGGCGAGGCCGGGCAGGGAGGCGCCACGGGCCCGGAGCAGGGCCAGTTCGGCGCGTCGGCGATCGGCCGCGACTCCACCGGCCATGGCCAGGACGATGACGGCGAGGCTGCCGGTCCCGACGGCGGCGAGGACGAGCAGCGGCTCGATCCCGGAGCGCAGTCGGGCGTGGTCGGCGAGGACCTCGTCGAGATTCGTCTGGGCCTCCAGCTCGTCGTCGACGGCCGCGCGCAGGCGCTGCACTCCCGGGCCCGACTCGAGGGCGGCGACGGCGGACGCCAGCCGGTCGAGATCGTGGCCGCGCAGGGTGGCGACGTCGGGGGCCACGTTCCAGTACCGGTCCGGGCGGCCGGGTGTGCCCAGGAGAGCCGGGCCCGCGTCGGGGGCGAGGAGCAGGCCGCCGAGCCAGTAGACCTCGGAGAGCTGGCTGCCGGGCAGACGGCTCAGTGCGGGGGTGCGCAGCACCGGCAGTGCCGACCAGTAGGCGCCGTCGGGGCTGCGGGGGACGACGATCCCGGTGATCCGGACGGCGAGCGGGCCGCGTCCCGAGCCCGGTACGCGGATCACGGAGCCGACCTTGATGTTCAGGGTGCGGGCGGTGTCCGCGGTGACGGCGGCCTCGACGCTCTCGGTCGCCGCGGTCACCGGTTCGCCCGTGGTGCGGGGCAGCCGGCCTGCGGAGAGGCGGGAGTGGGAGGCGAGGTCCTGCTGGGCGGCGAGCAGCACTTGGGCGGGCAGGCCGGCGGGCTGGGCAAGCCAGGGTTCGGACGTCTCCAGGGGGACGGTCGTGCGTACGCCGTACGACGACTGCGGGCGGTCGGGAGCGAGCGGCGCCTCCGCCGCGGCCAGCACCTCGGCCCGGGCCTTGGCCAGCGGACCGGCGCGCAGGAGGGACTCCATCTGCTTGAGCGAGGCCATCCAGGGCGGCGCTGCCTGGATCTGCACACTCGTCCGGTCGGGGCGGGCCTGCTCGATGGCCCGGCGCAGCCCCGCGTCCCCGTACCGGTCGACGGCACGCGGGTACGCGGCGGCGAGCGCGGCCGTCACGGCCACCAGCAGCGCGAGGGCCACGGAGGTACCGGCGAAGGCCCTCAGCCGGGTGCCCAACCCGGCCCCCGCGTGCGGCGGCGCCGCCCCCGTCCCCTTGCCCTGAGGGGGCACCGGTCGCGCGCTCACTGCGTCACCTCGTCCCTGAGAGTCGTCGTCACGGGTTTCGCCCGCCGGAGCGCGAGGGCCACGGTCACGAGGGTGGGGCCCGCCGCGAGTGCCGCCAGCAGGGCGGCGAGCCGCAGGAGCGGGAGTTCGACGAGCACCGGTGGGAGCGGCCGGGTGGCCTGCCCGGTCAGGACGACGAGCGGCACCAGCGCGTACGTCAGCACGGCGCCCAGGGCCGTGCCGACCAGCAGCGCCAGGGCCACCAGCACGCCGTGTTCCGCGGCGACCAGCCGGGCGAGCCGGCGGCGCCGTGTCCCGAGGGCACGCAGCACGGCGAACTCGCCGTCCCTGGCGCGGATCGCGCCCGCCGCGCTCACCGCGAAGCCGAGCGAGGCGAAGAGGACCGTCACGGCGGCCGCCGCGACCAGCGCGGCTTCCGGGGCCGCCCCGAACGGGTCGTCGCTCAGCTCCGCCGCCGTCTCGTCGCGCACCATTACCTGCTCCGGGTCGACGTCGGGCAGGGCCCGTACGGCGGCCGCCGTGGCACCGGGGGCGCTCGTGCGCAGCCACCACTCGGTGGGCTTCAGGCTGGTTCCGTGGCGGGCCTGCAGTACCTGGTTGACTGCGCGGAGATCGACCATCAGAGCCCCGCCGTCCTGCGCGGTGGTCTCCGTCGTGGGCAGGGCGCTCGCGGTGCGGACGACGCGTACGGGCACGGAGTGGCCGTCGAAGTTGACCTGCAGGCGCTGGCCCTCGCGGGTACCGGAGGCGGTGAGGTACCGGTCGGTGGCGACCGCGACGATCTCGGGCTCAGCGGGCTGGGTGACCTTCAGCCGGACCTCCAGCGGCGAGGCGGGCGGTGACATGTCCGGCGGCTGGTACCCGGTGCTGTACGTCATGGTGACGGGCGCCGTGGAGGTGATCTGAGGGTGCGAAGCGAGGGCGTCGTCGTCGGGGACGGCGGGCGTGTCGGCCTCGATAGCGGTCGTCCACTTCGTGGGCAGGGTCAGCTGGTGTTCGTCGCCGCCGTCGGCCGCCGCCGTCAGCGTGTCGAGGACCAGGCGGTGTCGGTGCGGGCGGCTGAACGGCTGCGGTGTGGTCAGTTCGAGTCCGGTCAGCGTCAACGGGCCGCGGGCGCCGTTCAGTTCGGGGGTCAGCTCGTGGGGGCGGCCGTCGGCGGGGAGGCGGCCGGACGGTATCTCGTAGGAGGTGCCGTGGCGGTCCAGCACCGTGAGGGTGACGTCCGCGCCCTGCCCGCGCGGGGTGCTGTGGAGGATGGCGGTCAGCGTGAGCCGGGTCGTGCCCTCGGGGATCTCCACGCCGGCGGGCGGTGCTCCGCGCGGGGCGAGCCCGGCGAGCAGCGGGCCGTCCGACAGGTCTCGCCGCGCCCGCACCACCCCGGACGCCCGAGCCGTGTCCAGGGCGACGACGGTCGCGGTACGGCTGCCGGAGAGGGCCACCGTGCCACGGGCCGCGGGGGCGATCGCGTCGACGTGCGGGAGGTCCGTGTAGACGTCCGTACGGCCGAGACCGTCGCCGCCGGAGGCCAGGACGCGTACGTCGGCGCCCACGCGGAAGTCGGCCTGGTCGGCCTGGGAGCGGTGCCAGGACGCGCCCTGCCCGATCGCCATGACACCGAGCGCCACGGAGATGACCAGGAGCAGCACAGGGCCCGCCCCGCGCATGGGCCGGCGGCTGAACTGCCAGCCGACCATGGCCGCGGTCAGGCCGCGCCCGCGGGTCAGGAGTCGTTCACCGATCCGCGCCAGGAGGGGCAGCAACCGCAGTACCAGGACCGTTCCGGCGAGGAGCACCAGGGCGGGCGCCACGACCAGCAGTGGGTCGACGTCGAGGACGCCCTCGCGGTCCGCGGTGACGGCGCCGGAGTCCCGGCCGGAGAGCATCCAGAAGGCGACACCGGCCACGGCGACCAGTCCGAGGTCCGCGCCGGCGCGCAGCGGTGCGGGCAGGGCGGCGGCCCGTGCCGTGGCGAAGGACGCCCGCCACGCCGGGACGGCCACCGCGAGCGCGCAGAGCGCGGCCACGCTCGTGGAGACCACCCACACCTCGGGCCGGCCGGCGGGCGGCAGGTCGACGCGCACGCCGGTCCGGCCGAGCGCGCCCTGCGCGGCCAGCAGCCGCGTCAGGGGTCCCGACAGCAGTGGCGCCGCCACCACCGCCGGCACGGAGATCAGCACGGCCTCCAGCGCGGCGAGGCCCGCCAGGCGGGCCCGGGTGGCGCCGCGCGCTCGCAGTAACCGGGTCTCGGCCATGCGCTCGGAGCTGAGCAGTCCCGCGACCAGCAGTAGGGCGCAGGCCGCGAGCAGTCCGAGCTGGGCGGCGACGATGAGCATGCTGGAGCGTGTGACGAGCAGGGAGCGTTCGACGCGGTCCAGCACCTCGGGCAGGGCGGTGGCCGCCGTGGTGGCGCCGCTGAGCGCGGGCCGCTTGCGCAGCTCCGCGCTCCCCGAGCGGACGCCCTCGCGCAGCGCGCCGATCCTCTCCGTGGTCAGCGAGGAGTAGTCGGCCGACACCAGCCAGCCCGACGCGCCGACGCTCACCCGGCCGGACGTCGACACGCCGGCGGCGGTGAGGAGGGGGCCGTAGGTCGTGAAGCTCGACGCCTTCACGCCGCGGCCGCCGAGGTCGTCCAGCTGCCAGTACGGTGCCCCGACGTCGACCGGCCGGTACACGCCGGTGACGAGTACGCGCACGGCCGGGCCGTCCAGCTGGTCGGTGACGGTCAGCCGGTTGCCGGGCTCGACCCGGAGCTGTCGGGCGGCGCTCTGCGGGAGCGCGACCTCCAGGGGCCCCGAGGTCGTTCCCTTGCGGGGGAGCCGTCCGGCGACGGTCCGCACCTGGGTGTGGTCCAGGGCCGCGAAGTGGGTGAGGTCCGGGTTGCCGCCCCGTTCGGAGGCCGGCCGCAATGTGGGCGGCAGGGCGTAGGGGCCGGATCGCAGCAGGGTGCGCACCTTGACGGGCAGACCGGCGAAGATGGTGCGGGAGTCGGCCCGCACGGCGTCGTCGGCCGCCTGCCTCTCGTCGGCCGGCACGTTGGCCTTGACCACCAGGGCGGCCTCGGCGGCGGTGCGCTCCTCGGCGAGTGACCGGCGCAGCGCCGCGTCGCCGATGGCGCTCGAGTAGGCGGTGAGCGCGGCCAGGACGGCCGTCGTCAACAACACCGTCAGCAGTACGGCGCCGAGCAGCGCGCGATGCGCCCACGCCCGCAGCGCGATGAACCGCAACACGCCTGCCGGCACGGCTCGTTCCCCCACCAAAACCCCCGTTTCCAACCGCACGGACCGGGCCGCTTCGCGGCGTCGGTGGCATGCGGGTGACAAGAGGGCATTCTACGACTGACTTTGGTCGCCTCGTGATCGGTTTCGATCCACCCACCTTCTCCAACTTGCCTGTCTCAGACGGTGCTTGGCACGCGCTTACTTCGCCGGTTTCCTCTCGGATCGCGCGGGAGGGGGACGAGCGGCCGGCTCGCCCCCGACTCAACCGGATGGGGTACCCACTTATCCTGCACGGGTGACCGGTGCACCTCTGCGCAAGGACGCAGCACGAGGTGGGGGTGGCCACCGTCTACCGGCACTTCCCGACCCCGGAAGCGTTGATGGAGACCGTGGCCGCTCCGGGCCTGGAGGCACTGATCGACCGCGCGGAACGGGCGCTGGACGAGGAGGACCCCCGGCAGGCCCTGGCCGGCTTCCTCGACGTGACCCTGGAGGCGCAACTGACCGACGCCTCGCTCACCATCGTGCGCGCGGCGCCGGCTCGGGTCCTGCCCCGCACCGAGGAACTGACGACCGGGCTGGACGCGCTCGCCGGCCGGCTGCTGGACCGCGCACACGGCGGGCGCCGTACGCGGCGTGGTCGCCTGGGACGACCTGCTGCCCCTCATGTGCGGCATCGCCTTCGCCGCCCAGGTCCACAGCGAGGACCGGCAGACCCGCCTGGAGCCCGGCCGCCGCTATCTGGAGGTGATGCTGCGGGGGCTGCACGACTGAGCCGCCGCCGGGGCGGGCGGGGCATGCGCCGCGGCGCTGCCCGCCGTCCGCCTCGCGCTCGTCGGCGCCCCGGCGGCCACCCCCTCGCGGTCCGCGACGGATCCGGTCGAAGCGCCGGGGAGCGTGAGCGGATCTAGGGTGGAGACACGGGCCGGCAGAACCGGCCCTGGCGGGCGCGGCTGTCCGGACGGAGGCGTGACGCGTGGAGATGGCCGGCAAGCAGGACGCCCCCACTGCCGCCGTGGTGGTCGACGCGGACGGCGTGGTGAGCGGCTGGAGCGAGGGAGCCACACTGCTGCTGGGCTGGACGGCGGCGGACACCGTCGGGCGCCCCGTGGCCGAGCTGCTGGCCGGTCCCGTACCTCCGGGCTTCCCGCAGGACCATGGCGTCGGCCCCGATCCCACGGGGTTCGTCCCCCTCCGCCACCGGGACGGTTCCACGGTGGACGCCGTGGTGGCGGTCCACCCCCTGCACGGCACCGACAGCCAGGCGCTGGGCCACGTCCTGACCGTGCAACGCTGGGGGCGCCGCCCGGTGATCGCCGACCGGGCCTTCGAGCAGTGCCCCTTCGCGCTGGGCGTCTACGACCCTGAGCTGCGGTTCCTGTGGATCAATGCCTCCTCCGGCCGGGTGATCGCGCACACCGAGGAGCAGGTGCTCGGCAAGAAGTACCGCGAGGTGCTTCCGGAGTTCGACCGCTCGCTGTTTCCCGAACGGGACGACAAGCCCTACACCGACGCGCTCGCCGACGTGGCGAGGACGGGCAAGGCCACGCGTCTCATCACCGTCTTCCGCCCGCGCGGCAGTGACTACGCCAATGCCTGGGCCACCAGCATCTGGCCCGTCCGGGACGCCGAGGGCACGGTCCGCGCGGTCGCCAACTGGGGATTCGACATGAGCGCCGAGTACTGGGCCCGGCAGCGCCTGCTCATCCTCAACGAGGCCAGCGGCGGCATCGGCCGGACACTCGACGTGATCGGCACCGCCGAGGAGCTGGCCAGGACCCCCGTACCGGGATTCGTCGACCTCGTCACCGTGGACCTCTTCGACGAGGTGCTGCGCGGGGAGGAGCCGCCCTCGCTGCCCGCGTTCAGCCCCCGCGAGGCCCTCACGCTCAGCCGCGCCGCACAGCACAGCGCGAGGGACGACGGCTCCGCCCTCCCCGAGCCCCCCAAGCCGGTCAGCCACGCCGCCGGTTCCGTGGCCGCCCGCTGCATGGCCACCGGCAGGTCCACGGTCGAGCTGACCGCGCAGTCCGGGCAGGGCGGCGAATGGGCGTTCGGTCCGGGGCTCGCCGCCGACCCGGCCCACTGGCCGCCGGGCAACCCGGTGATCGACGAGTCGCTCGCCGAGGACGGACTGACCGGCCGGATCACCGTGCCGCTGCGGGCGCGCGGCGCACTGCTCGGTGTCGTCGTGTTCTCCCGCCGGGACCGGCCCGAGGCCTTCACCGCCGACGATCTGATCCTCGCCGAGGAGCTGACCGCGAAGGCGGCCGTCGCCATCGACAACGCCCGCCGGTACTCACGCGAGCGCACGACCGCGCTGACCCTGCAGCGCAGTCTGCTGCCGCAGCGGCTGCCGAGCCAGGAGGCGGTCGAGGTGGCCTCCCGCTATCTGCCCGCCGGGACCGGCTCGGAGGTGGGCGGTGACTGGTTCGACGTCATTCCGCTGTCCGGCGCCCGTGTCGCCCTGGTCGTCGGCGATGTCGTCGGGCACGGCCTGCACGCGTCGGCCAGCATGGGCCGGCTGCGCACGGCGGTACGCACCCTCGCCGACGTGGACCTGCCGCCGGACGAGCTGCTCACCCATCTGGACGATCTGGTCCTGCACCTCGCCACCGACCACCAGCCCGGCGGGCACTTCCAGCCGACCGGCGAGTCCGGGGCCACCTGCCTGTACGCCGTCTACGACCCGGTCTCGCGCCGTTTCACGGTGGCGAGCGCCGGCCATCCGCTACCGCTGGTCGTCTTCCCGGACGGCACCAGCACGCCCGTGCCCGCGCAGCCGGGGCCGCCGCTCGGCATCGGCGGGCTGCCCTTCGAGGCGACCGAGGTGGAACTCCCCGAGGGCAGTCTGCTCGCCCTGTACACCGACGGCCTGGTGGAGAGCCGCGAACGCGACGTCGACCAGCGGATCGCCGAACTGCTGCGGGTCCTGCGGCCCTCCGCGACCTCGCTGGAGACCCTCTGCGACACGGTGATGGACGCCATGCTCCTCCCAGAGCGCCGGACCGACGACGCGGCCCTGCTGCTCGCGCGCACGCACGCGCTGGATCCCCACCATGTCGCCGACTGGGACGTCGAGGCCGACTTCGCGCAGGTCCAGCAGGCCCGGCAGGCGGCCGTCGACCAGGTGGAGGCGTGGGGTCTGGCCGAGGCGGCGTTCGTCACCGAACTGGTCGTCAGCGAGCTGGTCACCAACGCCATCCGGTACGGCGAGCCGCCGATCCGGCTGCGGCTGATCCGAGACACCTCCCTGATCTGCGAGGTCTCCGACGGCAGCAACACCGCCCCGCATCTGCGCCGGGCGCGCGCCTTCGACGAGGGCGGCCGGGGTCTGCTGCTCGTCGCCCAGCTCACCCAGGGCTGGGGCACCCGGCACACCAGCGACGGCAAGACGATCTGGTGCGCGCAGGCCCTTCCGCTCAGTAGCCCTGTGTGATGGTCTTCTCGCGCATCATCCTCTCCAGTTCCTTGTCCGACAGCGGGTGCAGGGTGTCCAGGAGACGGCGCAGGCCGGGCTCGTCGAGGAACTGGCTGGAGACCTCGACCTCCGCGCCGCGGTGCCGACGGACCAGGCTGATGTCGCGGACCCCACCGGGGAGTTCGCGGATCACGCGCATCTCGCCGCGCGCGTCCACGGCGCAGGTCATGCCGTCGATGAGGCGTTGGGCGCAGGTCGCCGACGGCGTGAGCGGCGAGCGGACCGTCAGCCCCACGTACCCGCTGACGTCCGGATCGGCGGGGCGGTACTCGACACCGAAGGCGGCGGACTCGACCACGGCGCGGGACAGCCGCATCCCGGCGGGCGCGTCGCCCAGGTACAGCAGCTCCCGATGCTCCCGGTACCGCGCGACCTCGGCGGCGTGCCGGCGCCGCTCCGCCTGCGCGGGACCGACGAAGCCGCCGTAGACCACACCGAGCACCAGCACGGCCATCGCCCCCAGCCGCAGTCGCCGGTCCGGCACGAGGAACGCGGCGGCCACGGCGTACGGCACCCCCGTCAGCGCGATCCGTGTGCCGGCGCTCCCCAGGTCGACGTCCCCACCGTAGGCGGCCACCCCCGCCAGGACGCCGAGCGTGCCGAGCACGAACACCAGGGCCGCCCAGCCGAGGCGTCCCCGAGCGGAGTCGCACATCGGCACGACCGTGCGCGCCGGCAGGCCCGCCGTGGCCAGCAGCAACACCGTCAGCGGCACCCCGAACACGAGGGCCGTCGCGGCCGCCCCCATGCCCCCGCCCCATCCCGCCATCAGCAGCCCGACGCCGAGCGTCGGCACCACGGCCGCCATCGTCGCCCAGACCAGGAGGAGGTGCAGTACCGTCAGCGTCCCTCTGCCACTCGTCATGCCCGGCAGCCTGCCAGCGGACGGCCGGGGGAACATGAGTTCTCCTACTCAGATGTGTCCGTGAGGATCCAGGTGAGGATCTATACGACGTCGACGAGGACGCCCGGTGAGAACGTGGCGGAGAACAGGTCGGTGCCCCGGTACCTCAGCCACCACGAACCGTCCCGTGTGACCGGTTGGGACGTGCCGGTGATCCCGGAGGCACCGGTGGTGAGCGACCGTACGGGCTCCACCGTCCGGCAGGGACTGGCGCAGAACTCGAGGGCGACGGGCTGGCCGGAACGGCCGGTGTAGGCGTCGGTCTCCCAGTCGGCCACGGTGAGCCGGCCGAGCATTCCGACATCACGCCCCGCGGCCACGGGGTTGGGGGAGGCGACGAAGGTCAGTCCGGACCTGCGCTGCACCTTGAGCGCGTCGGGGAACCACCGGGTGGTGATGCTGCTGTCGGGATCCTCGTCGACGGTGTTGCTCGCCACCAGGGCCCACACGCGCCAGCTGCCCGCCCAGTCGTTGGTCACCTGCGCGCTGCCGGTGTCGATGCGGAACCACTCGGTGCACACCGCGGTGGTCGCGCCGGTGGGCGAGCATCCCGGCGCGGGCTCCGAGAGGCCGTCCAGCAGCTGCCCGCCCGGACCGAACAGGTTGATCTCGACGCCATGGCGGTGGATGCCGACGTCGGCCCTCGCGGTGACCGTGGCCTGGAAGATCACCGACTGACCGGGGCCGAGCACGAGGGGCCGACCGCCGTTGACGGAGACACCGAGGATCTCGGGCGGTGTCGGGTCGTGGTCATCGGCCCGTGCCGACGGCACCATCGCGCACACCATCAACAGGGCGCCGCACAGGGCGGCGAGCGTCGCCCGCCGGGCGGGCACCGCCGCGACCTCGGCCTTGGCCATGGCTCTGGCCTCGGCTGTGGCTCTGACTCCGGCCTCGACCGTGGCGATGACGCCGGCCCTGGCTCTGGATACGGCTCTGGTTCTGGCTCTGGTTCTGCCTCTGGATGTGGCTCTGATGCGCATGGTGCCTCCCCCGTGACTCGTCGTCAGTGGGCAGAGGGTAGGGAGCGCCCACGTCACCCGGCACCGCCCGCGCCCGCTCCGGTACACGGTCATGACATTCGTGACAGCCACGGCGATACGCACCCCGGTCGGGCGTTGCGGAACGCGTTACAGAACAAGGACAACTCGGTGCAACCGTGTACCACCCGTCCGCGTCTCCGACCGTGCCCAGCGGAAGGGCCGGGCCATGGCGCGACGGAGAGTGACGAGTGAACCGATCCAGGGGTTGTGCGAGACGGGTGTCCCAGATGGCCGCCGCGGGGCTGATCGCGGGGCTGGTGGTGGCCTGCGGGCCGAAGGACCTGGCTCCGGGAGAGTCGGGCGGGAGCGGGAAGCCGGGCAAGGCGTCGAAGTCCGCGACTCCCACGCCGGCGAAGACGCCCGGCGGCCCGAAGAAGACACCCGGTACCCCCACCAAGACCCCGTCCTCGAAGCCGAGCGGTACGGCAGCCGGAGGCGCCAAGGCCCTGACCTGCGCGCAGTTGCAGAACGCGTCCCTGGACGGCGGAGGGCTGGAGGGGTACGGCATCGCGGGGGCCTCCCTCAGCGCGGGCCGCTGGGAGGGCCCGGACGGTGTGGTGATCGAGCTGCAACCGCAGTGCGCCATCGGTGACATCACCGGGGACAGCGCGGCCGACGCCGTGGGCGCGCTGAAGATCTCGACCGGTGGAACGGGCAAGTTCTACACGCTGGTCACCTGGCGCAACGACGGCGGCACCCCCGTCCCCGCGGCCGCCGCCGAGCTGGGCGACCGCACCCCCGTGGTCTCCATCGACTTCCCGTCCGCCGGGCCGCCGCGCCAGGTGACCGTCGTCTACCGGACGCGCGGCGACGACGATCCGGCGGCCGTCGTCACCCTCACCCGCACCGCGGTGTACGAGGTCAGCGGCGCCTCCATGGTGGAACTGCACCACAGCGACGCCCCGTACACGCCGTAGCGCCAGGAGGAGTCGCGGTTCAGGAGGCGGGCCGGGGGTCGATCCACAGCGACTCGGACGTGGCGCACAGTTCGCCCTCGGGTGTGGTGAGCGCGACGCCCATCGTGTGCTTGCGGCCGGACTCCGAGAGCAGCCAGGCGTGCAGGAGGTACGGCTCGCCCGCGGCGACCGGCCGCAGGACCGTACCCGTGAGGGAGGCGGTGACCGCGCCGGGGCGCTGGGTGCCGAGGAAGCGGCCCGCCCAGTGTCCCGGGCAGTCCAGGGCGCCCCAGACCAGACGGGTGGGGAGCAGGCCGTCCGGGTCGGCGAAGACCGGCGACGGGGTCCAGGCGGTGGCCACGACGTCCTGGCCCGGCACCGGCCCGCAGTAGACGCGCAGGCCGCGGTCGGCGGTGCGCAGGCCGCAGCCGAAGCAGTCGACCACACCCGGGGGCGGTGTCGCGCGAAATCTCTCCGCCGCGGCGGCCGCCTCGTCCCAGGAGGGCGCGGCCGGCACATCGAGCGGCAGTTCGGCGGGGCGGGCGGAGGCGAGGGGCCGTTCGGCCTCGCCCAACTCGACGCCCCCGTCCGCCGTTTCGGCGATCCGTACGGGCACGCCGACCGGCACCGGCCCGCGGAAGTCCACCCGTACCGTCTTCGCCTCGGACCACTCCGCCAGGGTGCCGGCGACATAGCCCCCGAAGGCCACTCCGGGGTAGCCGACGTACAGCTCCGGCACCACGATCGTGTCACTCGTCGTCATGATCCCCACTTCACCACATCCCGGCGACCGCGCCCGGCCGACCGGCTGGACACGATGTCGCCCGGCGGGGGCCCGTCGGGCCCGGCCGGGACCCCGGCGGGTCAGGCGCGGCGGTCGGCTCCGCCCGGTGTGAGGGCCGGCTGGAACTCCGCCTGCTGGAGTTCCGCGAGCAACTCGCTCTGCCCGGCGAGTAATTCGGTCAGGATGCGGCGCGCGGCGCGCAGCAGGTCGGCCACGTCGCCTCCGGCGAGCGCGTAGCTGACCGTGGAGCCCTCCCGGATGGAGACGACGATCCCCGAACGGCGCAGGACACCCAGTTGCTGGGACAGGCTGGACGGTTCGATCTCGATCTCACTGAGCAGGTCGCGCACGGCGAGCGGGCCGCTCTGCAGCAGTTCCAGAACCCGGATGCGCACCGGGTGTCCGAGCATGCGGAAGAACTCGGCCTTGGCCTGGTAGAGGGGGACCTGCATGAGAATCGCTCGCTCCCTGCCGTGTTCGACGGGCTTTCTCTGGGTTTTCGCTGGGCTTTCTCTCGGCGGCCCAGATGCCACCGCGGACGGCTCGACGGGGGCCGGCGCCGTGTGCCGCGCCAATCCTCGCTGATCCGGCCCCGCACACCCATGGCTTTGACCTCATATGGATATTCCCAGTTGAAGAAGTCTTCAAGTCATGGGCATGCGAGAGCGCGCATCACGGCATTGCTATACGTGGAGATCCGCTCCGACGCGCTTGAGTTGGTGGCGGGCCATGGCGAGGTTCGATTTTCCCCTGTCGAGCACGAGATAGAGGAACAGGCCGTTGCCGCTGCGGCCCTTGAGCGGCTGGATGATGTGGTACTGGCTGCCGAGAGTGATCAGCACGTCCTCGATCTCGCCCGTGAGCCCCAGATGCTCCATGGTGCGGGTCTTGGCGCGGATCACATCCGTGTTGCCCGCCGCCGCGACGGTCAGGTCGAGGTCCTTCCCACCCCCGAGCGTGCCGAGCGCCATCCCGCTCGTGTAGTCGACCAGCGCGGTCCCTAAGGCGCCTTCGATGGACGTCATGATCTCCTTCAGCGAGATCTCCACATTGCTCATCCCGGAATCTCCTCCACGTCACTGTGCGGTCGGGGCATCGCCCTCTCCGCCGGTGCAAGGACCCTATGAAGTGCCCGCGACGGACAGCGCTGTTGTTCGGTTGTCGTTCGGTACTGAACGCATGAGCCGTGAATTGCCGGATGCCGTATCTCTTTTGACCGGTCGTGCGCGCGGAAGTCCGGTGCCCCTCTCGGTCTCGGGATCCGGGGATTTCTCACGGGAAACGGCGCACGTCCCTGAGGCGTGGGTGCGCCCGGCGGCGCCGCCCGGGACGGCCGCCGGGCCCGCCGGAGACGAGTGACGGGCGTCCGTGTCGACACAGGTCGCGGTAGGTCCGACGAGGAGCGGGCGTCCGAAAGTGGGCACTGGGCCGCCCCCTGTGCGCACGCCCGGAGAGGGGCGCACGCCCCCCAGGAAAGGGAATTGTCCATATGAGATGAGCTTTGCGAACGCTCTTGCCCGAGGCTCACGGTCTGCAGCTTGCTAGGTGCTGCGCCCACTTCCTGACCGGGGTTCCGGATGAGCCCCGGGGCGGACCGTCGGCATGCCGGGCAGTCCCGGAGCCGTCGGTCCCGGAGGTGGTCGGGAATCACCATCCGAAGCAAGGAGTAGTCATGAAGAAGGCTTACGAGGCACCGACGCTCGTCCGACTCGGCACGTTCCGGAAGGAGACGGGGCTCCTGGGGCGCTCCGGCAACGACCGGCTGATCCTGAGCAAGAACTGACGATCGACGGTCCTTGACCCGACGTCATGACTGAGCTGCACGAAAGTGCGGGGACGGGCCCCGGCGACGCGCACTTCGCGGTCTTCACCGACCGTGCGGACGCGGCCGCCGTGGCCCGCTCCTTCGCCCACCCCGGAAGCCGGACCCTCACGCACGCCTCAGGCCGGCCCTGGCTGGTCGGCCGATGGCACGACGGCGAGGTCGTCACGGCGAGCGCCGGCACCACCGCCCTCGCCGTGGTCGGCTGCTGTCCCGTCGACGCCGACGAACTGCGGCGCCGCGCCGCCGCGTTACGTGACCTCGCGGAGCTGGACGCGCTGGCCCGGTCCCTGCCCGGCAGTTTCCATCTCGTCGCCGCCCTCGACGGACGGATCAGGGTCCAGGGCACAGCGTCCGGGCTCCGGCTCGCCTTCCACGCCGAGATCGACGGCGTACGCGTGGCCGCCACCCGTGCCGACACGCTCGCCGACGCCCTGCACCTCGACCCGGACGTCGAGGAGTTGGCCGTACGGCTGCTCTGGCCCGCCCCGTATCCGCTGTTCGAGACGTCCCTGTGGCGTGCGGTGACCGCCGTCCCTCCGGAGGACGCCGTGGTCGTCGCCGCGGACGGGCGCACCGTGCGGCACACCCGCTGGTGGTCGCCGCCGGAGCCGGTCCGGCCGCTCGCCCACGCGGCGCCACTGATCCGCGAGGCGCTGCGGGAGGCCGTCGACGCCCGTACCCGGCAGGGCGGCACGGTCAGCTGCGACCTGTCCGGCGGCCTGGACTCGACGTCCGTCTGCTTCCTCGCCGACCGTTCCCCCGCCCGCTTGGTGGCCAGTACCTGGCCGGGACGCGATCCGGCGGACACCGACCTGTACTGGGCCGAGCAGGCGATGGGGCACCTCCCGGACGTCGAGCACGTGGTGTGGGACGCCGACGCGTCACCGCTGGTCTACGAGGACCTCCTCGACATCGACGACCTGCTCGACGAACCGACCATCGGTGTCATGGACCGCTCGCGGGTCCTGCACCATCTGCCCGGCCTCGCCGCGCGCGGCAGTCGGCTGCATCTGACCGGCATCGGCGGCGACCACGTGGCCTGGTGCTCCGAGGCGTACTACCACCGGATGCTGCGCACCCGCCCGCTGTTCGCCGTACGGCAGCTGCGCGGATTCCGGGCGCTGTGGCAGTGGCCGCTCGGCGGCACGGCCCGCGCGCTCGCCGACTCCCGGCCGTACCGGGACTGGCTTCGCGACGCCGCCGGGCGACTGCGTGATCCGTTGCCCTCGTCCGTGGCGACGGGGCTCGGCTGGGGCATGGCCCCCCGTCTCTTCGACTGGGTGACCCCCGAGGCCGAACGGATGGCGCGCCGGGCACTGCTCCGGACGGCGGCGACGGCCGCACCGCTGCACCCGGACCGCGGCATGCACAGCGACCTGGAGCAGATCCGGTCGTGCGCCCGTGTCATCCGGCAGTGGGACCGGATGGCGGCCCGCGCCGGTCTGCCGATGGCGTCCCCGTTCCTCGACGACCGCGTCATCGAGGCGTGCCTCGCGGTCCGCCCGAGCGAGCGGGTCACGCCCTGGCGGTACAAGCCCGTCCTGGGCGCCGCGATGCGCGGCATCGTGCCCGAGGGCTGCCTGCGGCGCACCACCAAGGCCACCGCCTCCATGGACGCCTCCAACGGGCTTCGCGAACACCGCGCCGACCTGCTCACCCTGTGGGAGGAGTCGCGGCTCGCGGAGCTGGGCCTGGTGGACGGGGCCGCGCTCCGCCGTCTCGCCCGGCGGCCCGCCTCCCCTGGGCTGTCCGACGCCATCCTCTACTCCACCATCGCGGCCGAGGTGTGGCTGCGCGGACTCTCCCGCGGCCGCGCCCACGCCCCCCGCTCCTGACCCTCCCCCACGTCAGAAAGGTCCTCATATGCCCCTGCGGTTCGGCGCCGACGTCTCCACGGCCGAGACCGACTACGGCACGGTACTGCTGGACGAACGGGCCGGCACCTACTGGGAGTTGAACCCGACCGCCACCCTGGTGGTACGGACGCTGCTGGACGGCGGTGAGGAGGCGGACGCGGTCGCCGCCCTGGTCCGGGAGTTCGACATCGACGAGACGCACGCCCTGCGCGACGTCGAGGCGCTCGTACGGCAGCTGCGCGGCTCGGGGCTGGCCTCATGACGACGCCCAGCGCGCTGGAACGGCCCACCGGTGTGCCCGTGGTGCGACGGCTGGCCGCCCGCCTCGTCCTGCTCCCCGCCGTCGCCCTCGCCCTGCTGCCGCCCCGGCACATCCGCTCCGTCCTCGGCGTCCTGCGGCGCGGTGCCGCACCGGCCACCGCCCGGCAGGCCCTGAACGCGCGCGACGCCATGTGCGCCGCCAGCCTGTACTGCGCCGGACCCAAGGGGTGCCTGCCCCGCTCCCTGGGGGCGGCACTGCTGTGCCGGCTCGGCGGGACCTGGCCGACCTGGTGCACCGGTGTACGGGTCGTGCCTCCGTTCACCGCCCACGCCTGGATCGAGGCGGAGGGCCGTCCCGTCGGCGAGGGGGTGCCCGAGGGGTACTTCGCCCGGCTGGTGGCCGTCGCGCCCTCGCCTCGTCCGACGGACCGATGACAGGCGCGACGGTCACGGACGGCGGCCGGGCCCCGGCCGCAGAGGGGGGCAGGTCCACGCGGGCGGCGGTGGCCACGATGTACCGGCTCACCGCCGGGCACCGCAACGCCGTCGCCGTCGCCACCGTCCTGACGCTCGTGGGCTCCGCCCTGGGCCTGGCCCAGCCGCTCGTCGCCAAGCAGGTCGTGGACGCGAGCGGACGCGGGCAGATCATCTGGCCGCTGCTGGCGCTCCTCGCCGCGCTGTTCGCCACCGAGGCGGCGACGGGAGCGGTGGGGCGCTTTCTGCTGGAACGGATGGGCGAAGGCGTCGTACGGCAGCTCCGGCACGGACTCGTGGGGCGGCTGCTGCGGCTGGAGATGAGGGAGTACGACCGGCATCGGCGCGGCGACCTCATCTCCCGCGTCACCTCCGACACGACGCTGCTCCGCGAGGTCGTGTCGCAGGCCCTCGTCGACCTGGTCACGGGAAGCCTCGTCGCCGCGGGCGCGATCGTCCTCATGGCATGGCTCGACCCGCTGCTGCTCCTCCTGGTCGCCGTCACCGTCACCGCGGCGGCCCTGGTCGTGGCCTCGCTCCTCACCGGTATCCGGCGCGCGTCCGAGCACATGCAGGAGTCGGTCGGCGCCGTCGCCGCCGACCTCGAACGCGCCCTCGGCGCCCTGCCGATGGTCCGCGCGCACTGCGCCGAGGAGCGCGAGGCGGCGGGCATCGGCGCCCGCGTCGAGGCGGCCTACGGGGCCGGGGTGCGCACCGCGAAGCTCGCGTCGGTCATGAGCCCCGCCGTCGAACTCGCCGTCAAGGGCTCCTTCCTCATCGTCCTGGTCGTCGGCGGTCTGCGCGTCAACGGCCACGCCGGGTCCCTCGGCGACCTCGTGGCGTTCCTGCTGTACGCCTCCTACCTCGCTCTGCCGCTGTCGTCCGTCTTCCACGCGGCGGGCCTCATCCAGCGCGGCATGGGCGCGTACCAGCGCATCGACCAGGCGCTACGGCTGCCCGTGGAGCCCACCGGACCGGGGACGCGGGACGCCACCGCTCCCGCCGGACGGCGGATGGCCGAGGTCCCTTTCCCGGCGGCCCCGGCCACCTCACGGCCCGCGGTTCCGGCGCCCGAGCCGGCCCTCGCCCTGCGCGACGTCCACTTCGGCTACGCGCCCGACCGGCCGGTGCTGCGCGGTGTCTCGTTCGCCGTCGCGCCCCGGCAGCACGTCGCCCTGGTGGGGCGGTCAGGAGCCGGCAAGAGCACGGTGTTCTCCCTGGTGGCGAGGTTCTACGAGCCGGACACTGGCCAGGTGCTGTTCGACGGGGTACCCGCCTCCCGGCTCAGCCGTGACGCCTGCCGCCGCCGCATCGCCGTCGTCGACCAGAACGCCCACGTCGTCCACGGCACCCTGCGCGACAACATCGCCTACGCCGTGCCCGACGCGACGGCGGCGGAGATCCGGCGGGTCGTCGAACTGGCCCGGCTGGAGGAGGTCGTCGACCGGCTGCCCGGCGGTCTGGCCGCCGTCGTCGGCGAACGCGGCAGCACCCTCTCCGGGGGCGAACGCCAGCGCGTCGCCATCGCCCGCGCGCTGCTCGCCCGCCCCGCACTGCTCCTGCTGGACGAGCCCACGTCCCATCTGGACGCGATCAACGAATCGGCGCTCACCACCGTCATGAAGGACGTCGCCCAGGAGTGCGCCCTGCTGGTCATCGCGCACCGCCTGTCCACCGTGCAGCACGCCGACCACATCGTCCTCCTGCACGAGGGCCGTACGGCCGACGGCGGACGCCACGAGGAGCTGCTGGCCGGCAGTCCCCTCTACCGCGAGCTGGCCGCGAGCCAGATGCTCCGGCCGGGCACGGCCCCCGAGGGCGTCGACCGCAGGCGGACCCCACGCTGAAGCCGCCGGGAGGCCGCCGGGGAGCCGCGGGGGCGTGCGCCTGGTGATCCGCCCCGGTGGCCGATGCGCGGTCACCGGCGGCAACCGGCGGGGTACGGCGGGGCGTCCCCGACCGGTAGGGCACGGCATGGCGTCCCCCTCGTGGGCACCCGTCCCTCGCCCCCTCCCCCTCTCGCGGCACCCGGTCCGCTCGTCCGGCGCACTCCTTAACGCGGTCTTGACGCCGCCCGACCCCCTTTGCCATGGCCTTGGAATCACTCCCTGCTTACGCTGATGCGGCGGTCTTCCGATGGCCGGAACTGTTCGTATCACCGCACGTCTGGAGTTCCTTCATGGCTGCCACGGAGGCCACCCGTTCCACCCGCCTGCGCGCGTGGATGCTGGAGGGCCTGTCCGACATGGGCAAGGGCGGCGACCACACCGCACCGCACCCAGAGCCTGAGCCGGGGCCCGGATCCGGGTCCACGCACCGGGGTCAGCCCTGGTGGCGGGTGATGTGCCTGACCGGCGTCGACTACTTCTCCACGCTCGGCTACCAGCCCGGCATCGCGGCGCTGGCGGCCGGACTGCTCTCCCCCGTGGCGACCGTCGTCCTGGTGATCGTCACCCTGGCCGGGGCGCTCCCCGTGTACCGGCGGGTGGCCGAAGAGAGCCCCCACGGCGAGGGCTCCATCTCCATGCTGGAACGTCTGCTGACCTTCTGGAAGGGCAAGCTGTTCGTCCTGACCCTGCTGGGGTTCGCGGCGACCGACTTCCTCATCACGATCACGCTGTCGGCGGCGGACGCCTCGACACACCTGGTCGAGAACCCCCACCTGGCCGACGCCCTGCACGACAAGCAGGTCCTGATCACGCTCGTGCTCATCGCCCTGCTCGGCGCGGTGTTCCTCAAGGGCTTCCTGGAGGCCATCGGCGTCGCGGTGGCACTGGTGGCGGTCTATCTGGTGCTGAACGCCGTGGTCGTGGTGACCGGTCTGTGGCACGTCGTGACCGAGGGCCATGTCGTCACGGACTGGTCGACCGCCCTCACCGCCGAACACGGCAACGTCTTCGTCATGATCGGTGTGGCGCTGATCGTCTTCCCGAAGCTCGCGCTCGGCCTCTCCGGCTTCGAGACCGGCGTGGCGGTCATGCCGCATGTGCAGGGCGACCCGGGCGACACGGAGGCGAACCCGAAGGGACGGATCCGGGACACCAAGCGGCTGCTGACGGCCGCCGCCGTGATCATGAGCGTCTTCCTGATCTGCACGAGCTTCATCACCACCCTCCTCATCCCGGAGAAGGAGTTCGAGCCGGGCGGCAGCGCCAACGGGCGGGCGCTGGCCTATCTCGCGCACGACTATCTGGGCAACATCTTCGGCACGGTCTACGACATCTCCACCATCGCCATCCTGTGGTTCGCGGGCGCCTCCGCCATGGCGGGCCTGCTCAACCTGATGCCGCGCTACCTCCCCCGCTACGGCATGGCCCCGCACTGGGCCCGTGCCGTCCGTCCCATGGTGATCGTCTTCACCCTGGTCGGCTTCCTGGTCACCTGGATCTTCGACGCGGACGTGGACGCGCAGGGCGGCGCGTACGCGACCGGCGTCCTGGTCCTCATCTCCTCCGCGGCGATCGCGGTGACCATCGCGGCCCGCAAGGCGGGCCAGCGCAACTGGACGATCGCCTTCGCGATCATCTCGGTCGTCTTCCTCTACACCACCGTGTTGAACGTCGTCGAACGCCCCGACGGTGTGAAGATCGGCGCCTGCTTCATCGCGGGCATCGTCCTCATCTCCCTCCTGTCCCGGCTGGCCCGTGCCTTCGAACTGCGCGTGACGAGCGTGGAGCTGGACGACGTGGCGGAACGCTTCGTACGGGACATCGCCCACCGCAGGATCCGCTTCGTCGCCAACGAGCCCGACAGCCGGGACAGCACCGAGTACCGGGAGAAGATCGAGCAGATCCGTCACGACAACGACGTCCCCCTGGCCGAGGACGTCGTCTTCGTGGAGGTCACGGTGGCGGACCCCTCGGAGTTCGAGGCGGGCCTCACCGTCCGGGGCGAGGTGCTGCACGACCGTTACCGGGTGCTGACGCTGGAGTCCTCCTCGGTCCCGAACGCCCTGGCCGCGCTGCTCCTGCACGTCCGTGACACGACCGGGGGCATCCCCCACATCTACTTCGAGTGGACGGAGGGCACCCCCTTCGCCAACCTCCTCCGGTTCTTCCTCTTCGGCCAGGGCGAGGTCGCCCCGGTCACGCGCGAGGTCCTCCGCGAGGCGGAACCGGACCGGGCCCGGCGCCCCCGCGTCCACGTGGGCTGACACCGGTCCACGCGCAGGGGGCGGCCGCGTCGGCGCGACCGCCCCTGATGTCAGGCTCAGGCGTCAGGCGCCGGTGAGCATGCCTTCGCGCAGGCGGGCCAGGAGGCGGGAGATGAGTCGGGAGACCTGCATCTGGGAGATGCCGAGGCGCTCGCCGATCTCGGCCTGGGTGAGTTCCTCCACGAACCGCCAGTGGATGATCTTGCGATGGCGTTCGTCGAGTTCCGCGATCATCGGGGCGAGGGCGTGGAAGTCCTCGATCAGACCGAACGCGGCGTCCTCGTCCCCGATGAAGTCGGCCAGCGCGGACTCACCGTCCTCGCTGCCGGTGATCGCCGCGTCCAGGGAGGCCGACTTGTAGCCGTTGGCGGCCAGCTGGGCCTCCACGACCTCGTCCTCCGGCAGGCTCATCAGCTCGGAGAGCTCCTTCGTCGTCGGGGTCCGGCCGAGGCGGCTCTGCAGCTCCTCGTTGGCGCGGGCGAGCTGCGCACGGGCCTCCTGGAGCCTGCGGGGCACATGCACGGCCCAGGAGGTGTCACGGAAGAACCGCTTGATCTCACCGACGATGTAGGGGACGGCGAAGGAGGTGAACTCGACCTCGCGGGACAGCTCGAACCGGTCGATCGCCTTGATGAGGCCGATCATGCCGACCTGGACGATGTCCTCCATCTCCTCCGGCCCACGGCTGCGGAAACGTCCGGCCGCGTAGCGGACGAGGGACATGTTCATCTCGATCAGCGTGTTCCTGGCGTACTGGTACTCGGGGGTGCCCTCCTCCAGTACCGCCAGCTGGTCGAAGAAGAGCTTCGACAGCTCTCGCGCGTCCTTCGGCGCGACCTTGGAAGGGTCCGCGATCTCCGGAACGCCCGCCGTCCGTCCAGTGGTCTGTACGGCCGTCGCCATCATCCGCCCCTCCCAGTCGATCCGCCTCGTACTCGCCGGCCTTTCGTCCGGCAAGCACGCGCATACCCCGGCCCCCGATGCGCATTCCTCCGACCTCGGGATTTTTTTCTCGGCCCGGTGCGGACGGGGAATGCGCGGGACGGTAGGCCGTCCAGTTCAGACGGTGAAGCGGTCCGGGTCCGCGGCCCGCCAGTCGGCCGCCCACGAGGCGGGCGGCTCGGCCAGCAGCTGGCCCGGCGCGAGCCACTCGTACAGCTCCGCGTAGGACCGGTCGGTGCAGGCGTCGACGCGTCGGCGGAGCATGTGCGGGCGCAGCTGACACGGGTCGGTGACGCCCATGGCCGCCATGATCTGCAGGGCGCCGGACACGGTGGCCTCCTGGTAGCGCCGGACGCGCGCCGTCTTGTCGGTCACGTCGAGGGCGTTGCCCGGTCGTCGGCGGCCATGCGCGCGGCCGGGCGGGAAGTGGCCGTCCCGGGCGAGGGCCGGCGGCGGTTGCCGTGCCAGTCGAGCACCAGGACGGTGGCGTCGTCCGCGAGGTTGCCCCGGCAGGCGTCGAGGACCGCGCCGGTCAGTCGGCGTACGACTTCTCTCGGGTGCAGGGCGCGGGTCTCGTGGAGGAGCGCGAACAGGTCGACGGACGCGGCGCCGCGGTCCTGCATGCCGTCGGTGAGCAGGATCAGCCGGTCCTTCGGGCGCAGGCGCAGCTCCTGGGCGCGGTAGGGGATGGGCGCGGCGACGCCGAACGGCAGGTTCACGGCGAGTGGGACCTCCTCGACGGTGCCGTCGCGCAGCCGCAGGGGCCAGGGGTGGCCTGCGTTGACCAGTTCGCAGACACCCGTGTCGAGGTCGACGCAGAGCAACTGGCCTGTGGCCAGGCCGCAGTTGTGGCGCAGCAGTGCCTGGTGGGCCTGTTCGGCCTGCTTGACGGCGTCGCAGCCGCCGCGACGCGCCCGCCGGAGCGCGCCGATCAGCAGGGTGGCCAGCAGGGCGGAGTCCGTGTCGTGGCCCATGGCGTCGGTGATGGACAGGTGCAGGGTGTCGCGGTCGAGGGTGTAGTCGTAGGTGTCGCCGCCGATGTCGTCGGCCGGGACCAGCCCGGCGGCGAGGGTGAACTGGTCGGCCTCGCAGCAGGGCGCCGAGGGGAGCAGCTGGTGCTGGATCTCGGCGGCGAGGCTGGTCTCGGTGGTGCGCCGGCCCAGGTGGTAGAGATCGGTGAAGCGGCGGTCCGTGACGATGATGTAGGCGAGCGCGTGGGCCGCGTCGCGGACCTGGCCCAGCGCGGTGTCGTCGGCGGACTGGAGGGTCACCTCCAGCAGGCCGATGCAGTCGCCGCGGTTGGTGACCGGCGTGACGACGCGGAGTCCGTCCTGCCCGTCCGGCTCCACGTGTTGGCGCTGGTCGCGGAGCACGCCGTCGTAGACGCTGCCGTGCAGGGCGATCGGCTCGGGGTGGTCCGTGATGTCACCGCCGGGCGCGGCGAGGCGTACCAGCCGCCGACCGATGAGGTCGGCGAACAGGAAGGAGACCCGCTCCGCTCCGAACCGCTTCTGCAGATCGCGAGCCACCACGTCGACGGACTCCCCGGGCGGGGCCGCCTCCGCGGCGGCCAGCAACTCGCCCAGTTCCAGATCTCCACGCTCCACGACAACCTCCTGTCGGTTGCCGCAACTTTTTCCCCGAGTTTCCGCGACCTCACCCGATGTGCGACACGGCACGCGGTCAGAGGACCCGACGCGACGCCGGATTCGCCCCGATTTTCACCTACGGAGCGTGACGGCCGGTGACGTCCGCGGCGGGGTCGTCGGGCAGGGCGATGCGGACGGTGATGCGCTTGCCGACCGGTTCGCGCCGCGCCTCGAAGCCGTGCGCGACGGCCATGACGATCTCCAGGCCGTGCTGCCCGACCCGGCCCGGGTCGGCGGCCCGGGCCACCGGGAGGACGGGATCGCTGTCCCACACGGCCACCTCGACCATCGCGCCGGAGACACGCAGCTCCATCAGCACCGGGCCGGGGGCGTATTTGCGCGCGTTGGTGACGAGTTCACTGACCACCAGCTGGGTCAGTTCCATAGCGCGGGCGGACACCGGCACGCCGTGCTCGACCTGGACACGGGTGAGGAAGTCGGCAGCGCTGTGCCGCGCCTGGGCGATGCAGGACCCGTCGCCGTCCAGGGCGACGGTGTCCTGGATCGGAGCGACATCGGGCATCACACCGCCCTCGCCGTCAGGAACTGATTCCGCCGGGTCCACTTTGATCCCCCGTTCACCTGCCTGCGCGTACCCCGCACCATGACTCACATGCTCCCTGAGATCGACCCAGGCATTGAACACCTGTTCGCCGTACCATCGTGGCAGGGTGCCGAAGTACATCCTGTCGGAACCCGAGCAGCCACCCGCCAGAGCAGTCGAGGACACGAGCGGTGACAGACACCCATGGAGCAGCCCGTCCCGGCCGGCTGTCGATCGGTCTCACCTCCGTCGACGGCGTCCGGGTGGTGACGCTGCGCGGCGAGATCGACCATACGGTCAGGGAGCGGTTCACCGAAGCCCTGCTGCCCGACGGGGACGCGGGCGCGCGGACCGTGGTCGACCTCAGCGAGGTGACGTTCATGGACTCCAGCGGCGTCAACGTCCTCGTCGCCGCCCACCACGAGATGAGCGACGCGCAGGGCTGGCTGCGCATCGCCGGCGCCCGGGATCCGGTGCGGCGACTCCTGCACCTGGTCGCCCTGGACCAGGTCATCGCCTGTCACCCCACCGTCGAGGAGGCCCTCGCGGCCTGAGCCGCGGGCCGGGGCAGCGGGCGGCTCAGGCGGCCGGGCGGCCGGCGAGCGCGCGTCGGGACGACGACGGTCTGCCCCACGGGGGTGTGCCCCTGGATGCCCAGGGGAAAGGCGCTCGCTACCGCGAGCCTCCCCCGGGCCCCCGTCCGTTCTCCGACCCCCGGCCGTCCTCGGGCTTCCAGCCCCAGGCGGTCAGCATGCCGGCCGAGAGGGCGGCGCATTCCTCGGAGCCCAGGTAGCGGACCGCCTCGTCGACGGCCGTGTCGTCGACGAGGCCTGTGGCGAGCATCGCGGCTCTGCTCCGCTCCCACGTGTCCGCCCAGAAACGGCTGATGGGGCTGCCCGGAAGCAGGGGCGGCACATGGATCTCGGCGGCCACGGACCCGAGCCGCGCCGCCCGCAGCAGGTGCGGGTACGACGGCACCCAGGAGACATCGGTCCCGATGGTGGCCCGCAGCCCCTGCCACATCGCCCGCATCACCCGGCTGTACGGGGTGTCGGGCGTCCGGCCGCCGGTCAGGTCGACCGCGTCGCTGAGGACCAGCACGCCGCCGGGTTCGACGAGGTCGGCCAACGCCGTGATCAGGCGGTCGCGCTCGGGCAGATGCATCAGCACGAAGCGCGCGTGGACGAGCCGGAACCGGCCGGACACGAAGTCGGGGGCGGTGATGTCGGCTTCTCGCACGTCGAGTCCCGGGACGGTACGGGCGCCGAGGAAACGGACGTCGCGGTCCACGGCGAGCACGCTCGTCACCCCGGCCTCCTCCAGGAGCCGCCGGGACACCGTGCCCGTGCCGGCGCCGACGTCCAGGCAGCGCCAGCCGGGGCCGACGCCGAGCGCCCGGAGCCGCGCCAGGGTGATGTCGTCGTAGGCCAGCGCGCCGAAATCGATGCGCTCGCCCTCGCCCGCCCGCCCCGGAGAGAAGACGGCCTCGCCGTAGCGGCCGGCGCCCGACGGGGGGTCGTCGATGGGTTCCATGGTGCCGGGCCCCTTCGCACGGGAGGTGAGGACGTGCGGCCGCACCGAGGCCGCCGGTGCACCGATCCTCCCCGGACGGCGACGTGCACGGCCGAGGCGCGCCCGCGCCTGAGCCGATCGGACCTGGACGGTACCGACCCGCACAGCGCGGAAATCGTTTGTCCGGCGTGCGGGCCGGCGTCTAGTGCTGTGACCGGAAAGCTTCGCCGAAAACCCCGCGGCGTCAGGTGCGGTGCCTCGCAAGCCGCAGCATGACCAGCGTACCGGATGTACCCGCGTCATCCGACAACGCCGCGAGGTGCCGTGTCGGGCGTCGCGCGCC
>NZ_LIRK01000180.1 GCF_001419765.1 Streptomyces torulosus
GATCCGCACGGACCGCGGTGGGGAGGGACCGGCGGCCCCTCCCCCCTGCGGTCCGTGCGGATCAGGCGCTGGTCTCGCGCTGCGCGGTGAACCCGCCGGGTACCGCCGGTTCGGCGTCGAGCCAGATACCGGACGCGGTGCCGAAGCGCGGCTGCTCCGGGTCCCGGCCGTCCCAGATGGTCTCGCCGCGGCGGACGGTGACGTCGGGGCGGCCGGTGAAGGTCCAGCCCTCGTACGCCGACCAGCCGACCTTGGCGTAGGTGTGCTTCGCGGCCATGATCCAGGTGACGTCCGGGTCGAACAGCGTGAAGTCGGCGTCGAGGCCGACCGCGATCCGGCCCTTGCGGCCACCCAGCCCGAACAGGTCGGCCGGCCCCTCGGCGGTGAGCCGGGCGACGTGCCGCATGGCCTCGTCGGTGGACATGCCCGGGTAGCGGCGCCGCATCCCCGTGTACAGGGCGATGATCAGCTCCTGCACACCGGGCAGCCCGGGCGGGGCGTCCGCGACGGCCAGCAGCTTCTCCTCGACGGTGTGCGGGGCGTGGTCGCTGCCCAGGCTGGCGACGCTGCCCTCCATCACCGCGTCCCACAGCCGCCCCTTGTCCTTCTCGCAGCGGATCGCGGGACGCAGCCGGATCCGGGCGCCCAGACGTTGCGTGTCGGGCGCGGAGAAGGACAGGTGGTGCGTGGTCACCTCGTAGGTGATCGGCAGGCCCGCCTTCGCGGCGGCCTTCAGCAGGTCCGACTCCTCGGAGGAGGAGACGTGCAGGATGTGCGCGGCGGTGCCGTGCTTGCGCACCAGTTCGATGACGCGGGACGAGGCGACGATGCCGCCCGTGCGCGGGTGCGCCGACTCGTACGCGTCGTAGCCGGTCGGCGGGGCCTGGGTCTCGTCCAGCAGCGAGAAGACGCTGTCGTCCTCCGCGTGCAGGACCAGCCGGATACCCCGCTCGGCGGCGACCTGGAAGATCCGGTCGAGGACGACCGGGTCGCGGATGATGTTGGGTGCGGTGTGGTGGCCGGTCATGAAGACCTTCACCGAGGTCGCCTGGCGGGGCTGGAGACGGCGGAGGTTCTCCACGCTGTCGACGGTGACGCCCATGTGGAAGCGGAAGTCGACCAGGGAGTCGCCGGAGACGGTGGACGCCTTCTCCGCGGCCAACTCCGGCTCGATCAGCGGCGGCTGGGTGTTGGGCATGTCGATGACGGTGGTGACACCGCCGGCGGCCGCCGCCCGGCTGCCGTGCGCCCAGTCCTCCTTGTGGGTGAGGCCCGGCGTACGGAAGTGGACGTGCGGGTCGATGCCGCCGGGCAGCAGATAGCGGCCGCCGGCGTCGATGGTCTCCTTGGCGGGCGGCTGTTCGCCGTCCGCGAGGATCGCCGATATTCGCTCACCGGAGACGGCGAGGCCTCCGGGCTTGACCCCGTCAGGGGTGACTACGCGCGCGTTGGTGACGACGAGGTCGTAGGACTGCGTCACAGGTCCTCCGGGTCGATGGATGGGCAGGACGGTGGATGAGGTGGTGCCGCGGCGGCCGCGGTCAGGCGGCGGTCCAGGGGGCGCTGACCAGTTCCCGGGCCAGGTCGTTCGTCGGGCCCATCAGACCGACCGCGCGGGCGTCGCGGGCCAGCTTGTTCAGCGGGTGGTCGTGCAGATAGCCGGCGCTCCCCAGGAGCCGCAGCGCCTCCTGCACGACCTCCTCGGAGATCCGGGAGCCGAGGATCTTGCTGTAGAGGGTGGTGTTGCCCGGTTCCGCCGAGTCCCGGCGGGCCGACGCGTCGACCAGGGCACGGGCGGCCTCCACCTTCGCGGCGAGGTCCACCAGCCGGTGGCGCACCGCCTGCTGGTCCGCAAGACCGCGGCGCTGCGCGTGGGCGAACGCCGTCCGGTACGCGGCGGCGGCGATGCCCGCCGAGACGGCGCCCAACGTGGCACCGGACTCCCGCACCCCGGCGATGATCCGGACCGCCGCGCCCACCGGGCCGAGCACCGCCGAGTCGTCGGCCTCGCAGGCCGTCAGCTCGACGAAGCCGGTCGCGGAGGAGCGCATGCCGACCAGGTCCATGCCGGTGTTGGCGAACAGGCCCGGGTTGCCCGCCTCGATGAGGAAGAACGTCTGGCCGTCGCTGCCGTAGGTGCTGGCGACGCCGTCGGTCGGCGCCGACGTCTGGGCGAGCACCAGGTACACGTCCGCCAGACCCGCTCCCGTGGTGAACGCCTTGGCGCCCTCCAGCAGCCAGCCGCCGCCCTCGGTGCGCCGCGCCTTGGTGGCGAGGTTGCGCTTGTCGGCGCCCGAACCGGACTCGCTCCACGCGGAGGCCGCGATCCACTCGCCGCTCGCCAGCCGCGGCAGGTAGCGCTCGCGCTGGGCCTCGCTGCCCCACTCGCTGATCCGGGAGCTGACCGCGTAGTGCTGGAACAGGATGATCGCGACCGACGGGTCCGCGGCGGCCGTCAGCTCGATCAGCCGGTTGGTGAGCAGGGAGTCGCCCCCCTGGCCGCCGTACTCGACGGCGACGGCCGCGCCGAGGATCCCCGAGGCGCGCAGGGCGGCGAAGACCTCCTGCGGGAGTTCGGCGGCCGCGTCCGCGCTCTGCGCGTGCCGGTGCAGGACCTCGGTGAGGCTCGCGTAGCGCTCGGCGAGTTCGGCGCGGGTCGCGGCCCCGGTGCCCGCCTGAGTGAGGGTCAGACCGCCAGCGGGAGCCATGCCGTTTCCTCCTTGTAGTCGTAGTTCTTGAGCGAGGCGATGCACGCCGGCTCGTCGAGCTGGGCGAGTTTGCGGCTGACGCTGACCCAGTGCAGGGTGTCGGCGCCGTCGCCGCGCCCCGCCACCGACGCCGCGGCCGCGGTGCTGCCGCCCGGGGTGTCGATCTCGATGACACCGCGCGCCAGTCCGGCCCGGCGGGCCAGCCGCTCGGGGACGGTGCCGGGGATGCTGGAGGCCGCGGCCAGGCAGGTGGTGCCCGTCAGCGCGATGCTGGGGTGCCACTTGGGCACGGAGATGGCCCGCACGGCGAGCCGGCCCTCCGTGTACTGGCCGACGGCCGCGATCTTCGGGAAGACCCCGTCGGTGGGCCACTTGAGCAGCTCGCAGGCGGCCCTGCGGATCTCCAGCATCCGCTCGTACATGTCGTCGCCCGCCCCGAACAGCTCCTCCACGCTGTTCAGGCCCAGCTCCTCGGCGTCCACGAACACATACGGGTTGCCCATGGAGACCAGGGACGCTTCCTGCACGCCCGTACTGGTGATCAGCTGGTCCACCGGGTTGCCGGTGAGCAGCAGTTCGTCGAGGCGGGCCCCGGCGTCCTGGAGGAAGTGCACGGTGAAGCTGCCGCTGCGGCGGCGCGCCTCGTCCACCTCGCACACCACGTGGTCGCCGTTGTTGATGACCCGGACCCGGACCCGGCCGCCGGGGGCGAGCCGGGGCAGCCACGCCTGGCCGTCGGCGGCGACCACCGAGGCGAGGATGGAGTGCCCGCAGCTGCCCTTGAAGTCGAACCGGTCGACGCCGCCGGTCAGCCCCTGCACGAACCGGTAGTCCAGGTCGAACATGGGGTGCGCGGACGGCTCGACGAGCGCGAACTTGAGGATGTCGCCGCGGCCGTTGGCCTCCAGCCACTCCCGGATCCGGGTGAGCACCGGCGTGAGCCGCTCCTCGTCCCGCGGCAGCTGGCGGTGGTCCAGCACCAGGGTGGGGGTCGGGGCCCCCACGGCCCGTGCGATGTACCCGATCACACCGTCACCCCCGGGACGCTCCCGGCGACCGTGCCGGCGGGCGAGCAGAACTGGTCCAGCCACAGCTCGTGGACCATCAGCGACCAGATCGCCAGCGAGGCCCGGTCGTTCGGGGACTCCGCCTGGACGCGGAACAACTCCTCGACCTTGCGCGGGTTCAGCTTGCCGCCGCGGCGCAGCCGGTCCTCGGCCAGCAGGTCGCGGGCGTGGTCGAACAGCGCCTGGCCGGGCTGGAGCATGGCCGTGATGGGCAGGGTGAACGGCTGCTTCGGACGGTTCAGGACCGACTCCGGCAGCAGACCGTCGGCGGCCGCGTAGAGGACCTTCTTGCGACGGGTGCCGTCGATCTTGAGGTCGGCCTTGAGGGAGCGGGCGTAGCGGACGACGCTCGGCTGGCAGAACGGCAGCCGCACCTCGACCGAGGCCGACATCGACAGGTGGTCGACGCGGCGCAGGTGGTAGGCGGGCAGTCGCTCGCCGATCTCGAACTCGGTGAGCGTGGTCATCCGGTCGGCGGTGGAGGCGCGCAGCCGCTCGGTGATCTCCTCGGCGGCGGAGCCGGCCGCGGTGACGAAGCCGAGGTACTCCGAGGAGTACAGGCTCTCGCGGAGGTTCCTCGGGACGGCGGCGAGGGCCTCCACGTAGTCCGGCACCCAGTCCGTGCCGAAGGGGGCGTCCATGGCCTTCTTCAGCCGGTCGTAGCCGCCGAACAGCTCGTCGGCCGCGTCACCGGTGATGGCGACCTTGAAGCCGGCGTCGCGGACGGCGTCGAACAGGGCGTACGTGGACAGGGTGATGGGGTCGGCGTTGGGCTGCCCGAGGTGCCAGACGACGTCGGCCAGCAGCGACGGGAACGTCGCCGGGTCGATCTCCACCTGGTGGTGGGTCGTACCGGCCCGCTCGGCGACCTCGCGGGCGAACGCCCGCTCGTCGGACGGCCAGGTGCCGGTGTACGCGATGTTGAAGGAGTGCAGGTCGCGCACCTTCTCGGCGGCCAGCACCGTGACGAGGCTGGAGTCCAGGCCGCCGCTGGTGATCGCGGAGACGGGGACGTCGGCCTCGGTGAGCCGGTGCACCTCGGTGCGCAGCAGCGACCGCACGTGCTCGGCGGCCTCCGGCTCGGCGCAGTGCGGGGCGCGGGCACCGGTGGTGGGGCGGATGGTGACGTGCATGCCGCCGGCGCGGGTGACCCGGACGGTCGCGGCCGGCGGGAGCACCTTGACGCCCTCGAACATGGTCTGCTCGCCGAACGGCGTCTTCGTCGCCAGGTAGGCGTCGAGGCCGGCCTCCGCGGGGGTGGCCCCCACGTTGCGGAAGGACAGCAGGGCGGGCAGCTCGGACGCGAAGTACAGGTGCCGGCGGGCCGCGTCCCAGTGGTAGTACAGCGGCTTCATGCCGACCTCGTCGGTGGCGAGGTAGAGCGTCGGCTCACCGCGCAGGTCGACCACGGCCACCGAGTACATGCCGTCGAGGTACTCGGGGAAGGCCGCCCCGTACTCCGCGTACAGGGCCGGGATGACCGAGCCGTCGCAGGTGTCCTTGAAGGTGTGGCCGCGGGCGGAGAGCTTCTGCCGCAGCTCGTCGTGGTTGTAGATCTCGCCGTTGAAGACGACGACGATGTCCTCGCCGAGGGTGTACGGCTGGTCGCCGCCGTCGAGATCCATGATCGCGAGCCGGTTGTTGCCCAGGGCCCAGCCCGCGCCGTACGCGTGGGTCTGCGCGTCGGGGCCGCCGTGCCGCTGGGCCGCGGCCACGGACCGCAGCTCGTGCGGTGTGGCGAGGGCGTCGAAGTGACCGAATATCCTGCACATGTCTGAAGATCACCGGACCTTTGTCGAGACACCGGCGCGCTGATAGAGCACCGGATCGAACGGAGTGGGGCCACCGCACGTGGCGAAGCGGGGAGCGGCGGGGTCTTCGTCGGGGTGCCGGGTGCCGTGCGGCACACCGGGGGGCGCGTAGAGCACGTCGCCGGGCTCGGCGTCGTACCACTGGCCGTCGAGGTGGAGCTGGCCCTTGCCCTCGAAGGCGATGAACGCCTCCTCGCTCTCGGGGTGGACGTGGACGTTGAAGTACTCGCCGGGCTGCATGAAGCCGCAGTGGAGGCACAGCTGCGGGGAGCCGGTGCCCGGCCAGAAGAGGAAGTTCATGGTGGCGGTCCGGGCGGAGGCCTCCGCCTGACCGGTGCCGGTGAAGCCCTTCAGCTGGGTCTCCTCGTTCCACAGCCGGGAGAAGCGGCGGGGCTCGGTGCCGGGGGCGCGGTCCGGGCGCAGCGTGGTGTTCCACACGTAGGCGGTGAGGTCCATGCCGGCGTCGGCGCTCAGCTCGTACAGGTCGCCGGTCGGCGTGTACACCGTGTCGGCGCGGTTGACGCGCCTGCGGGCGGCGCCGGAGGCGGCGGAGCCGGAGCCCGCGAAGACGACCACGACGTTCTCCTCGTGCGCCGAGGACTGCGGCCGCCACACGGCACCGCTGGGCACCCGGACCACGTCGAGCCGCACGATCCGCGCCCCGAGGTGCGGACCGACCGCTGTGGCGACCCGGCAGCCGTCAAGCTGACGGAACTCCAGTTCGCCGGACTTGATGACGGCGCCCTGGACGGTTGCGGTGCTCATGGCTTTCCTTTCGCTGGGGTCGTGCGGGACGGAGGGAGGGGAGCTGGGCGAGGACGATCCCGGCCAGGACGGCGGCGGCCCCGGCGAGCTGCGGCGGGGTGAAGCCCTGACCGAGCACCACCAGGCCGAGCAGCGCGGCGACGACCGGGCTGAGCAGGCCCAGGAGGGACACGGCCACGGCGGGCAGCCGCTCCACACCGCGGAACCACACGGTGTAGGCGAACACCGCGCCCACCAGGCACAGATAGCCGTAGGCCGTTAGATTCACGGTCGTGACCCGCTGGGGGAGCCCCTCGAACAGCAGGGTGAGGGGCAGCAGGAACAGTCCGCCCAGGGCGAGTTGCCAGCCGGTGAAGGCGACCAGCCCGGCCGGGCGGCCCCACCGCTTGGTGAGCACGATGCCGAAGGCCATGCAGCCGGCGCAGCCCAGCGCGGCGGCCACCCCGATCGGGTCGAGGGCGGTGGCGGAGGCGCCCACCAGCAGCGCGACGCCCGCCGTGCCGAGCAGACAGGCCGCCAGGTCCCGGCCGCGGGCCCGCTCGCCGAGCAGCGGGACGGCGAGGCCGAGGACGAGCATCGGCTGGAGCGAGCCGATCAGCGCGGCGATGCCGCCGGGCAGGCGGTACGCCGCCACGAAGAGCAGGGCGAAGAACGCGCCGATGTTGAGCACGCCCAGCACGGCGGCCCGCCCGATCCACACGCCCCTCGGCAGGCTGCGCGTGACCAGGACCAGCAGCAGCCCGGACGGCAGGGCGCGGACCGTGGCGGCGAGCAACGGGCGGTTCTCCGGCAGGAACTCGGTGGTGACGAGGTACGTGCTGCCCCAGACCATGGGCGCGAGCGCGGCCGTCACGGCGTCCGTCGCACGGGGTCTCACCGGCCACCGCCGGGTGGTGCGGGCCGGGCCGCGGCCCGGTGTTCGGGGGCGGCGGAGACCGCCTTCGTCGCGGACATGTGGCCCCTCCTCTCATCAGGGGTGGGTCTGTGCCGAGCCTCTCCGGTTGCGGTCCCGTGTCCGTCCCGGTGTGATTCCTTCCGGTTCCCGTTGATAGTTCAAGAGTTCTGCTGGTTTGCGGTGAAAACGCACGTCGGGCCCGTGCCCGGCGCTCGGCCGGGACACGGGCCCGAAAGGGGTGCGGAAGGGGAGGAACGGCTACCTGGGGGGCCGCCCGCGGATCAGGCGGCGGCCTTGACGGAGATGGCCTCGTTGACCAGCTCCAGGTACTGGCGGGGTGTCTCGGCGTCCGTGACGGCGTCCTCGTCCAGGGCCACGTCGTAGTCGCGCTCGATGCGGCCCGTGGTCTGCAGGACGGCCAGCGAGTCGTAGCCGAGGACCTCGAACGGGACGTCCAGCACATCGCCGTCGAGGTTCACCGCCTCGGCCTCACCGGCGCACTCGCGCAGCAGGTCGGTCAGCTCGGTGATGGTGAGTGCGGGCATGGGGTGTCCTCTCGGTCTCTTGTGGTTCCAGGGCATTTCGATGGGAGAGCGGGAACGGGCCGTGGGGTGGCTCGTCCCGTCGGCAGGTGCGGGTCCGTGGTCGGTCAGCCGGCGGCGCGCACCACCATCGCCGCGTTGAAGCCGCCCCGGCCGCGCGCCAGCACCAGCGCCGTGCGCAGGGCGGCGGGGCGGGCCTCACCGGTGACGAGGTCCACGGGGCAGTCGGCGGCGGGCTCGGACACGTTGACGGTCGGCGGGATCACCTGGTCCCGAAGCGCCAGCAGCGCCGCCGCCAGGTCCAGCGAGGCACCGCCCGCCGCCAGCCGCCCCGTCATGGTCTTCGGGGCGGTGACCGGAACACCCCGCGGGCCGAACAGCGCGGCGAGGGCATCCGCCTCCGCCCGGTCGGCGTCCCGGCGGCCCGCCGCGTCCGCGAACACCACGTCCACGTCGGCGGCGGCCAGCCCCGCGTCGGCCAGGGCCAGTTCGGCGGCCGCGTCCAGCCGCGGGGCGCCCTTGCCGCGCGGCGGGTCGAAGGTCGCCGCGTACCCGGCGACCGTGCCGTACCCGCGCACGCCGCGCGCGCGGGCCGCGGCCGCGTCCTCCAGGACCAGCAGCGCGCCGCCCTCTCCGGCGACATGGCCCGAGGCGTCGGCGGAGAACGGCAGATACGCGCGGTCCGCGTCCTCGACGGTGCTCAGCTCGCCGCCGGCCAGGTGCGCCGCCCACCCCCACGGGCACAGCGAGGAGTCCACGCCGCCGGTGAGCAGCACCGGAACGCCCTTGCGCAGCTGCCTGCGGGCCTGCGCGACGGCATCGAGGCCGCCCGCCTGCTCGGTGACCAGCACCCCGCTGGGCCCGCGCAGCCCGTGCCGGATGGAGATCTGGCCGGTGTTGACGGCGTAGAACCAGGCGAACGACTGGTAGGCGCTGACGTGGTGGCCGCCCTTGCTCCACAGCGCCTCCAGCTCCCGCTGGCCGAACTCGAAGCCGCCCGCCGAGGCGGCGGTGACGACCCCCGCGGAGAAGTCGGGCAGCTCCGAGGCGTCGATACCGGCGTCGGAGAGGGCCTCCGCGGCGGCGGCGAGCGCCAGCCGCGTCATGTGGTCGGTCTGCGGGAGCAACCGGCTGGAGACGTGCTCCGCCGGGTCGAAGCCGGGCACCTCACCGGCGAGCTTCGCCGGGTACTGGCCGGCGTCGAAGCGGGTGACGGGCCGGATGCCGCTCTCGCCGCGCAGGGTCGCGGCCCACCAGGTCTCGGTGCCCAGGCCGTTGGGCGCGGTCACACCGAGGCCGGTGACCAGGGGCGTGCCCGGGGAGGGGCCGTCCGTGGCGGCGGCGGAGCGGTCGAGGGTCTGGGTGGTCATACTGCCTCTCCCCTGCGCGGGCGGGTCAGGATCATCGCGCTCTGGAAACCGCCGAAGCCGCTGCCCACGCTGAGCACCGTGTCGGTGCGCTGCTCGCGGGCGGTCAGCGGGGTGTAGTCCAGGTCGCAGGCGGGGTCGGGGGTGTGCAGGTTGGCGGTGGGCGGCACGGTGTTGTGCTCGATCGCCAGCGCGCTGGCGGCGACCTCCAGGGAGCCGATGGCGCCCAGGGAGTGCCCGACCATCGACTTGATGGAGCTGACCGGCACCTCGTAGGCGTGGCTGCCGAGGCTGCGCTTGAACGCCGCCGTCTCGTGGCGGTCGTTCTGCTTGGTGCCGGAGCCGTGCGCGTTGATGTAGTCGACGGCCGTGGGGTCGAGGCGGGCCTCGTCGAGGGCCACCCGGATCGCCTCGGCCATCTCGGTGCCGTCCTTCGTCAGGCCGGTCATGTGGTACGCGTTGCAGCGGGTGGCGAAGCCCGCGATCTCGGCGTAGACGTGCGCGCCGCGCCGGCGGGCGGCCTCGAACTCCTCCAGGATCAGCACCGCCGACCCCTCGCCGAGCACGAAACCGTTGCGGGAGGCGTCGAACGGGCGGGAGGCCGTCTCCGGCTCGTCGTTGCGGGGCGAGGTCGCCTTGATGGCGTCGAAGCAGGCCACCGTGATCGGGGAGATCGGCGCCTCCGTGGCACCGGCGACCATCACGTCGGCGCTGCCCTCGCGGATCAGCTCGACGGCGTGCCCGATGGAGTCCAGGCCCGAGGTGCAGCCGGTGGAGACCATGGAGACGGGGCCCTGCGCGCCGGTCCGCCAGGCGACCTCGGCCGCCATGGAGCTGGGCACGAAGTAGTCGAACAGGTGCGGTACGGCGAGGGTGTGGTCCACCTGCCAGGTGGAGCCGCCCCGGCTGACGGTGTTGTACTCGCGGTCCAGGCCCATCGTGCAGCCGACGGCGCTGCCCAGCGTCACCCCCGTGCGCAGCGGGTCGAGGCTCTCGGGGGCGAGGCCGCTGTCGCGCAGGGCCTCGTCGGCGCTGACGAGGGCGAACTGGGCGGCGCGGTCGAGGCGTTCGGCCTCCTCGGGGGTGAAGCCGTGCAGCAGCGGGTCGAAGTCGGCCTCGGCGGCGATCCGGGACCGGAACGACGAGGCGTCGAACAGGGTGATGCCGCGGGTCGCGGTCCGTCCGGCGGTCAGCAGCGACCAGAACTCCTTGGTGCCCACGCCGCCCGGGGCGACCACCCCGATACCGGTGATGACGACACGTCGGTTCATTTGTTGTCCTTCACGGGAGAGTCCTCCTGCTGGGGTGCGGTCCAGGCGGTCGGGTGGGTACGGGCGGCCCCGGCGGACTCCGGCGTCCCGGCCCGGCGCTGCACGACCCGGCACGCCCGGTCCAGCAGCCGCGGCAGCGCCGGCCCGCGCAGGAAGAAGTGGTCGCCGGGGAGGGTGCGTTCGACGAACGGGCCGGTGGTCCAGTCCCGCCAGCCGGCCATCACCTCCCGCCCCGCGAGCGGGTCGAGGTCGCCGGACACGGCGAGCAGCGGCACCGAGAGCGGACCGTCGGCGGCCTCCCGCAGGGACTGCGCGAGCCGCAGGTCGTCGCGGATCACCTTCAGGGCCGAGCGCTGCCACACCCCGCCGCGCGGGGTGTCGGGCGGTACGGCGCCCGCCTCCCGCAGCGTCTCCATCAGCTGGCAGTCCGGCAGGTCGGCGGCCTGGACGAGCCGCACCCGGGCGTCCGGCGGCGGGCAGGCGCCCACGACCACCAGCGCGGGGGCCGGGCGTCCGGCCTGCTCCAGGGCGCGGGCCACCGAGTAGGCGATCATGCCGCCGAGGCTGTGGCCGTACAGGACGTACGGGGCGCTGGGCACGGGCTTGTGGTGGCGCAGCAGGTCGGCGAAGAGGGCGCGGCGGCCGGTGACGCGGGTCTCGCGGCGGCGGGCGTCCCGGCCGGGCAGGAGCACCGGCACGGCCTCCACCTTCGGGCCGAACTGCTCGGGCCAGCGGGCGAACGCGGAGGTGCCGGCGCCGGCGTGCGGGAAGCAGTACAGCCTCATGCCGCACCCCCCTGGGACGCGGCGTCGGCCTGCGGCTTCCACCAGTCGGGGCGGTCCCGGTACCAGGCCACGACCTCGCGCAGCCCCTCGTCGAGGGTGCGGCGGGGCGCGTAGCCGAGTTCGGCGCGGATCTTGCGGTCGTCGATGGCGTACCGCAGGTCGTGGCCCTTGCGGTCCTCGACGTAAGCGACGGACGAGAAGTCCGCGCCGCACAGGTCGAGCAGCCGCTCCGTCATCTCCCGGTTGGTCAGCGCGGTGGCCCCGCCGATGTTGTAGATCTCCCCGGCCCGCCCGCCGGTGAGGACCAGCTGGACGGCCCGGCAGTGGTCGTCGACGTGCAGCCATTCGCGGACGTTGGAGCCGTCGCCGTAGAGGGGGACGGTCATGCCGCGCAGCAGCCGGGTCACGAAGTTCGGGATGAGTTTCTCGACGTGCTGGTGGGTGCCGTAGTTGTTGGTGCAGCGGGTGACGCGGACGTCGAGGCCGTGGGTGCGGTGGTAGGAGCGGGCCAGCAGGTCGGCGGCGGCCTTCGACGCCGAGTACGGCGAGTTCGGCAGCAGCGGCTCCTCCTCGGTCCACGCGCCGCTGTCGATGGAGCCGTACACCTCGTCGGTGGACACCTGCACCACCGGCCCGACGCCGAGCCGCAGACAGGCGTCCAGCAGGCTCTGGGTGCCGAGCACGTTGGTGGTGACGAAGGCGGCGGCGCCGGCCACCGACCGGTCGACGTGCGACTCGGCGGCGAAGTGCACCACCGCGTCGTGTCCCGGCAGCAGATGGTCCAGCAGCTCGGTGTTGAGGATGTCGCCGCGCACGAAGTCCAGCCGGGGGTGGTCCATCGGCAGGTTGGCGGTGTTCCCGGCGTAGGACAGCTTGTCGAGGACGGTGACGCGGGCGTCCTCGAAGCCTTCGTAGCCGCCGGCCAGCAGGGTGCGCACGTAGTGGGAGCCGATGAAGCCGGCGCCGCCGGTGACGAGGATCCTCATGCCGTCACCTCCGCGGTGCGCTCGGCGACGGACTTGCGCAGCGCCGCGACCACGGTGAGCACGTCGGCGTCGGACAGGCCCGGGTGCAGCGGCAGGCACAGGGTGCGGTCGGCCGCCCAGTCGGAGCCCGGCAGGCCGGGCTCGGGCGCGCCGTGCGCGTACGCCGGCACCTTGTGCAGCGGCGCGTAGCGGAAGGTGGTGTAGATGTCGGCGGCCAGCAGGTCGCCCGCCACGGCGTCCCGGATCCGCGGGTCCATCTGCACCCAGTAGAAGTAGTACGTCGACTCGTGGCCCTCCGGCAGCGGCGGGGGCAGCAACAGTCCGTCGGCGTCGGCGAGTTCACGGTCGTACAGGGCGACGATCTCCCGGCGGCGGCCGACCAGCTCGGGCAGCCGGCGCAGTTGCACGGCGCCGATGGCCGCGGTCATGTCGTTGCCGATGACCCGCCGGCCCGGCTCGGGGACGTCGAGCTCCCACCAGCGGGCCGACACCTTGGCGTAGCCGAAGCCGCTTGGCTGGACCAGCCCGTGGTACGCCAGGCGCCGGACCCGGGCGGCCCGTTCGGCGTCCTTGGCGTAGATCATGCCGCCGTCGCCGGTGATGAGGACCTTCATGGCGTCGAAGCTCCACATGGCGAGGTCGCCGAAGGTGCCCACGGCCCGGCCGTCCACCCGGGAGGCCACCGAGCAGGCGGCGTCCTCGACCAGGGTGATGCCCCGCTCCCGGCACAGCTCCGCGATCCGCGCGACCTCGCCCGGGTAGCCGCCGTAGTGCAGCACGACCACCGCGCGGGTGCGGTCGGTCAGGGCGCGTTCGACGTCCTCGGCAGTGGGGTTGAGGGTGCGGGCGTCGACATCGCAGAAGACCGGCGTCGCCCCCGTGGTCAGGATCGCGTTGGCCGCCGCGACGAAGCTGAGCGAGGGCAGCACGACCTCGTCGCCCCGCGCCAGGTCCAGCGACTCCAGCGCCAGGAACAGTCCGGCCGTACCGGAGTTGAGGAAGACGACGTGCTCGGCGTCCACTCCGAGGTGCGCGGCGAAGGCCGCCTCGAAGGCCTTGGTGCGGGGGCCGTGCCCGAGCCACCTGTCCTCGAACACATCGGCGATCGCGTTCAGTTCCTCAGCGCCCACCTGGGGCTGGAAGAGATTGATCATAGCCGCCTCTCAGGTCCTCGTGTCGGGGCCGACTCTGGCCGGATCCGCTCGACACGGGATCGAGCCGCGATGGTCGGCGCGATGGCGGACGGGCCGCCGCCGGCGGTCCCGAGAGGTGTTCGAGCGCCGCTCCAGCACCGGACGCGAACCTCCTGCCGCCAGGACCGGACTATCCAGGAGAGCTCATGTCGGAACAGGAGCGACGGGTCGCCGTCGTCACGGGTGCGACCAGCGGTATCGGCCTCGCGGTGACCCGGCTGCTGGCGCAGCAGGGCCACCGGGTGTTCCTCTGCGCGCGCGGCGAGGACGCCGTGCGCGACACGGTCAAGGAACTCGGCGAGGAGGGCCTGGAGGTGGACGGCGTCGCCTGCGACGTGCGCTCCGCCGACGACGTCAAGGCGTTCGTGCGGGCCGCGGTGGACCGCTTCGGCACCGTCGACGTGCTGGTGAACAACGCCGGCCGCAGCGGGGGCGGTGTGACCGCCGACCTCACCGACGAGCTGTGGGACGACGTCATCGACACCAACCTCAACAGCGTCTTCCGGATGACCCGCGAGGTCCTCACCACCGGCGGCATGCGCCACAAGGACCGCGGCCGGATCATCAACATCGCCTCCACCGCCGGCAAGCAGGGAGTGGTGCTCGGCGCCCCCTACTCGGCGTCCAAGCACGGTGTCGTCGGCTTCACCAAGGCCCTCGGCAACGAGCTCGCCCCGACCGGCATCACCGTCAACGCCGTGTGCCCCGGCTATGTCGAGACGCCCATGGCGCAGCGCGTGCGGCAGGGCTACGCCGACGCGTACGACACCACCGAGGACAAGATCCTGGAGAAGTTCCAGGCCAAGATCCCGCTCGGCCGCTACTCCACCCCCGAGGAGGTCGCCGGCCTCGTCGGCTACCTGGCCTCCGACACCGCCGCCTCCATCACCTCGCAGGCCCTGAACGTCTGCGGCGGCCTCGGCAACTTCTGACCAGCCCGACGAAAGGGACAAGGACATGACGACCCGTGAGGTCGAGCACGAGATCACCGTCGCCGCCCCGGCCGCCGAGCTGTACCGGCTGATCGCCGAGGTGGTGAACTGGCCCCGGATCTTCCCGCCGTCCATCTACGTCGACCACGTCGAGAAGGGCGAGCGCGAGGAGCGCATCCGCATCTGGGCCACCGCCAACGGCGAGCCGAAGAACTGGACGTCGCGCCGCGTCCTGCACCCCGAGGAGCTGCGCATCGAGTTCCGCCAGGAGGTCCCCGCCCCGCCGGTGGCCGCGATGGGCGGCACCTGGATCATCGAACCGCTCGGCGACGCCGAGTCCCGGGTGCGGCTCCTGCACGACTACTCCGCGATCGACGACGACCCCGAGCGGCTCGCCTGGATCGACGCGGCCGTGGACCGCAACAGCCGCGCCGAGCTGGCCTCCCTGAAGACCAACGCCGAACTCGCCGTGCGGGCCGTCGGACTGACCCTCTCCTTCGAGGACAGCGTCCGCATCGAAGGCTCCGCGAAGGACGTCTACGACTTCATCAACGAGGCCGACCGCTGGCGCGAGCGCCTCCCGCACGTCGCCGAGGTCTCCCTGCGCGAGGACACCCCGGGCCTGCAGGTGCTGCGCATGGACACCCTCACCAAGGACGGCTCCAAGCACACCACCGAGTCGATCCGCGTCTGCTTCCCGCACCACCGCATCGCCTACAAGCAGACCACCCTGCCGGCCCTGATGACCCTGCACACCGGCTACTGGCAGCTCGACGAGGACGAGGACGGCGTCACCACCGCCACCTCCCAGCACACCGTCGTCCTCAACGCCGACAACATCACCAAGATCCTCGGCCCGGACGCCGGGGTGCCCGAGGCCCGCGAGTTCATCCGCGGCGCCCTCGGCTCCAACAGCCGCGCCACGCTGGGCCACGCCAAGGAGTACGCCGAGAAGCGCAGGGCGGCCGCGCGATGAGCGGGCACACACCGCGCACCTGGCTGGTCACCGGCGCCTCCCGGGGGCTCGGCCGGGCCATCACCGAGGTCGTGCTGGAGGCGGGCGACAGAGTCGTCGCCACCGCCCGCAAGCCCGAGACCCTCGACGACCTGGTCGAGCGGTACGGCGACCGCGTCGTCCCGCTCGCCCTCGATGTCACCGACCGCGCCGCCGTCCTCGCCACCGTCGCCGAGGCCGCCGAGCGGGCGGGCCGGATCGACGTCCTGCTCAACAACGCGGGCTACGGCCTCGCCGGGGGCGTCGAGGAGGTCGGCGAACGGCAGGTCCGGGACCAGTTCGACGTCAACTTCTTCGGCGCGCTGTGGGTCACCCAGGCCGTGCTGCCGGTGATGCGCCGTCAGGGGGCGGGCCACATCCTCCAGATGTCCAGCATCGCCGGCCTCACGACCTACCCGAACCTCGGCATGTACTGCGCCGGCAAGTGGGCCCTGGAGGCCATGAGCGAGACCCTGGCGCTGGAGGTCGCGGGCTTCGGCATCCGGGTCACGATCGTCGAGCCCGGCGAGTTCCGCACCGAGTGGAGCGCCGGCAGCATGGTCCGCGCCACGCCCATGCCCGAGTACGACGAGGTGCTCGCGGGGCGGCGGCACGGGCTGTCCGGGGCGTACGCCCACCTCCAGCCCGGCGACCCGCGCAAGGCCGGTGAGGCCCTGCTGAAGCTGCTCGACGCGGAGCGTCCGCCGCTCAGGATCCTGCTCGGCAACAGCGCCGCCGACCTCGCCCCCCGCGTGCTGCGCGAACGCCTCGCGGAGTGGGAGGAGTGGGACGCGCTGGCCCGCACGACGGATCACGACGGAACGGACGCCCGACCGTGACCCCGACCGCGCGCCCGGCGACGACCCGAGCCCCGGGCCCGGCGACGACCCGAGCCCCGGGCCCGGCCGCCGACCCACCGCCGGCCTCCTCCGGCTGGCCGGGCGGTCCCGGGGCGGGGGCGCGGTCGGCCTCTCCCGGTACGCCGAGTGTTCCGCCTGCCGGGGCGGCGCGGTCTGTCGCCCTGGGTACTCCGGGCGAGCCGCGTGCCGGGTCAGGGCTCGCGTCCCCCGGCACGTCGGGTGTCCTGCCCGAGGGGGCGCGGTCGGCCTCTCCCGGCGCTCCGGGTGAGCCGCCTCCCGGGGCGCGGTCGGCCTCTCCCGGTACGCCGAGTGTTCCGCCTGCCGGGGCGGCGCGGTCTGTCGCCCTGGGTACTCCGGGCGAGCCGCGTGCCGGGTCAGGGCTCGCGTCCCCCGGCACGTCGGGTGTCCTGCCCGAGGGGGCGCGGTCGGCCTCTCCCGGCGCTCCGGGGGTGGCGGCCGTGCCGGGTGCTGCCTCGGCCTCGGCCGTTCGTGCCGCGGCGCGGTCCGGAGGGCCCGTGCGGTTCGTTCGCGGTGCCGCCCTGCGTGCCCGGCGGATCGCCTGGCGCGCGGTCCTGTCCCTGCGTCCGCTCGCGCTGGGCGTCTGCGCCTTCGCGCAGGCCGCCGCCGTCGCCTGGATCGCGTACGAGCGGACGCGTCCGCCCGCCCCGCAGCCCGGCGACCACGCCTGGTGGCACGGCGGCGGCCCGTCCGCCGCCGGGCACACCGCGCACGCCGGCGGGTACGGCGGGGACGCGAGCGGGCCCGTGCTGTACCTCGCGCTCGCCACGGCCGCCCTGTACCTGCTGCTGCCCCTGCTCGCCCTCGCCGCGCACACCGTGCGGCACCTGGGCGGCGGGGCGTGGACCTTCGCCGTCGTGGGCGGCGTGGTGAGCGCGGCCGTCGCCGTGCCCGTGACCGCGCTCGCGATCGCCCTGACCCCCGGCGCGCCCGCCGAGTCGTGGGCCGCGGCGGGCGACCACGCCCTGACCGCGCTGCGCATCTGCGCCCCGGCCGGTCTGCTGCTCGCCGTCGCCGTCGGGGTGCCGTCGGGCGCACGGCACCGCGCGGACCGTCCGCCGAGACTCGTGGAGAAGAGAACCCGATCATGCTGAACCGACGCCATCTGCTGAAGGCCGCCGTCGTGGGCGGTGCCGCCGCGCTGTTCCCCTGGGAGGGGCTGAGCGGCAGCGGATCCGCCGCCGCGGCCGGCGACCTCGCCGAGACGGTGCCCTTCGCGCACGCCCTGCCGCTGCCGAAGACCCTCGCCCCCCTCAGCCGCAGCGCCACCACCGACGTCTACGAGATGCGGATGCGGGAAGCCGACGTCGAGATCGTCAAGGGGCTGACCTCCCGGGTCCGCACCTTCGACGGCACGTTCCCCGGCCCCACCATCAAGGCGTGCCACGGGCGCGCGGTGGAGGTGCGCCAGTACAACGACCTGACCGTGAACGCCGCCGTCCACCTGCACGGCGGTGAGGTCCACTCCGAGCACGACGGCCTCCCGATGGACGTCATCGCGCCCGGCGGCAACCGGACGTACCACTACCCGAACAAGCAGCGGGCGGCCTCCCTCTGGTACCACGACCACGCCCACCACCTGGAGGCGGAGAACGTCTACAAGGGCCTGCACGGGCTCTACCTGATCAGCGACGCCGAGGAGAAGAAGCTGCCGCTGCCCCGCGGCGCCTACGACGTGCCGCTGGTCATTCGGGACGCCCGCGTGGAGACCGACGGCACCCTGCGCTACACCCGCCCCTCCGACTGCCCGCACATGCTGGTCAACGGCAAGGAGCGGCCGTACTTCAAGGTGGCGGCCCGCAAGTACCGGCTGCGCCTCTACAACGCCTGCGCCAACCGCTACATCAGGCTGCGGCTCGCCGACGGCACGCCGTTCACCCAGATCGCCTCGGACGGCGGCCTGCTGGAACGCCCGGTGCAGCGCGACGAGTTGCTGATGCTGGGCGGCGAACGCGTCGAGGTAGTCGTGGACTTCTCCCGCTACGCCGTGGGCCAGTCGGTGGTGCTGGAGAACACCGGCGCCCTGCCCACCGAGCGCCCCGAGGTGCTCCGCTTCGACATCGACCGCAGGAGCACCGACAACAGCCAGGTCCCGGCGATGCTCTCCTCGCTGCCGCCGGTGCCGCGGGGCACGGTGGAACGGGACTTCGAGCTGCGCACGTTCCCCGCGATGACCATCAACGGCGTCAGCTACGACCCGGACCGGGTCGACGTGGCGACCACGGTCGGCAGCAGCGAGATCTGGACGATCCGCAACGTGGAGGCGCCGCTGGCCGCGCCGCCGGACTTCCACCTGTACCACAGCTTCCACACGCACCTGACGTACTTCCGGGTCCTCGAACGCAACGGCAAACCGGCAGGCGTCCAGGACTCGGGGCTCAAGGACACCGTGTGCCTCGGCCCCGGTGAGACCGTGAAGATCGCCATGACCTGGGGCCCCTACACCGGCCAGTACCTCTACCACTGCCACCAGCTCGGCCACTCCTCCGGCGGCCAGATGGGACGCATCGACATCAACCCGGCCTGAACGACGGCCGCACGACCTGAGGCAGCGCTGCCGGACCGTCCGCCCCGACGGCCCGGCAGCGCTGCCGTACCCGTCCCGACCTGCCGGGCGGCCCCCGGGGGACGGTCCGGGACGTGGCCGGATCTCGAGCCGGATTCGAGGGGGGCGGGATCAGGGGCTCTTAGGTTGCCCTCATGCAGACTTCGCCCCCCGAACGGCTGGACCGCAAGCTCCTCGTCCTCGCGGGCACCCTCCTCATCGGTGCCATCGCGTCCCTCCTGGACTCGACCATCGTCAGTGTCGCCCTGAACGACATCGGTGAGGAACTGGACGCCTCCGAGACCGCGCTGTCCTGGGTCAACACGTCCTATCTGCTGACCCTGGCCCTGGTCACCCCGCTCGTCGGCTGGGCCGTGGACCGCTTCGGCGACAAGCGGATGTGGATGTTCGCCCTCGTGGTGTTCCTGGCCGGCTCGGTGCTGTGCGGGCTCGCCTGGTCCGTGGAGAGCCTGATCGCCTTCCGCGTGGTCAAGGGCATCGGCGGCGGCATGGTGCTGCCGATGGTGCAGGCGATCCTCGCGGAGGCGGCCGGGCCGAAGCGCTTCGGCCGGGTGATGAGCCTCGTCGGCATCCCCGGGCAACTCGCCCCCATCATGGGCCCGGTGGCCGGCGGTCTGATCATCGACGCGGCGGGCTGGCGGTGGATCTTCTTCGTCAACGTGCCCGTCATCCTGCTCGCCCTCGCCCTCGCCTGGAAGGTGCTGCCCTCCTCGGGCGAGCGGCGCGACACCCGAGTCGACCGCGTCGGCATGCTGCTCCTGCCGCCCGGCATGGTCGCCCTCGTCTACGGCTTCTCCCGGGTCCGGGACGTGTCCCAGCTGACCGACCCGTTCACCCTCGGCGTGCTGCTGGCCGGCCTCGCCCTGGTCGCCGGGTTCTGTGTGCACTCCGCGCGGTCCGCGGACCCCCTGCTCGACGTACGGCTGTTCCGCTCCCGGGTGTTCTCGACGTCCTCGGCGCTGATCCTGCTGCACGGCGTGGCCATTTACGGCACCCTCTTCGTGCTGCCGCTGTACTACACGCGGGTGCTCGGCCACGACAGCTCCACCACGGGCTGGCTGCTCGCCCCGCAGGGCCTCGGCATGCTGATCGGCATCTCGCTGGCCGGCGCGCTCACCGACCGGTACGACCCGCGCACCCTCATCCTCGGCAGCACCGTGGTCGCCGCCCTCGGCACCGTCGCCTTCACCCAGCTCGCCGAGCACCCCGGCGACCTGCTGCTCGGCCTGTCCCTGTGCGTGCGGGGCCTCGGCCTGGGTGTCATCGGGGTCGCGGTCATCACCACGGCCTACCGTGACGTGCCCGCCGACCGCATCGCGCGGGGCACCGTACTGATCGCGGTCGGGCAGCGGGTCGGCGCGTCCTTCGGCACGGCCGTCGTCGCCCTGCTGCTGTCCGTCGGCCTCACCGCCGCGCCCGGCGAGGCGGGGGCGGGGGACGCCGCGGCGTACGGCGACACGTTCTGGTGGGTGCTCGGCCTGGTCGCGCTGATGCTGCTGCCGGCGCTCCTCATGCCGCGCAAGCCGAGGGAGCCGGAGAGCGGCGTGGAGCAGGAGGAGGGACAGCCGGCGGAGTCAGGACACCACTGACGTCACCGTGGCGGCGGCACCCGCGCGTCCGCGCCGGCGCGGGACCCACGGCCGCACGCACCCATGAAGAGACCGCCCGGCCGTCCCCGTGGACGACCGGGCGGTCTCTTCCGTCGCGCTCCCGTCACGCCACCCGCCGGATGCCCCGCGGGTCCGCCGTGATGCCCGCCGCGGCGCCCACCGCCGTGCCGTCGGCCCGCGCGGCCCGGGCGACCGCCATCACGTACTCCCCGTACCCGGACTTGCCCAGCTCCTCGCCCAGCCGGTGGCACTGGTCCGCGTCGATGAACCCCATCCGCAGTGCCACCTCCTCCACGCACGCGATCCGCAGGCCCTGGCGCCGCTCCAGCGTCTGTACGTACAGGGAGGCGTCGAGCAGCGAGTCGTGCGTGCCGGTGTCCAGCCACGCGAAGCCGCGTCCCAGGTCCACCAGACGCGCCTGACCGCGGGCCAGGTACTCCTTGTTGACATCCGTGATCTCCAGCTCACCGCGCGCCGACGGCTTCAGGTTCCGGGCGATGCGGACCACGTCGTTGTCGTAGAAGTACAGCCCCGTGATGGCCCGGTTGGACCTCGGGCGCTTCGGCTTCTCCTCGACCGACAGCAGACGGCCCTCCGCGTCGGCCTCGCCCACGCCGTACCGCTCCGGGTCGCGCACCGGGTAGCCGAACAGCAACGCGCCCTCCCGGTGCGGGAGATGGCTGCGCAGCACCTGGGAGAAGCCGGGGCCGTGGAAGACGTTGTCACCGAGGACCAGCGCGACCGGGCCGTCGCCGATGTGGTCCGCCCCGATGACGAACGCCTCGGCCAGGCCCCGCGGTTCGGGCTGCTCGGCGTACGACAGGCGCAGGCCGAGCCGGCTGCCGTCGCCGAGGACCCGGCGGAACTGCGGCAGGTCCTTCGGCGAGGAGATGACGAGGATGTCCCGGATGCCGGCCAGCATCAGCACCGAGAGCGGGTAGTAGACCATGGGCTTGTCGTAGACCGGGAGCAGCTGCTTGGAGACCCCGAGGGTGATGGGGTGGAGCCGGGTGCCGTTCCCGCCGGCGAGGATGATTCCCTTCACGTCCTGCTCACCTCTGTAGTCGGCTTGTCGTCGTCGGCTCGTGCCGTCGTCGTGACGAGCGTGCGCCCACCCGTTCGAAGCCCCGGTCGTGGGCACCTCGAAGGCAGAGGGGTGCCTCCAAGGCCGTGGGTGCCTCGGAGATCGTGGGTTTCTTCGGAGGCCGTGGGTGCCTCGCAGGCCGCGGGGCCTCGACGTCGGAAGGGGCGAGCCCCGGCAGGGCCCGCCCCTCCATGGGACCGGTGCCTGTGGCGGCCCGGTCCTTCGCGCGCTCAGTCGACGGTCAGCACGACCTTGCCCCGGCCGTGCCCGCTCTCCACGTCCCGGTGCGCCTCGGCGGCGTGGGCCAGCGGGTGGGTGGCGCGCAGATGGATCGTCACCTTGCCCTCGGTGTACAGGTCCACCAGCTCCGCGAGCCGCTGCGCCGACCGGGCACCGGCCACGTCCCGCAGGCCCAGGCGCTCGGCCTCCTCCGTGGCGATCATCGTGACCACCCGGTCGCGGTTCTTCGCCACCGCCACCGACGCCCGCAGCGCCTCGGGGCCGGCCGCGTCGACGGCCGCGTCCACACCGTCCGGCGCGATGGCCCGCACCCGCTCCTCCAGCCCCTCGCCGTAGGTGACCGGCACGGCGCCCAGGGCCCGCAGATGGTCGTGGTTGCGTTCGCTCGCCGTACCGATGACCGTGCCCGCGCCCCAGGCCAGGGCCAGCTGCACGGCGAACGTGCCGAAACCGCCGGCGGCCGCGTTGATGAGCACCGTGTCACCCGGCTCCACGCCCACGGTCGACAGGGCCATGTGCGCGCCCTGCCCATTGCCCGGGAAACCGGCGGCGATCTCCCACGGCATGTCCGCCGGCTTGCGGACGATCTGGTCGGCGGGCACGGTCAGGTACTCGGCGTAGGCGCCGAGCACGCTGTAGCCGAGCACCTCGTCGCCGGGCGCGAACGCCGTCACGCCCTCGCCCGCCTGGTCGACGACCCCGGCGAACTCGTTGCCGAGGACCATCGGGAACTCGCGCTTGATGAACGGCGGGGTCCACCCGCCGCGCACCCGCACGTCGAACGGCAGCACCCCGGCCGCCCTCACCCGGACCCGGACCTCCCCGGGCCCGGCCTGCGGTTCCTTCAGCGTCGTCTCTTCCAGCACCTCGGGGGGCCCGAACGAGGACAACGTCGCCGCTCGCATCATGCGTCCTTTCCACTGCGCTCGCCTTGATCGTGCTGCCGTTTGTACTCGACGCGCTCCTTCACGGCGTCCAGAATCAGCCGCACCTTGGAACTCAGCTCGGCCCGCACGAACTCACGCGCCGTCTCCAGCCCGGTGCCCTCCCCGAGGACGGCCGCGATGCCGGACTCCCTGATCACCACGGTCTGCAGCGACGTCACCGTCGTCGAACCGTCCGGGCCGGCCCCGATCCGCCAGCGCACATGGTGCGAACTGCCCAGCGGCGGCAGCAGCAGCTGCTTGTACGCGATCCCGTGGTGCGGCAGCCCCACGCGGGCGGTGCGCGTGGTGAACCGGCCGCCGTGCCGCTCCAGCGTCTCCATCTCCAGGACATGCGCTCCGGGTCCGCTCCCGCGCACATCGGCCCGGACCACGTGCGCCATCACCGAGGGCCACCCGGCCGCGTCGAAGAGCAGGTCGTAGACCTCCTCGGGCGGCCCGTCGATCTCCACCGCGTCCTCGACCGTCATCAGCAGCTCGGGGAAGCGGCAGGTGATCTCGGCGGCCGTCTGCACCGCGGCCAGCTCGCTGTGGGCGATCTCCTCGGTGGTGCGCCGCACCGCCTCCGCGGCCCGCGGGTCGTCGTCCTTCAGCCGGTACGCGTGCTCCAGCCGCACCACGCAGCGGTCGTCCCCGGCCGCCTCCACGCACCAGGTGCGGCACAGCGACTCCAGCGGCGGCTCGACGCGCTCCGGCCGGAACTCGACGCGCAGCGCGTCGTCGTCGGTACGGCGCAGCGCCACCCAGTGCTCGACGCGGCCGCCGGCCGGCTCACCTGCCCCGGACAGCGCCCACATGCCGACCCGCTCGTACCCGTCCACGGAGCCGAGCAGCTCCAGGTGCACGAAGGGCGGGAAGATCCGCGGCCAGGCGTCGAGATCCGCCAGCAGCCGGTAGACGTCGTCGGCCGCCGCCCGCACCGTGACCTCGTGCCGTTCGCTCACCGCTTGTGGCGATGCCATGTGCTCCTCCTCGCGTCGGGGGCCGCTCAGCCGCTCCAGCGGGCCGCGCGGACCGCGCCCTGATCGGTGGTCAGATAGCCGACGGTGACGCCCTCGTTGTTCAGCAGATACGCCTCGCTCGACCCCGACACGGCCGCGCCGATGTCGGTGACCTGGCCGCCGGGTGACCAGCGCACCGCGTGGAACACCCCGCCCGGCGTGTACGAGAACCCGACCGCGACCCCGACGTCGTTGATGCCGTACACCGCCGAGCCCGTGTCACCGGGCAGCGGGTTCAGCGGGACCGCCGTGCCCGAGCGCGACCACTTGACCGCGTGGAAGGGGCCGTCGTACCCCTTGCCCGCCCTGTAGGAGTTGCCCACCATGGCCCCGCGGTTGTTGATCCAGCTGGCCTGGCTGGAGTCGTCACCGGGCAGGATGCCGCCGAGGGACACCGTGGTGCCGTCGGCGTTCCAGCGCACCGCGTGCTGCTTGCCGTCGGAGGTGCCGGAGAAGCCGACGGCCGCCCCGCTGTCGTTGATCTTCGCGGCGGCGCTGGACACGTCGCCCGGCAGCGGCGGCAGATGCGTGGCCTTGCCGTCCACGTCCCAGCGCTGCGCCTTGTACACCAGCTCCGGTGTGGCCGAGAAGCCCACGGCGACACCGCGCGTGTTCACGCCGTAGGCCCTGCTCCGGGTCGAGCCGGGCAGCCCCGCCAGCTGCGCGGTGCGGCCGTCGGGGGTCCAGCGCACGGCGTGCTCGGCCTTGTCGGCGCCGACCGAGCGTCCCACGACCACACCCGCGCGGTTGATGTTGTACGCCGTGCCGGACACGTCACCCGGCAGCGTCCCCAGGTCGGATATCAGTCCGTCGGCGCTCCAGCTGACGGGGCGGGTGACGCCGTCGGCGTTCGCCGAGGAGCCGACGACGGTCCCGGCGTCGTTCACGGCGTACGCCAGGCTGGTCGTGCCGCCGGGCAGCGTGCCCAGGTCGGTGACGGTCGTCCTCGCTCCCGCCGGGAACGCGGTCGCGGCCGTCAGCGCGGCGGTGCCCAGGGCGACACCGAGGCCGCGCGCGGCCAGGGGCGACAGTTGGGTTCTCACGTGCTTGCCTGCCTTCCTCTTTCAGATACGGCCGATGCTCTCGGCGCCCGCTCCACCGCCGGTCGAGTCCGGGTCGTGGCGCGGTCGAGGCCCGCGGCCGGACGTCGGGGGTTCAGAGCCGCTTGCCCGCCAGCTCGACGAGACGCGTCACCATCCGGTCGGGGCCGGGCTCCACGGCCAGTTCCTCGGCCAGAGCGGCGGCGTTCTTGCGGACCGGCCCGTCCTCGACCAGGGCGCGCAGCACGGACCCGTCGACCTGCTCCGGCTGCCGGTCGAAGCCGATGCCCTCGCTCTCGATGATCGAGGCGTTGATCCAGTTGTCGGCCCCGTACGGCATGGCCAGTTGGGGCACCCCGGCCTGCGCGGCGGCGAGCATGGTGCCGCAGCCGCCGTGGTGGACGACACCGTCGAGGGTCGGCATCAGCGCGCTCAGCGGGGTCCAGCCGACCGGCCGGACGTTCTCGGGAAGCGGGCCCAGCGGCGCCAGGTCGACGTTGTCGCCGAGCGCGAGGATCAACTCGACGTCCAGGCCCGCCGAGGCGTCCAGCACACTGCGCAGGCTGCCCGAACCGGCCACGCCCGGCACGATGGTGCCGAGCGTCACCACGATCCGCGCCCGCTCCTTCGGCGCCGCCAGCCAGTCCGGCAGCACACCGCCGCCCTGGAACGGCATCGACCGCATCGACCAGCCCTCGCCCTCGCCGCGCATCAGCTTCTGCGGCGCGAAGTACACGGGCTGCACGAACGGCAGCTCCACCGGCACACCGAGCCGCTCGAACGTCGGAGCGAGGTGGGGGAGCATCCGGGACGGCAGGTCGCCCTCGCGCAGGAAGCTGAAGCCGTTCTCCACCGCCGGGACGCCGAGGTCGCGGGCGGCGAGCAGCGCGGTGCCCTGCAGCCGCGAGTACACGATCAGGTCGGGGCGCCAGCCGCGGGCGAACTCCAGCGTCCCGTCGGCCATCATGTCGTTGATCAGGCCGAACTTCTCCAGGATGATCTCGGGCGTCCGCTCCGACCTGGTGATCTCCGCGCCGCGTTCCCGCATCATCCGGATCCGCTCCTCGGGCGTGCCCTTCTTCGGGAACACCGAGGTGAAATCGGCGTCCGGGGCGACGTCCCGCACGGTCAGGCCCGCCCGGGCCGCGGCGTCGACGGAGACGCCCGCGGTCGCCACGGCCACGTCGTGGCCGGCCGTACGGAACGCCCAGGCCAGGCCCAGTGCCGGATACAGGTGGTCGAGGCCGGGGGAGACGTTGAACAGCACGCGCATGGCGGTTACCTCGTTTCCGTGGACATCGGGTCTGCGGTGGACTCCGCTGCCGTGACCGTGCCGAGGGCCGGGGCCG
>NZ_LIRK01000181.1 GCF_001419765.1 Streptomyces torulosus
GTCCCGGGACAACACACCTAGAGCGCCGCGGGGAGCGTCTCCCAGAGCCGCGTCCGGTCGGGCGCGGCCCTGAGGGCTGCGACGACGTCGGGGTGCGGCGCGGCGTGGAGGACCGGGTAGTCGCACTCCCCTGCCGCCGGGTCGGGGACCCACGCCAGTCGCTCCCCGGTGAGGGAGAAGCGGGCGTCCACGCCGGGTTTGTTGCCGCGGGGGTCCTGCCGGTGCCACCCCCCGTCGAGGCGCACGGCGACCAGACCGTGCACGGCGTGTCCGCCGCCGTCGTCGTGCGCCAGCCGCTGGTAGCAGAGGGCCGTCGGGATGTCCTCGGCCCGCAGCAGCGCGGTCAGCGCGTGCGCCTTGGCGTAGCAGATGCCGGTGCCCTGCTCCAGGACGTCCGAGGCGCGCCAGGTGACGCGCGGGTCGCCGGCGTCCGCCGAGTGCGGGATGGCGTCACGGACGAACTCGAAGGCCACTCGCGCATAGTCATACGAGTCGATTGACTGGCGGGCCAGCCGTGCGGCGGTCTCATGCACCACCGGGTGGTGGTGGTCGATGACGTCGTCGGCGGCCAAGTAGGCGGACAGGTCAGGGGTTTCCTGGATCAGCTCCATGCCGGCAGAGCATAGAAATACGATCACCCGAGAGTCAATGCATTCTCGGGTAACCGTATATCTATGCAATCTGTTCCAGGGTGACCCTCAGCGGGCCATCTCCTCCTTCAGCGCCGCCACGAACCGGTCGACGTCGTCCTCGGTCGTGTCGAAGGAGCACATCCAGCGGACGACGCCCGCGGCCTCGTCCCAGAAGTAGAAGCGGAACCGCTTCTGCAGACGCTCGCTCACCTCGTGCGGCAGCCGGGCGAAGACCCCGTTGGCCTGGACCGGATACAGCACCTCGACCCCGTGGACGGCGCGGACGCCCTCGGCGAGGCGCTGCGCCATCTCGTTGGAGTGGCGGGCGTTGCGCAGCCACAGGTCCTTGGCGAGCAGCGCCTCCAACTGCACGGAGACGAAACGCATCTTGGAGGCGAGCTGCATGGACAGCTTCCGCAGATGCTTCATCCGCCGGACGGCGTCCTGGTTGATGACGACGACGGCCTCGCCGAACATCGCACCGTTCTTGGTGCCGCCCAGGGAGAGGATGTCCACGCCGACGGCGTCGGTGAAGGTGCGCATCGGCACGTCCAGCGAGGCGGCCGCGTTGGCTATCCGGGAGCCGTCCAGGTGCACCTTCATGCCGTGCGCGTGGGCGTGCTCGCAGATCGCGCGGATCTCGTCGGGCGTGTAGAGCGTGCCCAGTTCCGTGCTCTGGGTGATCGAGACGACCTGTGGCATCGCCCGGTGCTCGTCCTCCCAGCCGTACGCCTGCCGGTCGATCAGCTCGGGGGTGAGCTTGCCGTCCGGGGTGGGCACCGTGAGCAGCTTCAGTCCGCCGATCCGCTCCGGCGCACCGCACTCGTCGACGTTGATGTGGGCGCTCTCGGCGCAGATCACCGCGCCCCAGCGGTCGGTGACCGCCTGGAGCGCGACGACGTTGGCGCCGGTGCCGTTGAAGACCGGGAACGCCTCGGCGGTGGCGCCGAAGTGGCTGCGGATGATCCGCTGGAGGTTCTCGGTGTAGTCGTCCTCGCCGTACGCGACCTGGTGCCCGCCGTTGGCCAGGGCCAGGGCGGCGAGCACCTCGGGGTGGACCCCCGCGTAGTTGTCGCTGGCGAAGCCGCGGACCTCCGGGTCGTGATGGCGTCGTGCGTCGGTCCTGGGGGGATTCACGGCTTCTCGGTGAGCCACAGACGGTTCCCGTTCACTTCGGCGGCGGGCTTCTCCCAGACGTCGACGATGGCCTCGGCCAGCTCCCTGACGTCGGTGAACCCCGCGAACTTCGCGTTGGGGCGGTCAGCGCGCATCGCGTCGTGCACCAATGCCTTGACCACCAGGATGGCAGCCGCGGACGTGGGTCCCTCCGACCCCCCGGCCTTGCGGAAGTAGTCCGCCATGGCCAGCGTCCACGCCTCGGCGGCGGCCTTGGCGGAGGCGTAGGCGGCGTTGCCCGCGGTGGGCTTGCTCGCGCCGGCCGCGCTGATCAGGAGGTACCGGCCGCGGTCGCTGCGCTGGAGCGCCTCGTGGAAGGCGAGGGAGGTGTGCTGCACGGTGCGGATGAGCAGCATCTCCAGGAAGTCCCAGTCGTCGAGGCTGGTCCTGGTGAAGGTCTCGCTGCCGCGCCAGCCGCCGACGAGGTGGACGAGGCCGTCGACCCGGCCGAAGTCCTTCTCCACGCGCGTCGCCCAGTCGCGGGTCGACTTGAGGTCCAACAGATCGACCGTGTCGCCGACGACGGTGGCGCCGCCGTGCGCGTAGCGGGCCGCGTCCACCGCCTCGGACAGGCGCTCCGGGTCGTTGTCGGAGCCGACGACGATCGCGCCGGCCTCGGCGAGCCGCAGCAGCGCCGCCCGGCCCGCGGGCCCGCCCGCGCCCGCCACCGCGATCACCGCGCCGCTGAGTGCTCCGTTACCGTTCCCCATGGTCTTCGCCTCCTGAGCAGCCACTGTGACCTCTGCGGATCGGGCGCTCACGCGGCGGCCCGCTCGGCGTTCGCCGCGGTGATGCCCTTGGTGGAGGCGATCACGTTCTTGAGCTTCTTGGCGAGCGCCTCATAGAACATGCTGAGCGGAAACTCGTCCGGAAGCACGTCGTCGACGAGCTTGCGCGGCGGCTGCGTCAGATCCAGGGCGTCGGGACCCTTGGCCCAGCGGGAGCCGGGGTGGGGTGCGAGGTAGGTGGAGACCAGCTCGTAGCCGGCGAACCAGTGGACCAGCTTCGGGCGGTCGATGCCGTCGCGGTAGAGCTTCTCGATCTCGGCGCACAGCTCATTGGTGACCTGCGGGGCGCGCTGCCAGTCGATGAACAGCTTGTTGTCGGTCCAGCGGACGACGTCGTGCTTGTGCAGGTAGGCGAAGAGCAGCTGGCCGCCGAGGCCGTCGTAGTTGCGCACGCGCTCACCGGTGACCGGGAAGCGGAACATCCGGTCGAACAGCACCGCGTACTGCACGTCGCGGGCCTGCGGCACCCCGTCGGACTCCAGCTTCACGGCCTCCTTGAAGGCGGTGAGGTCGCAGCGCAGCTCCTCGAGGCCGTACATCCAGAACGGCTGGCGCTGCTTGATCATGAAGGGGTCGAAGGGCAGGTCGCCGTGGCTGTGGGTGCGGTCGTGGACCATGTCCCACAGGACGAAGGCCTCCTCGCAGCGCTTCTGGTCGTGGACCATCGCGGCGATGTCCTCGGGGAGCTCCAGGCCGAGGATGTCGACGGCGGCGTCGGTCACCCGGCGGAAGCGGGCGGCCTCGCGGTCACAGAAGATGCCACCCCAGGAGAATCGTTCCGGCGCCTCGCGGACGGCGATCGTCTCGGGGAAGAGGACGGCGGAGTTGGTGTCGTAGCCGGCCGTGAAGTCCTCGAACTTGATGCCGCAGAACAGCGGGTTGTCGTAGCGGGTGCGCTCCAGTTCGGCCAGCCACTCGGGCCAGACCATGCGCAGCACGACCGCTTCGAGATTGCGGTCGGGGTTGCCGTTCTGCGTGTACATCGGGAAGACGACCATGTGCTGGAGGCCGTCCCGGCGGTCGGCGGCCGGCTGGAAGGCCAGCAGCGAGTCGAGGAAGTCCGGCACCTCGAAGCCGTCCTCGGCCCACCGGCGCAGGTCCTTGACGAGCGCCTCGTGGTACGCCGCGTCGTGCGGCAGCAGCGCGGAGAGCTCCTCCACGGCGCCGATGACATCGCGTACGGCCTGCTCGGCGTCGGCGGCGCCGGGCGCACCCTCGGCGTCGAAGTCGATCGAGCCGTCCTTGGACTGCCATGGCCGGATCCGCTCCACGGCATCCTTGAGCACGGGCCAGGCCGGGTGCTCCACCACCCTACCGACCGGAGGAACAGCGCCCTCCGCACCCACCTGCACAAGAATTTCCGTCATGACCCATCCTCCACGGGAGAACCTTTCGTACGGACACCGTATGTAGGGAAGCTCGTCTCCCGCAAGGTCGATCACTTGACCAAGCCGGAAATTCTCCCGCCACCCCCAGTACCTAACCGCTGAATCTCCTGTCACACGCGTCCCAGGTCACAGTTTGTGCGAGGCCATCGGCCAGAGGGGTCGTCGGGGTCAACGCGCACCGGACTCGCCCACTCAGGGATGACCCGGTTCGCGCGGACACGCGAGGAAACGGTCCTGTTCTCCGACGTGACACGGCCTGAGATGGCTCGAAAGGGCTTGTGCACGTACGGATGCATCGCGGGGCCGGACGACTACGCTGCGGCCCAGCCGCGTGCCGTCCCCTCCCGGTCACGCGGCCCGAGCCGCCGTCGACGGAAGCGAGTCCACCTTGAACTTCCTCACCATCGGTCACCGCGGAGTCATGGGTGTCGAACCGGAGAACACCCTGCGTTCCTTCGTCGCCGCCGATCGCGCGGGCCTCGACGTCATCGAACTCGATCTGCATCTGAGCAAGGACGGCGCACTCGTCGTCATGCACGACGCGGATGTGGACCGGACGACCGACGGCACGGGCCCCATCGCCGACAAGACCCTCACCGAGCTGCGCGCCCTCGACGCGGGGCGCGGCGAGCGGATCCCCACCTTCGAGGAGGTGCTCGACGCCGTCCAGGCGCCTTTGCAGGCCGAGATCAAGGACACGGCGGCGGCCCGCGCCCTCGCCGAGGTCATGCACCGGCGCGACCTCGTGGGACGGGTCGAGGTGCTGTCCTTCCACGACGAGGCGGTCGCCGAGATCGCCCGGCTCGTCCCCGGCGTGCGCACCGCGCTGGTCGCCAGCCGGTACGGCCTGGACGTGGTGGACCGGGCGGTCGCGGTGGGCGCCTCCACCCTCGTCCTGAACATCCGGCGGCTCACCCTGGAGGTCGTCGAGCACGCCCGCAAGGCGAATCTGCGCATCATCGGCTGGGTGGTCAACACCCAGGACCATCTGCGGCTGGTCCGCGCGCTGCAGCTGGACGGCGCGACCACGGACTACCCGGACATCAAACGCACCGGCCGCTTCACGGCGTGACCGGCTGCCCCAGCTCCTTCACCAGCAGCTCGAAGCGCAGGTCGTCCCGCAGCGGGATGCCGAAGCGCTCGTCGCCGTACGGGAACGGGCTCATGCGTCCCGTACGGCGGTAGCCGCGCCGCTCGTACCAGGCGATGAGGTCGTCCCGTACGGAGATCACCGTCATGTGCATCTCCCCGGCGGCCCAGGTCTCGACCGCGATCCGCTCGGCCTCGGCGATGATCGTCTTGCCGAGGCCGGCGCCCTGGAGCGCCGGGCTCACCGCGAACATCCCGAAGTAGACGTGGTCGCCGCGGTGTTCGAGCTGGCAGCAGGCGACGACCGTGCCGTCCCGCTCCACGGTGAGCAGCCGGCTGCCGGGCGACTTGATGACGTCCAGGACGCCCTGCGGGTCGGTGCGCCGCCCGTCGAGGATGTCCGCCTCCGTGGTCCAGCCGACCCGGCTGGAGTCCCCCCGGTACGCCGACTCGATCAACGCGACGAGCACGTCCACGTCGGCGTCGGTGGCATCACGGAAGGTCAGGCCGGGGGCGGTGTCCATGGGCGCTCCTGACGGATCTGGCTGCGGCGCGGGCACGCTGAAGCGTAGTCCCGCGCCCACTAGGCTCCGACGGCATGGTCCATGTACTGAGCAGCCGTACCCTTCTGCGCCCCACCGACCCGGAGCGCTCCCGTGTCTTCTACGGCGAGAAGCTGGGGCTTCCCGTGTACCGCGAGTTCGGTACGGGTGACCACCGGGGTGTCGTGTACTTCCTCGGCGGCGGTTTCCTGGAGGTCGCCGGGCGCTCCGACACCCCGCCCTCGCCCGCGCTGAAGCTGTGGCTCCAGGTGGCGGACGTGGCGGCGGCGCACGAGGAGCTGGTGGCGGCCGGGGTGGAGGTGCGGCGGCCGCCGGTGAAGGAGCCGTGGGGGCTGATCGAGATGTGGATCGCCGACCCGGACGGTACGGAGATCGTGCTGGTGGAGATCCCCGCGGACCATCCGCTGCGGTACCGGCCCGGCATCTGACCCGGCCCGCCGGCCGCCGGCCCGGTGGCTGCCCGGCCCGCACCGGTCCTCCGCCGGACGCTCCACCGGGGCGCTCGTGTCCCCGGTGGCCGGGTGCCGGGATGCGGGCATAGCGTGCTGGTGGGGGCCGTCCCTTCCACGAGGAGCGCCATGAAGCTCGACAGGCCGGTGACCGGCGGGCCCTGCTGGACCGAGCTGGGGACCAGTGATCTGGAGGCGGCCAAGCGGTTCTACACCGAGCTGTTCGGATGGCGTCCGGAGACCGACCCGCGCCAGGAGGCCGGCGGGTACACGGTGGCACACCTGGGCGACGCCGCCGTCGCCGCCCTCGCGCCGCTGTACCAGGAGTCGCAGCCGGTGGCCTGGAACGTGTCGTTCGCGGTGGCCGACGCGGACGCCGCGGTCGGGTCGGTGCGGGCGGCCGGCGGATCGATCGTCCTGGAGCCCATGGACGTCTTCGACATCGGGCGGTTCGCGGTGGCGTTCGACCCGGGCGGCGCGGCCTTCCAGCTCTGGGAGGCCCGCACCTTCCCCGGTGCCGGTCTGTTCAACGCGCCCGGCGCCCTCGGCTGGGTGGAGCTGCTGACCCGCGCGCCGGAGGGGGCCGAGGCCTTCTACACCACCGTGTTCGGCTGGACCGTGCACGCCTCCGAGCACTACACGCAGTGGGGCATCGCCGGCGCCGACTTCGGCGGCATGATCACCATGGACGAGAAGTTCCCGCACGAGGTGCCCTCGCACTGGCTGCCCTACTTCGCCGTCGAGGACGTGGACGACACCGCCCGGATCGCCGTCGGCGCCGGGGGCACCGTCCTCATGGAGCCGACCACGGTGCCGGAGGGCCCGCGCATCGCCGTGCTGCGCGATCCCCAGGGCGCCATGTTCGGCGTCCACCTGGCGGACGAGGAGCGCTGAGCCCCTGCCGCCGTCGGCCGTGCGCGCGCCGGGGCCTCAGGTGCGCGGCAGGCCCAGCCGGCCCTCCAGCTGGATCAGCAACTCCCCCAGCAGCCCGGCCAGTTCACGGCGGTCGTCGGTGCCGACCCCGGACAGCACATTCGTCTCGTAGGCCAGTTGCTCCGGCAGGACGCTGTCCACGAGGTCACGGCCGGAGTCCGTGAGGCGGACATGGGCGACGCGCCGGTCCCGGGCGTCGCCGCGCCGCTCCACCAGCCCGCGCTCGCTGAGCAGCTTGAGGCGTTTGGTGACGGCCGCGCCGGAGGCGAACGTCTCGCGGGCGATCTCACTGGGCGTCAGCTCGTGGCCGGTGCGGCGCAGGGTGCCGAGGACGTCGAACTCGGGGCGGGTGAGCCCCGCGCGGCGCAGCGGCGCGTCCTCCGCCTGCTGGAGGAGGGCGGCGCAGCGGTTCACCCGGCCGATGATCTCCATGGGTCCGGTGTCGAGACCGGGGTGCACCGTCTGCCACTGACGCACCACCTTGGCGACCGTGTCCCCCAGAGCCGCGCCGCTCCCCGCCGCCGTCCGCCCGTTGCCTGCCGTCATGCCGGTGCGCCCTCCGAAGCGTGGAATCCGTGCTGTCGTGCCGTCGCCGTGAGCGTACGGCGTCCGGCCCGCCGGACGCCGTCACCCGCTCCGACGGCGGGGCGCGCGCACCCCTGCTCAGCCGCACCCCTGCTCAGCCGATGCACCCCGCGCGCTCCCCCGCATACTCCCGTGCGCTCGTCTGCGCGCCACCGGGCAGGGGCATGCCCTGACCGACTGGTCGACCTCACGGTCATCACTGTTCGACGCCGTCGAGCGTGGAGGTGCACGTGCACGGACCGGCTTCGCCCGGCTGGCTGCTGGTCGCGCTGTGCGCGCTGACCGGTGGGTACTGCCTGCTGCGGATGCGCAGCGCCGTCGAGGAGCAGCGCCGGGCCGCGGGCGGTGAGGCGCTCATGGGGTTCGGCATGGCCGCGATGGCCGTGCCCGCCGCCGCGGCGGCGCCCCCGCGCTGGGCCTGGCTGGCCTACGCCGTCGTGTTCGGCGCCGCCGCGCTGCGCGCGCTGTGGGCGGCCCGCACGAGCCCGCACCATCTGCACCATCTGGTGGGCGCTGTCGCCATGGTCTACATGGCGGTGGTGATGGCGGCCGCCCCCGGCGGGCACGGCGGCAGCGGGTCGCCGTTGCTGACCGGGACGCTTCTGCTGTACTTCGCCGGCTATGTGCTGTGGGCGGGCGTACGGCTGATGCCGGTGGCCGTCTCCGGGAGCGGGCGCGTGGCAGGGGTCGGGACCGGCTGGGGCGACCGGCCCGAGGTGGCGCGGGCCTGCCGGCTGTCGATGGGCATCGGGATGTTCACCATGCTGCTCACGGTGTGATCGACACCGTGGTCTGCGTCACTTGGGCCGCCCGGCCCATGTCGTCGCGCCCCGTCCCGCTCATAGGCTTCGCCCATGATGGTCCCCGCGGCGTTGTTGCTGCTCGGCGCCCTGACCGCCGTCCTCGCTCCGCGACTGCTGGCCCGGGCGGACTGGCCGGACCGTGAACCGGTGGTCGCGCTGTGGGTGTGGCAGTGCGTCGTGGCGGCCGTCCTGCTGTGCTGCACGCTGTCGATGGCGCTGAGCGCGGCCGCCGCCTGGACGGCGGTGCGCGGGCCACTGTTCGCGCCGGCGCCGCACCGGGTGGTCGAGGCGTACGCACTGGGCACCGGTGGTTCGTGGGCGGCGGTCACCGCGGTAGCGCTCGCGTGCGGCGGGGTGTGGACCGGGGCGATGCTGGTCGGCGAGATCGCGCTGGCCCGGCGGCACCGGCGGCGGCGGGAGGCGGAGATCCTGCGCCGGGCGCCGCTGTTGCCCGGCGAGGAGCCGGGGGCGGACCGGCTCGTGGTGGTGGAGGGCGAGCGGCCGGACGCCTGGTGGCTGCCCGGTCCGGCGCCCCGACTGGTCATCACCACCGCCGCGTTGCGTCGGCTGAAGGGCCGGCAGGTGGACGCGGTCGTCGCGCACGAGCAGGGGCACGCGCGGGCCCGGCACGACTGGCTGCTGCACTGCTCGGCGGCGCTGGCGGGCGGTTTCCCGCGGGTGCCGGTGTTCGCCGCGTTCCGCGACGAGATGCACCGCCTGGTCGAACTCGCCGCCGACGACACCGCCTCCCGGCGCCACGGACGCCTGACGACCGCCCTCGCCCTCGTCGGGCTCAACGAGGACCGGGGCGTGTTCGGGCCGTGCTCGGCCCCCGAGGACCATGTGCCGCGGCGCGTCCACCGGCTGCTCGCTCCCCCGGACCGGCTCACGCCCGTGCGCCGGCTGCGGCTGACCGCGTGCGCGGCCCTGCTGCCCGCGCTGCCGGTTCTGGTGGCTTTCGTACCGGGGTTGCGGGCACTCGGTTAACCGTGACCCGGCAAAGAACCGACAAAGGGAAACCCAAGAACAACGCGCGAGGCACGGCTCGTGCTCCGGTCGCGGCGCGTGACAGTGATCTCACGCCCCGGCGTTGGCACGGAGCCCCACGGGTCGGCGAGGATCGCTGCATGCACACCCCCACCGTCGACGCGCCGCCCCACCGGCCGCCGAACTCCCGCACCGTCCGCGTCGCCGCGGCTCTCGCGGCGCCCACCGTCCTGCTGCTCGTCCTGGTCGCGCTCTCCTGGGCGCCGCTGACGTCCCTGGACGACGGCATCGCGGACACCACCCACAGATGGGCCGTCGCCGAGTCCGGGATCACCCACGCCTTCCGCATCCTCACGGACTGGGTGTGGGACCCGGTGACGATGCGCCTGGTGTGCGCGGCCGCCGCGGTCTGGCTGGTGTGGCGGCACCGGGAGTGGTGGCTCGCGATCTGGCTGGCCGTCACCTGTGCGGTGGGCACGGCGCTCCAGCAGGGCCTGAAGGCCGCCGTCGGCCGGGAGCGGCCCGCGTGGCCCGACCCCGTGGACTCCGCCCACTACGCCGCCTTCCCGTCGGGCCACGCCATGACGGCGACCGTGGTGTGCGGTCTGCTGCTGTGGCTCCTCCATCTGTACGGCGCCGGACGCGTCGTCACGCGGGTCGCGCTGGCGGTGTCCGTGGTGTCGGTCCTCGGTGTGGGTCTGACCAGGATCTGGCTGGGCGTGCACTGGGCGTCGGACGTGGTGGGCGGCTGGCTGCTGGGCGCGCTGACCGTGGCACTGGCCGTGATGGCGTACGAGAAGTGGGGTGCGCCGAGGCGTACTTGACCGGGGCGGGGCCACCGCGAAGGATCGCCGCCATGACGATCAAAGGCGTGCTGTTCGACTTCTCCGGGACCCTCTTCCGTATCGAGTCCGGCGAGTCCTGGCTGCGGGCGGTGCTCGCGGACACCGGTGTCGACCTGCCCGAGCCGGAGGTGGTGCGGGCCGCCGAGGCGCTGGAGCGGGCGGGCGCGCTGCCCGGCGGGCCCGCCCCCGTGGAGCCGCCGACCGGCGAGCTGGGTGAGCTGTGGACGGTCCGGGACCGGAGCGCCGAGCAGCATCGGGCGGCCTTCACGGGGCTGTCCCGGCGGGTGTCCCTGCCCGACCCCGCGCTCCACGACGCGCTCTACGACCGCCATATGACGCCGCCCGCGTGGCGCCCGTACCCGGACGCCGCCGAGGTGCTCGCCGGTCTGCGGGAGCGGGGGGTGGCCGTCGGCGTGGTGAGCAACATCGGCTGGGATCTGCGACCGGTGTTCCGCGCGCACGGTCTCGCCCCGTACGTGGACACCTATGTGCTGTCGTACGAACACGGCATCCAGAAGCCGGACCCGCGGTTGTTCACGCTCGCCTGCGAGGCGCTCGGCGTCGACGCACGGGACACGCTGATGGTCGGTGACGACCGCCGGGCCGACGGCGGCGCGGCGGCCCTGGGCTGCGCGGTGCACTTCGTGGACCATCTGCCCGCGGACAGCCGGCCGGACGGACTGCGCCCGGTGCTGGGGCTGGTGGACTGAGACACCGTCCGGTCAGGGTCCGTCGGGCGGGTCGCGGCGTCCGGGGCGCCGTCGCCGGCGACCCGTCGTCCGTCCCGGACCGTCCCCCGTGCGGCCCGGGACGGACAGCGGCCGGGAGGGACACACAGGGTCGCCGCCCGGAAGCGCTGAGTATAGTTGGCTGGCAGCCAGTCAACGCAGGAGTTACAGGATGTCCCCGCGCAGCGCCTCGGTCAATGAAGAGTTGCGTCGCCGTTCCCGGGAGCGACTGCTGCAGGCCGCCGTCGAGTTGGTGGACGAGCGGGGTTACGAGGCCACGACCCTCGGGGACATCGCGGACCGCGCGGGATCGGCACGGGGCCTGGTGTCGTACTACTTCCCCGGCAAGCGCCAGTTGGTCCAGTCGGCGGTGCACCGGTTGATGCACCGGACGCTGGAGGAGGCGCTGGAGGGCGAGCCGCGCAGCGACGACGGGCGGGAGCGGATGGCGCGGGCGGTCGACGCGATCCTGCGACTGGCCCTGGACCGGCCCGTGCTGATGCGTCAGCACATGGCGGGGCTGCTCCAGGCCAAGGAGGGATTCGTGCAGTGCGCCGAACAGCAGCGGCTGGGCGAACTGCTGCGGGACACGGTGACCCGGAACGGCTCCGCGGACCCGGAGGCCGACTACCCGCTGCTGCGGGCCCTGTTGATGGGTGCCGTGTACGCGATGGTGCTGCCGAACGCGCCGCTGCCGGTCACCACCCTGCGCGCGGAGCTCTTTCGGCGCTACGGACTCGACTGGGAGTCGGGTGTCCCGCCGACCCCCGAGGGGACCGGCGGGACGTACGACAGGGATCTGTCGCGTTTCTTCGCCACCTGACGGTGTCGGTCCGGCGTCCTACCAGCCGAAGTCGAAGTAGTCCGGCTGCGTCTGCACGTTCAGCTCACGCTGGTGGACCCAGCGGGCGGGGTTCGTGCGCCGGTCGTCGATCTTCAGGACGTCGAATCCCTTGACCATGTCGTTCGAGTAGATGTAGCCGTTGTAGTAGTACGCCGACCAGGCACCGCCGCCGACCAGCGTGTCCGTGGAGATGGGACCGCGCTCGAAGTAGGCGATCTCCTTGGGGTTGGCGGAGTCGGTGAAGTCCCAGACGGACACACCGCCCTGGTACCAGGCCTGGACCATGATGTCCTTGCCCTTGACCGGGATCAGCGAGCCGTTGTGGGCGACGCAGTTCTCGGTGTTCGCCTGATGGCGGGGGATCTTGTAGTAGCTCTTGAAGACGAGCTTGCGGTGGTCGCCCCTGCCGACGATGTCGTAGATGCCGTCGGCGCCGCGGTTCGGGCCGATCTCCGCGTTGCAGGTGGCCGCGCCGCCGCCGCCCAACTCGTCGGTGAAGACGACCTTGTTGGCCTTCTGGTTGAAGGTCGCCGAGTGCCAGAACGCGAAGTTCACATTGTCCTGGACCTGGTCGATGATCTTCGGGTTCTCCGGGTCCTCGATGGAGAACAGGATGCCGTCACCCATGCACGCGCCGGCCGCGAGGTCCTTCGACGGCAGCACCGTGATGTCGTGGCAGCCGGTGGTCTTGGAGACGCCGGGGTTCGTGGGCCCACCCGGGTTGCCGCCGCCGTCCGGGCCCTCACCGGGGAAGAGGACGGGGAAGCCCACCACGGCCGCCTTCTCGGGGGCCCAGCGCGGCACCTTGATGACCGAGATGCCGTCGTGCGGCGGCTGGCAGTCGGGGAACGCCGCGTTCGGCGAGTACGACGAGACGTAGACGTAGACGTTCTTCCGCTTCGGCAGCAGCGTGTGGGTGTGCGAGCCGCAGGCGGTCTCGACGGCGGCGACGTACTTCGGGTTCGCCTTGTCGCTGATGTCGAAGATCTTCATGCCCTCCCACGAGGACTTCTCGCTCGCGGGCTGCGTGGTGCTGTTGCAGGAGCTGTCGCTGCGCGAGGAGTCCGTGGACAGGAAGAGCAGGTTCCCGGAGACGGAGATGTCGTTCTGGGAGCCCGGGCAGAGGACCTGGGCGACCGTCTTCGGGGCCCTGGGGTTGCTGATGTCGAAGATGCGGAAGCCGTCGTAGTTGCCGGCGAACGCGTACTTCCCCTGGAAGGCGAGGTCGGAGTTGGTGCCCGGCAGCGCCTCCTTCGGGATGTTGGTCAGGTGCTCGATGTTGGCGGAGTGGACGATCTCGTCCTTGCCGGGTATCTCACCGGCGGCGATCGCCTCGCGCGCCTCGGCCGCGTCGCTCTTGGAGACCTTCTCGCGCACGGTGGGCGCGTCCCCCGGGTCGGGAGTCGCCGCCGCCGGACCGGCCGTTAACAGCGCGGCCAGGAGTCCGGCCGCCGTGGCGGCCACCCCCAGCCGTCTGCGGCGCGTCCGAAGGTTGTTCAACAGGGTCACTGTGTCCTCCCTCGTAGCCGTTCGCAGTCGAACGGTTCAGGCACCTCCGAAGTATCGTCTTCAGCATGCACAGATCAACAGATGGCCATGTATTTGTAACGAACAAATTTGATCACCGGCACCTGAATGCCTGTTAGAAACGATCGTCAACCCTCGTCGCCTGTATGCCCGTTGCTCTGCCCAGGAGGTCACTGTGCTCGTTCGCCGCACATCCCGCGCGTCGCTGGTCACGGCCTCGTTGACGGCCGCTCTCCTCGCGCTCGCGGCCTGTGACTCGGGGTCGGACACCGAACCCGACGGCGCTTCCGCCCGGTCCGGCGGACCCGCGGTGATCGCGCCCGGAAAACCCGGTGAGGCGGCCCGTACCCTGTCACCCGAGGAGGCGGAAAAGCGGCGCGCCGAGGACGACTCGCCGAATTCCGCGGACTTCGCCTACGCCCGCATGATGATCGTGCACCACGGCCAGGCCCTGGAGATGACCGAACTCGCACCGAAGCACGCGAAGTCGACACAGGTGAAGCGGATCGCCGAGCGCATCTCGGCAGCCCAGAAGCCGGAGATCGAGGCGATGGAGGGCTGGCTGAAGGTCAACGACGGCGACAGGAAGGGCACGTCGCACGACCACGGGGAGATGCCCGGCATGGCGACCGAGGCGCAGCTGAAGGAACTCGGCACGCTCGACGGGGCGGAGTTCGATCGCCTCTTCCTGAAACTGATGATCACTCACCACGAGGGGGCGATCACGATGGCCACGGACGTCAAGACCCAGGGCAACAACATCCTGATCGAGGAGATGGCCGACGACGTGATCGCCCAGCAGACGACCGAGATCAGCAGGATGCGCGACCTCGTGGCCTAGGGGGGTGTTTCGAAAGTCCTGTGCGGTGCCCGCGGTGTCCGGTGCGTGCTCTCGGCGTGCCGGACGAAAGCTCTCGTACTGGACGTACTTGGGCTTTCGGCCGGTGCGGCGAGAGTGCGTGCCGGGCGCCGTGGGTGCTGTGCGGGACTTTCGAAACACCCCCTACGACTTCGTGCACGGTTGGCCGTGGCTCAGCGTTCAGGTGGCTCGTTGAA